>NZ_JBPOEN010000004.1:0-484145 GCF_059941365.1 Photobacterium sp. 270122K
GAGCTAACAAGTAAACAGCCTGGCGCATACAAATATAAAACGGCACCTCATGAACGATCGGATATTCCAAACTATCTAAACCGAGAGTTCGATGTAAGTGGCCCCAATCAAGTGTGGTGTGGCGACATCACTTACATTTGGGCAGACTCTAAATGGTGCTATCTCGCTGTTATTATTGATTTGCATACTCGCTGTGTTATGGGATGGGCGATGTCAGTCCATCCGGATGCCGCATTGGTTGTTAAAGCTCTAGATCTGGCTTACGAGCTTAGGGGCAAGCCTAAAAATCTTCTGTTCCACTCAGATCAGGGTTCACAGTATGCGAGTCGATTATTTCGCCAACGGTTGTGGCGGTATCAAATCAAGCAACTATGAGCCGTCGTGGTAATTGCTGGGACAATGCACCAATGGAGGGCTTATTCAGAAGCCTGAGAACGGAAACATGACAATGACAGAAGCATCAAAGGATATCAGCTATTACTTGATGGACTATTACAATTGGCAACGATCACACAGTCACAATGATGGGTTGCCGCCAGCGAAAGCTGAAAAACAATCAAATTTACGGTTCGGAGATGGTTGACCACAACAAAACTGCTCCAATGCCAGAGCAATTCTATAAATTGGTTGAGGTTCAATAGTAACCAGGTATAACTATGTATCATTGAATTAAGTTGACTGATACTTGACTTTCTTGAAGTAACCGCCCGACTTCACCGTGATTGTTGTACTGGTGACATCTTTAACACCTCTACTTTTTACACAATAATGTGCAGCTTCCAGTTTTACATAAATATCGTCAACACCAAGTATCGCTTGCAAGGCTGCAAATATTTGCGCTGTAAGTCTTTCTTGCACTTGAGGTCTTTGCGCAAAAAAGTGTACCAGGCGGTTTATCTTAGATAAACCAAGCACCTTATCACCCGGCACATAACCAACCGTTGCCATACCATCGATGACAACCAAGTGATGCTCACAAGTACTGGTAAATGAAATCCCTTTAACCACAATTTCCTCATCAATGCACATCTTGTTCTCGATGGTTGATATTTTAGGAAAGTTCACATAGTTCAAGCCTGAAAACAATTCATCTATGTACATTTTTGCAATTCGATTTGGCGTATCGGCCAGACTGTCATCATCCAAATCCAATGAGAGAGCATTCAGTATTTCTCTGGTTGCATTTGATATAATCTCTAACTGCTCGCAGCGCGACAGTTTTTCAGCCTTCATTGGCGTCTCAAGGCCCTTGTCTTGTAGAGCCACCATAACAATGTGGGCTTCATCAGTGAGTGTTATCATAAAGTGTAGTGGCCTATTGTGATATCGAGTAATGTTCTATCATATTTAGATATTGTGCCCATTTAAAGTGTATTTCTCTTTTCCATATAGACGCCTCTTTCAATCTTATCATATACACCTATCAAGTACCGTGTAACTAAGTTTATATCTGTAGTTATATTCTGAATTTGATTCCATTTTTTCTCAATTTCCTCTCCATCTTCATCTTTACCTAACTTCCAAACTCCTTTACTCCAACAACAATAAGGCTTTATTTTATGAAGTTGATCTATAGCATATTCACCAAATGACATCTTAATTTTTCTTACACTATGCGAATAATATATTTCATCAAATAACTGGCCTAGAGAGATTATACCTACGCCGTGAAACAAGCGAGAATCTTTGGGTTTCTTACCCCATTCATCATTGAAAACATTTCTTACCGCCTTAAAGTAATCACAAAGCAAAAAAACAGAACTTTGGCAATCCTCTTGCCGACATGTTCGGATAGACTCACCTCTAAAATGGTACAACGCCCCCTCTCTCAAACTATTATCTACCATTTTTATCAATGAATTATCTGCGATAATACCTTCTGGGTTCGTAGTGAGTTTTACTAACCCTCTTAAAGGGGAGGATTCCTCATAATTAAGCAATTGAACAATTAGAGAGGGTAATTTTTTTCGAATCAAGTCTGCATTAAACAATCCATTTGCGTGAGGTAACAATTCATATATCAAACTTCTCGATAATGGTTTAGCAGAGTTAATTAATAGGAACTGTTGTCGTTCAAAGTCAACGTCATCATGAATAAACACACAAACTGAAAAGTAAAAATCTTCTCTACCAGATTGTTTTAACGCTGCAACGCGCTGCTGCCCATCAACTAGGACTGCGGCGTTTATATCGTTTGGAATATCTAACTCATAAATTTCCTCATCGATCTGCTTAACCTGAACGTTGGTACTTAAACACATTATAATTGAATTTGGGATGATTGACTCATCTGACTTAATATAGTTTGCGATATTATCAACATGATTACGTATTTCAGTCCGTTGATAACCTTGAAGCAAACAATTTGCATCCCTAAATATTGTTGAAATAGTGCAGATCGAATCTATTTCAAGAATATTCATTGTGAGCACGAATAAGTTAACATTTTTATCTTGATTAACCTTAATGGCTTTTTTTTTCATACTCTTTATTCCTTAAAAATTCCGCATAAAAATCATGTAAATTATGAAATCCTCGTCGTTTATTACGTTCAGAACCTCTGAATATGATTATTTCCACCCCAACTTTTTTACATATAGCACACCTGCACTTTCTCCATGGCCGGTCAGTTAGCGTTTTACGATAATGTGGCAATAACATCCCCCTTCGCTCTGAGAACAAATCTTCGTACTCAAATATATACTCCAGTGTTTCATCAATGGATAACTGATCATGGTCAAATAGCCGCATAGCTGCCAGAGCGCGAGTTTCTTTTTCCATGACCAATTTTTGAGACAACCTGCCAGAAGATATCATCCTTTTTACACTTGCATTACTTGAGGACTGTGGAATACGAATTGCACAGTATTTCTGATCTTTAAAATGATAATTATTTTTATCATCCATGAATGCTTGTTTCAACGGCGTAGTACTATCAATGCTTAATACATTTAACGAATGCAGTGTCGATAAATTGTCTAATCGCCCAATCCCTAGTAAATGAAAACCCAGTTTTTTATCGGTTTTTTGAACGATCTCTGTGACTACCCGAACGATTTGGCTTGAATCCATCGTCACTATGCCGCCAAGCGTGACACGCTGATAACCCATTTTCTGCAGTGCTATTGCTGATTGAACATAACTGTCAATATCCCATCCCTGTGCAACGCCATACGGCGTAAACGCATAGGCTTTTTTTCTGAGAATGAGTTTTTCTGCGTTATCCAGCGTTATCGCAACCCGTTCTTCTTTATCAATTGGAAGCCCCTTTTTTTTACGGCTATACTCGTCTCTAAATCCAAAGACGATATGATCTAAAGAGACCCCCTGATTAACATTGGCCTTACAATAGAAATCAATAAGGTCATCGGTACTGTATGGCGGCTTTAGCTCATTTACATATGAAAATGCACCACTATCACCCATCACCTCAAAACGCTTACTTAGCCGAAAATATTTATGTGCGCCCTCTCTATACAACCGGTACTTTTGCCCCTCCGCGTATCGTGTCTTCCCAGTTCTACCCGGAACACCGTCTACCATCGCCTTGGAAATCAAAAGGCCATCATATGGGCGAGTATTCAACAATTGATGTGCATAAGCATCATCACGCTGTCGCACACGCAATACATCTCGCTCTTCAGTGATAAAATCAAATTCAGGGTCAACGAAATCCTGACTATCCGGAAAGTAGTATTTCATTATCAATCCTCCGCACGTTAAGCATATACGAAGATTTACAAGCCAGCTAGGCACAGAAGTAGTTTGATTCCGCTAATCACGTTAGAATCGGCCCCTTGAAGGAGTAGCACATGAAAGACTTACATCTATTGGTACCTTGCACAGCCAAAAAATCTAGCGCAGTGCCTAATTCAATGAATCTAAATCCACTGAGAAGCGATACTCTAGAAAAGACGCTGAGCCACTGGGTAACCGCCTTTGCGTCCAGCAATGAAAAGGTAACAGCAAAATCACTTTACACCGGACATGCTTTTAAGAGTCTATCAACCTTAAGTGAACAGTTAGATGCACATTTACACATTCTTTCTGCAGGCTTTGGCCTTGTTTCTGGTGAAACATTACTGCCAGGTTATAACGCCACATTTTCGGTTAATACGCACCGCGTGCCCACGCCATTCACCCAATGGTGGCAAGCCTTAGCAAGGAACTCTCTCCTGCCAGGTGGTTCAATCGCAGAATTGCTTAATCGCACCCCCAATAGCAAGTTTGTCTTTTGCATCAGTAACGAATACCTAAATGCGGTAGAACATGATCTAAAAGTCGCCTTAGATACCATGGGCACACCTAAGGATCGTGTCGTATTGATCACGTCAAAGGTACCAAAGTCATTAAAAAATTATGACTTTCTATTTATTCAATGCTCACCCAAAACCCTCAAACACAAAGAAGTCAAAAAAACCACCAAAAACAATGGATTAGCCATCGCAAATCGAAACATAACAACAATAGCAACACACTTATTTCTGCATCGATTAAGAGATACAAAAGCTTCATTCAGTGATATTATCAGCGCCCTAAATGAAGAGTTTGAGAAGATCCCTGTACCGATAAAGGTTATTCGAGAGAAGCGTGATGATGCATTTATCATCGACTTTATCCAAAAAGATATTGAGAAGCATGGTGTTAGCGCTATTGCAAAATCGCTTGAACGATATAAAGCAGCTGGTTTTGCCTGCCTTGATACCCGGTTCAGTGGTCTTTACAAAGAAACAAAAAACAAAGGTTCAATGTGACTAAGTTTCGCTTTTACTTCCCAGATAACAAAGATTTCGTCGATCCGAACTTCGATGGTCGAAAAACCTATCGTCCCAAACACCATCGTCCCTACGATGATGACTGTTACCCACACGAAATTCTTAAAGAGCAACCATACGATGGCATGCTTGTATCTCTTGCGGGTGTAGGCACCATGCAAAAGCGTGGCAAGTACTATGAGCCTGAACTAACAGAAGATTTCTATTTCCTCGGCGCTCGTGAGTTCCTTCGCTTAGATGAAGCTGAAGGCGAATTCAAACTCATGGGGGACTGTGGTGCATTTGACTATCATGCCGAGTATGAACCCCCATTCACCGTCGATGAACTGATCGAATTTTATGACCGTGGCGGTTTTGATTACGGTATTTCTCTCGACCACATTGTTTTCCCTTATGCCAAAGACGACGTGGCAAAGGCAAAACTGGGCTCAAAAGTTATCGATGAAAGTGAACGCCGTATCGCAATCACATTAAAAAATGCCAAAGAGTTTTTCGAAAAATCAGAGCACTATGATTTCGAGCCTTATGGTGTTGCGCACGGTTATGACAAAGCGTCATTCATCTCTTCAGTAAAAGCATTGCAAGAGATCGGTTACCGCAAAATCACCATCGGGGGTATGATCAAGTCAAAAACTGATGAACTCCTCGAGTTGTTGGACGTTTTGGGTGAAGAGCGTCACCCAGACACCGAATTCCATCTACTGGGTATCTGCCGTTTTGACAACATTCCTGCCTACGTAAAAGCAGGGGTGACCAGTGCCGATAGCACATCACCACTGATGCAGGGTCTGAAAGGCGGTAAGTACTACACCCTGGATGATGATGAAATAAAATTTCAAGAGTCATTGATGATTCGTGTGAGACAATGCGATCACGACAATGTGCAAAAACACATCGAGGTATACCGTGATGAGTTACGCCAGTTGATTGAGAACATGCAAAAGCAGTATGAGTTTGATATTGATCTCTCTAATACAGCGCTTTCTATCAATGAGTGCATCAAACGCCTAGAAGTGGACTGCCTGAAAAAGCTAGAAAATTACGATAAGACAGGGTTGGATTTACCTTCAACACTTAAAGCGCTAATGGCGTATGAGAAAGTCACGAACGATGTTTGTATTCCAACAACCATCAAGAGTGAAATTGATTTACTCGTTAAAACGAATGATGACATCAATGTAGAGTATTACTATCAAGCGAAAAAAATCTTTGCGGGTAAAGATTACACAGGCGATGATTTGGCGTCCTCCACTGTGCAAGAAATCATCACTATCGTTGACAACTGCCTGAAAGAACTTGAACAAGTTGATCCAACGATTTTCGATGCTGAAAATGAGCTAAAAGCGATTGTTGCCTGTAAAGCCTACGATTTACTTGTTGAACACGTTGATGATACTGAAGATCAAAATAAATCCAGTTATGATATCAAAAATGAACTGATTGCTTTCTTCGATCGGAAACTATCAGCCAGCGAAAACCATTCAACCATACTCCTTGAATCAAATTTCATGGAAATCATGAATAACCTTCTAAAGAGAATGGACAAAAAGAATACCGACAAGGCGAATAAGTTAGCCGTTATTCAGAAGAAATATAACGAATTTCTTTCACAACGCGCATGGCGACTGTGTGCCTGTGGTATTTGTAATAATGAGGGAGGGCTCATGAATATCGTCTTCCGCTCTAATCAGTCTAACCGACGCCGTGGTATCCATAATCTTGCGATTGTTACCGAACACAAACAACGCGTAATTGAAACAATCCAGTCGCAGTCTGAGTCGTAATTATGTCAGAAATATTAAAAATCAAAGTAATCCAAGAAGTGGTGAACGGCGTGACCGTTTATACTGGTTGGGTCGAAGGTAAAAAAGTCCGTGATGTGGCTAAGATTGTACATATTACACGTGAAGGTGAGTACATTCATGGTTACCAGCGCAGTGAATTACCCAAACACATCGAATCGATCACAGATTATGTCGAGTCTAAGAACTCAACCATTTTAGCAAACTTAGTGATTGGCTTTGATAACACCGTCATCTTTAAACCCATTACTGAAGGCTCAGAGTTTGGTTACTTACACGTGCCTTACGATCCTGAAAAGCCCTCTAGCGAGTTACCCGGTGCGATTGTCGATGGCCAGCAGCGTTCAGGCGGCGTAAAAAACAGCCACCATGAAAGTTACCCTTTGCCTGTCTCCATTTTCATTTCAGAAAATGAGAATGACTATATTCAGCAATTCCTTATCCTAAACCTAGGTAAGCCACTGACATCAGTGCAACTTAACGCACTGGCGTTATACGACGATATCTATAAACCACCAGCACTTGCTGAAAAGGCATTCCCACTATCCATGTGTGAAGAATTAGGTTTCCGTAATCACGGTTCACCGCTGTTTGGTTTGATCAAGTCTAATGGTAATAGGGATGGTATCATCGCCGAATCTTCAATTACTGAATTTGTCACTAATGTTCAACGTCAAATATTGCAAACCATTGGGGTACGCGTATATCAGGAACTTGATGAACAATCACGCCTGAAATTTATTGAAATCATCATGAATTTTTGGACTGCGGTTGCTAACGTTTTTGAAGATGAGTGGTCATTAAAGTCTCGTGACATGAAACGTACCTATATTACTCACGGTACATCAATCATTGGTTTTTCATACCTTTGTCGCCACATGCTACGCGTTTTCAATGAACCAAGTAAATGTGCCAATATTGCGCTGTCATCCGTGAAGTATGAGACCCCTTCGGTCCGGTTTTTCGAGACAGAGTTACACCTATTCAAAGACAGCTGCCATTTTAGCAGCGGTTATTGGTTACTTGGTTTGGCACCAAACCCAGAAAATCCTGAAGATAAAACATCAACCGTTCCCTATACAAGACGATGGAACGATTTTCAAAACACAAGTTCTGAAAAACAGTTATTTTCAACCAATATATTACGTCTCTACGAGATAAGTAAGGGGTTACGCAAAAACTACCCTATATTTATTAAGTAATATCGCCTTAAACACAAAGAGAAGGCTAAGCCTTCTCTTTTTATAACGAAACAAGTAAATAATCTTTACTTTAACTCATCCATTAATGCGTAAATATCTTCTAGTGGCTCATATTTGCAAATATCAACCAATTGCCTAATATCGGCCTCAGAGGCAGCATTACACTGAACCTTTTTCTTCAGTTCACGCCATTCCACGTCAGGATATATCGGCGTGATCAGTCCACTTGACACACCTATAATAAAAGTATCAATTTCATACTTAAATAATCGAGAAGCAATTTTTTCTACTTTAACTGAATCCATAAGTTATTCTCCCCTATAAAAGCAACCCGCAGTGCATGTCTCTTTAATTTCAACTTTTGATAGCAAAGGTAACAGAGGTTTGGTGTGATCCCAAACCCATTTAGCCAATACTTCACTGGTAGGGTTTTCCAATCCTTCGATATCATTTAAGTAATGATGATCGAGTTGCTCATAAATAGGCTTAAAAATGCTCTTTACATCACCAAAATCGATAAGCCATCCACTCGTTGGATCAACTTCACCTGATAGGTATAGACGAACTAAAAACGAATGTCCATGAAGTCGTCCACATTTATGCCCATCAGGTACATTTGGTAATCGGTGAGCTGCTTCAAAAATAAAATCTTTGTAAATTTCAGTCTTCATAAATATTTGATTCCATTGTGCTGGGCACCCATTATTTTAATATACCACCAAAATTAGTTATATGTATTAATTTATCTGGTAAATTTGAAGTAATCAAAATAAGCCAATGATGTTCTCAGCAGAGCTATCAGGAGAGAAATTTGGAATCCAGAAAATAGCCTAAGAATAGACCATTTCTGTTTTTGGCTTAAACGCTTGAAGAACTTAAAGCCTAACCAACTGAGACCAGGGGTTACTTGGTTTCGGGCTTGGATGCGAACTTATACGGGAGTAAAATAACAAGAAAGGCCCACAAGTTACCTTGTGAGCCTTTAATGAGATGGTGCCCCGGGCCGGACTTGAACCGGCACAACGCGAACGTCGAGGGATTTTAAATCCCTTGTGTCTACCAATTTCACCACCAGGGCACGCAATTCTTATTGCGATGCGCTAACTGAAAAGTTAAACACCATCTTTGATACTGTTGCTAAACAATATCTAAAATTTGGAGCGACACACGAGGTTCGAACTCGTGACCTCAACCTTGGCAAGGTTGCGCTCTACCAACTGAGCTAGTGTCGCAAATGGAGGCGCGTCCCGGAGTCGAACCGAGGTACACGGATTTGCAATCCGCTGCATAGCCACTCTGCCAACGCGCCTTTGTACCAGTCAGCGTTCTTCGCTGCGGTATGCGTTGCATTCTACGGAAAGCGCAGTATGAGTCAACAATAAATTTTAATAAAAATAATCAACTGACTGATATTTGTACACATTGTCGTTAATTGTGTGCCATTTGGTGGTTTTGCGCACATTTATCATTGCAACAATGCTTTCATCGCTTGAAGGGGAATGATCGCCCCGGGGTGTTGCAGCACAATCGCCGCTAACTGATGGCCTAATTCTGCCGCCGCCGTTGCACTCCCCCCACTTAACCGACTCGCTAGGTACCCAGCCGCAAAGGCATCCCCAGCGGCACTGGTATCCACCACATTCTCCACATAGTTAACCGCTACATGATTCACCTGCGGTTGCACCGATTGTAATTGGCTGGTGACAATACACGGTGCCGCCCCACGTTTAATCACCACCTCCTCGCACCCCGCGAATTGGTAACGCGCAACCATCGCGTCTTGAGCGGCTTCTCCCCAAATACGTTGCTCGTCTTTTTCTGAGATCAACGCGATATCGACAAACGGCATCACTTGGCTATACCAATACTGTGCTTGTTTCGTCGTCCATAATTGTGGGCGAAAATTATTATCAAAAATCACCTTACCGCCATGTTGCCGGTGTTTCTCTAACAGGGTGACGAGTATGGCTTTGGCCTCTTCTGCCAAAATCGCCAAACTCACCCCGCTAATATATAAAGCATCCAACGTCTGTTGCTCTATCGCCACCTCAAGAGGCGAAGAAAACTCAGCGAAATAAAACTTCGCCGCACTGTCATTTCGCCAATAATGGAAGTGACGCGCACCACTAGGTTCGGTTTCCACTAAATAGAGTCCGGGCAATTTATGCGGTAATTGGCGCACCATACGGGTATCAATATCTTCTTTCTTCCATGCCGCCAACATATCTTGACTGATCGTATCCAGCCCTAACGCCGTCGCATAACTCACATGTATATTGCGCTGATGACCAAGGCGGGCCAAATACAGCGCGGTATTTAACGTATCACCGCCAAACGTACGTTGCAGCGGCTGGCCACTGAGTTCGACCATGCATTCACCAAAACATGCAATCTTCACGCTGCCCCCTTTTTTATCGATGCGATAATAAAAGCGTAATGGAAGATAGCCGGCTTACCTCACCACAAAGACCTGCATTTTGACGAGTTTTAGACAATTATATTGTCTCTCTTCAATGTCTTATTTTTAGCGTGTTTTTCACCCCATCACAACGGGTCATTTCCGACTCATTCCGTTCAGCTTCACGATGGAAACATAGGCAATAAAGCGGCTATGTGTGCCTATTAATTCATACAGGTCGCATAAGTAGCAAAGAGGGGCTTTTCCCTGATTCTGTTAACAAATTTTCATTGCCAATAACGACCAAAAGTGTATCATCCGTGCCACTCGTTTTCCCGTGCCACAAAGGATATAAGCATGGATGTGACTTATCTTATCGAAGGTATACTATTTGGCTTAATCATCCTGTTGATTGGCTTGGCAGGTGGGGCTTTTTTTACGATGGCCACCCTGAAAAGCACGGATGAAAACAGCGCAACAGAGTCACGTATTGAATTTGGATTCTATGGGGTAGCGAGCTTGATTTTTGCAGGACTGTTGACCGGCATTATCAGCTAATCGCATTAATATACTTGGGGTCACTTGAGTATAAAAAAATGGAGCATCTCGCTCCATTTTTTATGTCTGCCATTCTGTCTTCACCGCCACCGTTACCCTCTCCTTGCTCACGGCACTTACTTCGTTGTCCACACTTAAACAATGCCGTTTCACCACTGGCATCGTTCCCACGTCAGACGTCACGATAGATTCTCTCTGCCTGTCTGATATTTCTTTGCTTATTCCATAAAAGCCTATTTACAGAATGGTTAATTACTTATATGTTGTGATGATTGTCCGCAAACAGACTGAATACGCATGGTTAAGCCAGACTTACTTCATTACCACTCTTTAACTCACTCGCCTCTGGCGTTTGGTGAGAGTGCACTGTTGCGCACAACTTCTCTTACTATTGCTGTCGTCGTCCTAGTCATCGTTATCTAGGCTGGCGGCTATTTCCGTCAGCCATGCTGACGGAAACCGCACCTTTTCCCCCAGCATCCTGACGGTCCAAACGAAAAATACCCCAAAGACATAATGGGTATGTAATAAGGACTGGTCCAATGAAAATAAGCGACATACTGGCTCTCGGGCTAATGACATTTGCCATGTTTCTCGGGGCTGGCAATATCATCTTCCCCCCTTTTCTGGGTTTAGAAGCGGGCCAACACTTGTTGCCTGCAATGGGCGGTTTTTTGATCACAGCCGTGGGCTTGCCTGCGCTTACCTTAGTGGTATTTGGTCGATTAAATGACAGTCAATTACTGACGCACCCTTTGCCAACTTGGCTTGCGACTGTCATGTGGGTTGCCTTACTGACCGCCGTTGGCCCCGCTTTCAGTATGCCTCGCGCCGTGACGGTGGCATATGAAATGGGCATCGCTCCGTTTGTCACTGGTGATTACCTTCCCCTCTTTTCTGTACTGTTCTGTTTGGTGACATTAGTGTTGGCTTTTCATCCGGGCCAACTGATGAATTACATCGGTAAAGTCATGACGCCAATGCTCATTGTACTGCTGGCAATCTTGGCCGTGTACGCCATGGTGTCACCGTTAGCGCTACCGCCACTGCCAAAGCCCCATTTTGAAAACGGTGCCGTTACACAAGGGCTGGTACAGGGTTACATGACAATGGATGCCATTGCCGCCGTGGGATTTGGCTGGGTAGTCATCAAAAATATCCACGATAAAGGCGTGACACAAACCCGTGCCGTGCGTCGTATTACGTTTAAAGTCGCGATGATTTATGCGGTGTTGATGGCGGCATGTTATCTGGCATTGGGATATGTGGGTGCCACCTCATCACCGATTGCAGAAGGCGTGACAAACGGGGGCGAACTGCTGACGCGTTATGTGGCGTATACCTTCGGTGACTACGGTCAGCTGTTACTGGCAGCGATCATTATCATGGCCTGTTTAACCACCACAGTAGGTCTGACCAATGCCTGTACCGAGTACTACGAACAAACCTTTGCTGTGCCATTTCGTCGCAGTGCCACACTGGTGATTCTGGCAACAGGCCTGATTGCCAATATCGGGCTAAACCAAATTCTGGCAATCAGTTTGCCGGTGATCCTGATTTTGTGCCCCGTCGCCATTGCCTTGGTACTTGCCGCCTTGTTTTACCCGGGTGATAAACGCTACAGCGCCATGTATGTCATGACCCTCTTTACGGCGTTCCTGTTTGGTACGTTAGACGCCATCAGTATCTTAGGTTTTATGCCGACACCGCTTCAGTACGCCTTTTCGCTGTGGTTACCGCTATATAGTGCACACGCCAGTTGGTTATTGCCTTGTCTTGCCATCTTGATGGCGAATGCGATTCCGGCGTGGCGTCAACAGCGTAACCGCAACGTTATTGCGTCATAAGTCGCGTATCGTGACCGATGCCAGCAACGATCCCGCTGGCATCTTCTTTTCTTTATCACTCATTTCTCTCTGTGCGACGCCAGCTAATAACCTCCCCTCTCACTGTCAACATTCAGCATTCAGCATTCGTTGCATAGCGGCCTGTGATCTGACTCGGTTAGATCCTTGTGCCTCCCAGAAAAGAAAACACTGCAACAGCACATGCAAATTATCCATGCTAGGGTGGCAAAGCTACCGTCTGAACCGCTATTTTCACGCCAAAAATACGTGATTCTGTCCCCCATCATTGCGCTGGAGCATTCATGAAAATCGCCCTCTCATTCCTTTGCAGTCTTTTTGTTTTAACCGGTTGTAGCAGCGCTCACGTCTCAACAACCTACCTGACCTCTCCCCCTATTGCGATTGAGGCTTCAGATTTAAATAAATATTGGATCAGTCATGAAAACAAAGGCAGCTTCAATATTTATAAGCTAGAAGTGCCGAAACACAACGGCATGGTGAAAATACAATATTTGATCGATTCCAATGGCGGCATTTTCAATCCATCCGTACTTAAAGCCACACCCAATGATGCGTGGAATGAGATTGCCATGCATAGTCTGAATGCGATGGAATACACTCCTGCTGAAGAAAATACAGACAAAACGCCCGTGATTGTCGCCAAAGCATTTATTTTCACACAACCATGATTATCCAGTCTTAACGCATACAGTGAGTTCACGATGAAGATGTGTATGCCTACCTCTCTGCCTCTCTCTATGCCTATCTCTCTGGATTGCGTGCTAGTTTATTTGTACTTTTTTGTCATATATACAAGACTTAGTGTTAATGGAAAAGTCAACATTAACGATACAATGCGCTTGATGGGAAGGTACCTATGGATAGATTGGCCTTACACTCCTTTTACTCGGCACTGATAAAAAAAGGGCTTGGTGTCGCTCTATTACTGTCTGCAACGTTATTCTCTGCCTTTTCACAGGCAAACTTAATCCAGCACGGCAGTTTTGAAGCACCTGATGTCGGGAATAAAAAATGGCGATATTTTGATCCCGCGACCACGCCGGGGTTAAGTGGGTGGCAAGGGGACAATATCGAAATTTGGGATTCGCTGTTCGGCTTTGAGTCCAGCCACGGGGATCAGCATGCTGAATTAAATGCCCATCCCAACCAAGGCAGTTACTTTTCGATCTACCAAACCTTTGCGACCAACCCCAATCAGCACTATACCCTGTCGTTTGACTATGCAGCACGCCGTAACAGCGGTGAGTCATTCTTTGTCAAAGTCATGGGGGACACCCCGCTCTTACTGACGACCCTCGCGGATCACGAACGTTTTACCTGGCGACATTACAGTGAGACCTTCTATGCTGACAGTGACTTCTCGACCCTACGGTTTGTGTCACAAAACAAAGGGACGCGGGGTAACTTCCTCGACAATATTCATGTCACGATTGTACCGGAACCCGACTTGCTCTTCCCTGTGCTTTTGCTGATCGTATTTTTGCTGACCCAACGGCGTTTACGTAAGTTTCACTAAATAAAAAAGGGCGTACCTCTCGGTACGCCCTTCTTGTTTATTTCACTGTCTCGTTCTGAGATGTGTTCTGTATTACGCCGTTTCTACCTTCACGCGGAAGAACATCGCATAGAACAGTGGGATCACCACTAACGTCAAGATGGTGGCAAACAACAGACCAAACATGATGGTCACAGCCATACTCTTGAAGAACGGGTCAATCAACAGCGGGGCCACACCCAAAATCGTCGTGAATGCGCCCAGCAATACCGGACGTGCACGCCCCAATGCGGCCGCAATGATCGCTTGGTACGGTGATAACCCGTCTTTGATCTCAATGTCCGCCTGATCCACCAAGACGATGGCATTTTTCACCATCATGCCGATCAAACTCAAGAAGCCAAGAATCGCCATGAATTCAAACGGTGTTTGGAAGATCACCAAACCGATGGTCACGCCCACCAATGCAAATGGCGTTGTAAGCCAAATAACAAGCGGCTGACGCAAGGCGTTGAACATGAAGATCACCGACAAAATCATCGCAGCAAAACCATACGGTGCTGAAATCACCAAGCCTTCATTCGCATCTTTCGACGCTTTGTATTCGCCGTACCAAATCAGCTCGTAGCCCGGTGGTAAGTCAATCGCTTCAATCTGTGGACGTAAACGGTTAAAGGCATCGGCCGTTAACACACCCGGTGCTGGGTCAGCCTGCACCAAAATCGTTGGCATACGGTCAATACGACGCAGGATCGCGTCTTGCCATACCACATCCACGGAATCCACCAGTTGACTCACAGAGATAAAGCCACCCACGTTCTGGCTGTACACTTCCGTGTTTTCAATCGCACGCTGATGATCACGTTCGTTTTCAGGCGCACGCACCACAATCGGGATCAAATTGTCACCTTCACGGTACACGCCCACTCGACGGCCAGACAGTGTCTGTGCAATCGCTTGGTTGATCTCTTGCGTGGTCAAGCCAAAGCGTTGAGCTTCTTCGGCTGAATACACCGGACGCAAGACAGGCACTTGCTGACGCCAGTCATCTTGCACCGCGATCAAGCTATCATCATTGTTCATGATGGCTTTTGCCTGTTCGGCCAATTGACGCAGCACGCGGCTATCTGGGCCTTTAAAGCCCGCTTCAATCTTCTTACCGCCCCCGCGACCTAGCATGAATTTCCACACTTTGATCGACGCGTCTGGGTATTTCGCATCCAACTCACTTTGTAATTCAACCAGCAGCGGTGCGATCTTGGTGTAGTCATCAATGTCGATCAGCAACTGGCCATAACTTGGGTTACGCGCCTCAGGCGCATAGGTCAGCATAAAGCGCAGACCACCGCCACCAATAAAGCTGGAGATATTGGTGATACCGTCTTTTGCTTTCACATCGTGCTCGATGCTCGCGACCACTTGCTCAGTCCGTTTAATGTCTGAACCCTGTGGCAAATACACATCGACCACAAACTGGGCACGCTGTGATTCCGGCATGAAGCCCGGTGGCACAAAGCGCACCCCGTACACCGCCCCAGCCAGCATCGCCACTAACAGTAATGAACTCACCACACGGTGTGTCAGTACCCACGTCAGCAAGGCTTTGTACATGGTGACCATGCGGCCCGGCTTTTGATCCGCCGAGCGTGCTTTTACTTTCAGGAAGTCAAAGCACAACATTGGGGTCACAGTAACGGCAAACACCCAACTCAACAGCATGGAGTACAGGATCACCCAGAACAACGAACCGGCGTATTCCCCCATGTCTGACGGTGACAGACCAATCGCACTGAACGCACAGATCCCCACCACGGTACCGCCCAATAGCGGCCACTTGGTGGCATTCACCACGTCCGACACAATCACATTGCGGTCTTCATCCGGGTTATTCTGCAAGCGCACCAAAATCCCGTCTGTCACCACAATGGCGTTATCCACCAGCATACCCAAGGCGATAATCAAGGCACCCAAGGAGATCCGCTGCATCGCAATGTCTTCGATCAGCATGATGCACAGCGTACCGGCGACGGTCAGCAGCAACACGAAACCGATGATCACGCCAGAACGCAAGCCCATGAACAGCAACAGCACGATAAACACGATCACAACTGCGGCGATCAGGTTGTCGATAAAGTTTGTGACCGAGTCACGCACGGAATCCGACTGCATGGAGATGACATTCAATTCCATCCCCAGCGGACGTTGGCCTTCCAATTCAGCAATGCGCACTTTCACCGCATCACCCATATCGACCACGTTACCGCCCGTCACATTCGAGATACCAAAACCAATCGCACGCTCGCCGTTGTAGCGCATCAACATGGATGACGGCTCTTGATAACCGCGAGTCACGTTGGCAATGTCGCCCAAACGCAACACGGTGTTATTTTCCCCAACGCCCACTTGCAGGTTCTTCAAATCCGTAAAGGAATGAATGCTTGCACTTGGGATCACCGGAATACGCATCGCATCGGTTTCAATACTGCCCGCCACGGTCACCATATTTTGCTTCTGCAATACTTGGAACACGTTTTCAGCCGATAAACCAAACTTCGCTAAACGTTCACTGGAAATTTCAACAAAAATGGTTTCTTGCTGTTCAGCGAGAGTGGCCGTTTTCGCCACGCCAGGCACTAACACCAACTCACGGCGCAAACTGTCGACATAGTCTTGCAGTTGTTTATCCGTAAAGCCTTCACCGGTCACGGCAAAGAACAGCGCGTACACATCCGAGAAATCATCATTGACGATAGACGGCCCTGCGCCCGGGGGTAGCATACGCTGCGCATCCGTGATTTTACGGCGCAGTTTGTCCCACACTTGCTGAAGATCCGCCGATGACGAGGCAAACTCGAGCTTAATTTCGACCGTGACTTCCGACATGCCTTGTTTTGACACCGACTTCACTTCTTTCAGCTCTTGCAGCGACTGCACCGCCCCTTCAATCACATCCGTGACTTCGTCAGACACCTCTTGCGCCGTGGCGCCAGAGTACGGGGTATTGATCACCGCTTGGCGGATCACAAACTCCGGATCTTCAAAGCGACCCAGTTTGAGGTAGCTGATGTAGCCCCCCAACAAGATCAAAGCGATCAGCACCCACACACTGGTGCGTTTCGCAATGGTATAACGTGCAATATCCATCGATTACACCCCGTTGCTATCGTCAGTGTAAGGACGCACTTCCATCCCTTCCTTCACGCTCGATACGCCCGCGATAATCACGCGCTCACCCACGTTCAGGTGCTCTGTCACTACCACGCGGTTTTTGCTTAATGCGCCGACTGTGATATAGCGTTTTTCGGCCTTGTTATCGGCATTGATCACCCACACAAACTGGCGACCTTGGTTATCCGGTACCACGGCGGTTAGCGGCACGGTGATCATCGATACCACGTCGCTGCCTTGTTCGCTTTGCTCACCCTCGTACGGCAACACTTTTACCGCCATACCCGGTAACACGCGGTAGCCTTTGCTGTCTTCAAAGCCCAGTACCACGGCATACGTTTGCGTTATCGGATCCGCTTGGGTCGCGTAGGTACGCAACGCCAACGGGAATACCACACCCGGAATCGCTGACAATTCCGCCTGCGCTTTGGTGCCCGCCATTCCCGACAACATCACGTTATCCGGAATATTGATCACCACTTCCAGATCCTGCAGGTTATGCAAGGTCACAATCGGGGCGTTGGCCTGAATTTGTACGTGGTTATCCACCAGCTTACGCCCAATAATGCCGTCAAACGGTGCTTTAATTTGGGTGTACTCCAACTGGCGTTGTGCTTCCGCTAAACGGTTCTTCGCCAAGTTGTAGCGCGTCGTTAAGGTATCTAAATCACTCTTGGCAATCGCCTGACTTTTCTCGTAAATGGCTTTACCACGCTGATACTCGGCTTTTGAGTTATCCAACTCCAATTTGGCCGATGCCAACGCGGTTTGTGCATCTCGGGAATCCAACGTGGCCAGTACCTGACCCTGTTTGACCTCATCCCCTTCTTTCACGGCGATGTCAGTAATACGACCACCGATTCGAAACGCCAGATCCGCACGCTCTGCAGCGCGCACCACCCCGTTAAAGCTCAAATCGTCGTTGGCGCGGGTGCTGATCACCTCCGTCAATGCAGGTTTGATGACCGGTGCAACCACCGCTTGAGGTTCTTCCGCGCCACAGCCTGTCAGTAGCAATGTTGACATGGCAATGCTGGCAGCAAGGGCGTTGAACTTAAAAGATGCCAGTACTGACTTCTTAAAATACGTATTCACCTATTTCTCCCCTAAAAGGTTGGTCCGGCGCGACCGTGAGGTATGAGGACGCTGGATGCGATCCCAAGATTGCCACGCGCCTCATGGCGGCATGACAAAAAAGTAAACTATTGAGTTTATTTTATAGTGACTCACGAGAAAGTAAACTACCAAGTGTACTTTTTGACACAATCTTGATAAACTGATCGCATTGAGTAAAGGGAAGAATGGAAACACAATGACACGCTCTGAACTAAAACGCCTCGCCATCATTGATGCGGCGAAAGCTGAATTTATTCATCACGGTTTTTTAGGCGCGAATATGGATAGGATCAGTGCAGCGGCGGAAGTCTCAAAGCGCACGTTATACCGTCACTTTGAAAGCAAAGAAAATCTCTTTGAAGCAGTACTGACCATCTTGCACGAATCGACCAATGAGACGGTACAATACGCGTTTGATCCTCAACGTAGCTTGCGGCAGCAACTGATTGAGATCACGTATAAAGAAGTCGATATTCTTTATCATACCTACGGCATTCCCCTGTCACGCACAATTGTGATGGAATTTCTTCGTCAGCCGGATATGGCCAGCAATCTGATCAATACGCTGTACAGCTCCAAAGCCATTATGCAGTGGTTCCGAGATGCGATGGCGGCCAATCAGCTGAAACAAACGGAATTAAAAACCATCACCAACGTGTACATCAGCTTGTTTCAAGGCTCGCTATTTTGGCCACAGGTGATGTCGATCAGCCCGCAAGCTGATGGCGACGCACTGACAGAGAAAGTCGAATTGGTCGTTTCAATCTTTTTGGCATCGTATGCCGTTGAATCAGAGAGATAAAAAAACAGCCAAGGGCATCACGCCATTGGCTGTTTTTTTAATTACGCGAACGTTGTGGTGATGATTTACAGCTCAAAATCACCAAAGGCATCGCCGTCTACTTGGCGCTCAAGAAACGCTACCAAGTCATCATGACCACCGATATATTCACCCTCAAGGATGATCTGTGGCACTGTGCGCACAACGTTACCCGTCGCTTGTTCGATAAAATCGACCATCAGGGTTTTCGGTAGATCCGCACCCAGTACAAGTGTGGTGTATTCCGTACCGCGTGCATCCAGCAAGGCTTTTGCTTTTACACAGAATGGGCAGTTTGGCTGCGTGATCACCAAGTTTTGGTAGCCCGCTAGCTGTTCCATGGTCATATCAGACATTGTTATTCACTTTATTCAGGTTAACTTCTGGGCGTTAAGATAATAGAAGGCAAAAACAGTGACAAGGTTCGGTGACACGTTACCGTGGCTTTTCATCGCATCTGTTGTGTTTCTAATCAATTTCACCTTACCGTGCCCCCTTATTTGATCACGATCGGAATGCGCTGGCGGCCAAAGGGTTTTGCCATGCTGTCACTTTCCTTACCGGAGAAACGCCCAGCGACAGGCGCACCACAAAAGGCACAGACACTCGCTTGCGTGAGATGCACCGCCCCCAATTTGAACCAGTTACGCGTGATCACCCGCTCTGTGCATGCCGGACAATAGGTGCTGTCCCCTTCTTCATGGAAAATATTCCCGACATACACATAATGCAGGCCATTGGCTTGGCCGATATGACGCGCTTGAAGTAAGGTCGCTGGCGGCGTGCGGGGCGTATCCAGCATTTTAAAGTCCGGATGGAACGCCGAAAAATGGACAGGCACATCTGGCCCCAAATTGTCGACCACCCAGCGGGTCAGGGCGTCCACCTCTTTCGGGCTGTCGTTTTCCCCCGGGATCAATAAGGTGGTAATTTCAAACCACACCGATGTTTCATGCTTCAAATACAGCAAGGTATCCAGCACCGGCGCTAAATGGCCATGGCAGATTTTATGATAAAAACGTTCGGAGAAGGCTTTCAGATCAATATTGGCCGCATCCATCACCGAATAGAAATCTCGCCGAGGTTGATCACACATATAGCCCGCGCTAACTGCAACACTGTGCACCCCAACGTCTCGACACGCCAGCGCCGTATCCATCGCATATTCCATGAAGATCACCGGATCGTTATAAGTAAACGCGATGCTTTCGCAGCCATAACGCAATGCCGCCTGTGCAATGTGTTCCGGCATGGCGTTGGCTCCTAAGGTGTCGATGTGGCGGGATTTGCTGATCTGCCAATTTTGGCAAAACTGGCAGCTTAAATTGCACCCCGCCGTCCCGAACGACAACACGGCACTGCCGGGGTAGAAATGGTTAAGGGGTTTCTTTTCAATCGGATCAACACAAAACCCGCTAGAGCGCCCATAGCTGGTCAGTACAATTTCACCGTGATGGGCTTGGCGGACAAAACACGCCCCGCGTTTGCCTTCTCGCAAACGGCAGTGACGTGGGCACACATCGCACACCACTCGTCCATCGGCTAACGCATGCCAGTGCGTTGTTGGCCAATAGGTACTGGGTTTAGTGTGCTCGGCTTGGGGCAGTCGCGGTTTGTTCATGATCCTGACTCAAGTGACGACCTATACTCAGTATATACCTTGCGTTGCTTACTCATTCATTTTGTACTACGGGGGATCTGCATGCACACTCGCCCACCCGCCGTCGCCGGTCACTTTTACCCCCACACGGCCCCTGCACTGCAACAACAAATTGACCGCTGGCTCGATGTAAAAAACGACACACAAATAACAGACAATACATGCCAAATCCGTGCATTAATCGTACCCCATGCCGGCTATTGTTACTCCGGCGAGGTGGCGGCACAGGCCTATCGCGCCATGCTGCCACAGGCTGATCGCATTCGAAAAGTGATCCTTGTTGGGCCCAGTCACCGCTTTGCTTTTCATGGCTGCGCCCTGCCCGCCTGTCACTATTTTGAAACACCTCTCGGAAAAGTCCCTATTGACATACAAAGTGTTGAAAAGTTGCGGGAAATAGATGATATTGAGGTATCAGATAAAGTACACGCCCAAGAACACAGCCTTGAAGTGCAATTGCCTTTTCTGCAATCATGTTTGCATGATTTTACCCTGTTACCGCTCTTAACCAGCAATGCCTCTTCGGCCATTGTCGCCCAAGCCATCGACCCCCTTTGGCAAGGTGATGATTGTCTACTCGTGGTAAGTAGTGACCTTAGCCATTTCCATCCCTACTCAGACGCAACACGTATCGACCACCATACCTGTTCCCTGATAGACGGCTACGTACCCACCCTCACCCCTGAGCAAGCCTGTGGTGCCACAGGCATTAATGCATTGCTATTGCTAGCCAAACAAAGGGGATACCCACTTATACGTAACACATTGATCAACTCTGGCGACACCGCCGCCGGAGATAAGGAGAGAGTCGTTGGATATGTTAGCTACATCATCGTTGCAGAACCTCAATAAAGGGGAATTAACCCAACTGCTGGATATTGCCCGAGATGCCATTCGTGGCCATTTTTCGGATGAAACTATCCTCGCCCCGCGGCTTGATCTTTATGGCAAAAAATTACTGCGACCCGGCGCCTGCTTTGTCACGCTAAAAGTGAATGGGCAACTGCAAGGTTGCTTGGGAACGACGCAAGCACACAGCCCACTCGTGTTGGATGTGTTCAATAAAGCGCGTGCCAGTGCCTATCAAGATCGCCGTTTTATGCCGCTGTGCGAAGAGCAGCTGGATAAACTCACCATCGAAGTGTCAGTGTTATCCCAACCGCAAGTCCTTGAGGTTGAATCAGAACAAGCGTTAATCGATTACCTTGCGACGCATAAAACCGGCGTGATTTTATCGGATAATTACGCGCAAGCACTGTTTCTGCCGCAGGTGTGGGAGCAAATCACCCAGCCGGCAGAATTTGTCCGTCAGCTGAAAGTGAAAGCCGGTTGGCACGGCCGTTATTGGTCTCCGACCATGACCGTTAAAACGTTCACAGTGAACAGCATTACCGGTAAATATTATTACTGATACGTACATCATCCCGTAACACCACACGCATTCAAAGCGGCGGAGCAGTGCACACTGACCGCCGCTTTTCGCTTCTGTCCCTTGCCCGCCCTCATCGTATCCAACAGAGAAAAACCCTCAGCTTCCACACGCCTTGTCTATATTGATAGCTAACTCAATGGATAGCTAATGCGATCAATCGCACTGGCGTCATCGAATAAGTGCAACGGACAAAATAAACGGAGTGATGTATGAGCAACGATCACGGCAAAGGGGCTGGAAAATGCCCTTTTATGCATGGCAGTAATACCCATGTTGGCGGTGAAGGCACCCAAAATAAAGACTGGTGGCCCAATCAGCTTAATCTAAAAATCCTGCATCAAAACGACACCAAAACCAACCCGCTCGGTGACGACTTCAATTATCGTGACGCCTTTAAACAGCTCGATCTCAACGCCGTAAAAAAAGACATTGAACACATTTTGACCGCATCACAACCGTGGTGGCCAGCGGACTACGGGCATTACGGCCCCATGATGATCCGTATGGCGTGGCATGCCGCGGGGACGTACCGCACAGGCGATGGTCGCGGCGGGGCGGGACGCGGAAACCAACGTTTTGCGCCACTGAACAGTTGGCCGGATAACGGCAACCTGGACAAAGCCCGTCGCCTGCTGTGGCCAGTGAAACAAAAATACGGCAACCATTTATCCTGGGCCGATCTGATCGTGCTGACGGGGAATGTCGCGTTAGAATCCATGGGATTCAAAACCTTTGGCTTTGGTGGTGGCCGCGAAGACATCTGGGAACCGGAAGAAGACGTCTATTGGGGCGTAGAAAGTGAATGGCTCGGCAACAACCGTTACAGTGGTGAACGCGATTTAGACAACCCCTTAGCCGCGGTACAAATGGGGCTCATTTACGTCAACCCCGAAGGACCCGACGGCAATCCGGATCCGCTCGCATCCGCCAAAGATGTGCGTGATACCTTCGCCCGCATGGCAATGAACGATTATGAAACCGTGGCGTTAACCGCCGGGGGACACACCTTTGGTAAGTGTCATGGCGCCGGTGATGCCGCGCTCGTTGGGCCGGAACCCGAAGCCGCACCGATTGAACAAATGGGGCTGGGTTGGAAAAACGCCCACGGCAGCGGCTTAGGGCGTGATGCCATCACCAGTGGCTTAGAAGGCCCATGGACCCCCACCCCAACACAATGGGATAACAGCTATTTCAACATGCTACTCGGCTACGGCTGGGAACTCACCAAAAGCCCGGCTGGCGCTCACCAATGGGCGCCGAAAAATCTTGGCGAACGCAACCATGCCCCCGATCCCGAAGACGCGAGCCTGACCGTCAGTATCATGATGACCACCGCCGACATGGCGCTGCGTGAAGATCCGGATTACCGCAAAATCTCTGAACATTTCCGTGATAACCCCGATGAATTTGCCGATGCCTTTGCCCGTGCGTGGTTCAAATTAACCCATCGCGATATGGGGCCAAAGTCTCGCTATCTTGGGCCGGAAATTCCCGCTGAAGATCTGATCTGGCAAGATCCGGTACCCGCCGCCACCCGCGGCGTGATTGATGACAGCGATATCACCACCCTGAAACAGAGCCTGTTAACGTCTGGCCTGAGTATCTCTGAGTTGGTATACACCGCATGGTCAGCAGCATCGACCTATCGAGGATCGGATCACCGTGGTGGGGCGAATGGCGCGCGGATACGCTTGGCACCGCAGAAAGATTGGGCGGTCAATCAACCGGGGCAGCTAAGCAAAGTGCTCAGCCAACTGGAAAGCATTCAAACCGGCTTTAACAGTGCCCAAAGCAACAAAGCCGTCTCGCTGGCGGATCTCATCGTGCTCGGTGGCTGTGCCGCTATCGAAAAAGCAGCGCAAGATGCAGGCCTGGCCCTGAGCGTGCCTTTCTCACCCGGACGCACCGATGCCACCGATGCACAAACGGATGTTCACTCGTTTGAAGTGTTAGAGCCGTTCGCCGATGGTTTCCGCAATTATGAAAAGCAAGCTTACACTGTGTCCGCCGAAGAACTGTTGCTTGATAAAGCGCAGTTATTGACACTCAGCGCACCGGAAATGACCGTATTGGTTGGGGGGTTGCGAGTATTGAACGCCAACTTTGAACAAACGGCGCACGGGGTATTCACGGCCACGCCTGGCGCGCTGACCAACGACTTCTTTATCAACCTGCTCGACATGAATACCGCATGGACGCCAACTTCTGACGAGGCACGTACCTTTGAAGGGCACGATCGCCAAACCGGCAACCTCAAGTGGACCGCGACACGGGCGGATTTAATCTTCGGGGCCAATGCACAACTACGGGCGATTGCCGAAGTGTACGGTGCAAGTGATGCGAAAGAAAAGTTTGTCCACGACTTTGCCAAGGCATGGGCGAAAGTGATGAACGCCGACCGATTCGACTTAACTTGATTGGGTTTGACTTGGTTTAGCTTAGTTTGCTTTGATCTGACAGCCGAATCAAACCAGCCAAGAGAAAGAAACACACCGACGCGCGAGGATACTGTCACCGCGCGTCGGTTTTTACGGTACCTGTTTACTGAGTCCGTCTACTGGGCAATCAACCCATAAGGCATACCGTCAAATACGTGCGGCTGATCCTCAATGGTCGGTGCAGTGTGTACCTTTTGCCAATCTAACAGCATGATCGCCAACACGTTACGGTGCTCGCCATACACTAACCCCGTACTGCCGTCGACGGCGGGTACCATCCCCGCTTGACGATTCATCGCCTGTTGAATGGACTGGCGGGTTTTCGCCACCACGGGATCGTCATCTAATCCCGCCAACAAGAAGTTGATCCCGATTTCAGCAATCACGTCTTCTTTCGCACGCTGTAGAATCGTGTCGATGTTGGCGCGGTAATAATCGAAGATCCACTGAAAGTTTTCTTCATCAATCTCATACTGGTAATACTCCGACGCCGCCAAAATAATGTGCGTCATCCCGTAGAGTTTGTTCATGTATTGCTGATCAGACAGTGCGGCATCATTACGGTCAGGATAGGTACGCTGGAAGGCTGCAATAAAGTCATTCACCACATCCTGCTCACCCAATTGACGCAACCAGTACACCTGATTCGCCAATTGGGCCGACCATGCAATGATCATATTGGGATCGGTCGCATACTGACGAAAGTCATAACGGCGGATCACCTGACGTAACAACGCATCATCACGGTGCTTCAAACCATATTCATTGGCACGAGCCATCGCGCCGAGCAAATCCACCCCAAGGTACACGTAATTTGGCGAATGGGCGGTGGCACTGAAACGTAGCTGGCTGCGGGCATCGGTCTTTCGCCCGTACTCTATCAAGCGGTTCTTCGCATAAGCCGCAATCTGCTCTGGCGTATGCACGTCGGCAGCAAAGCGATTCAAACGGCTGGCCACCCGTGCCATATCCACCCAAATGGCCGAGGTATATTTCGGATCTAAGGTTTGACGATACATGCGTAAACCATAATGCCCCATCTTAAACGCCGGTAGCGTATAGAGTTGAGTCTCATAGGTATGGCGGATTTGCGCCGCATCAGCGTGATAACTGGCCTCCAGCGGTAATTGACTCACCGTCTTTGGCGTCGACGCAACCACTTGTGCTGGGTGTTGCGTGGCAAAAACGGACGGTACGGCCAGCATGCCTACCATCCCCAACACCCACAATGGTGACACAGCTGCCCACCGCACTCGGCGCCAACGGTGTTCCCGTCGGTTCAACACCGTATGATGACTGATCGCTAATGGCATTTTCTTGTTCACTGGGCTCATGATTCCCTCCCCCCGTTTCTCTCCCTCAACGTTACCTCAATATGTCAGTTTCAGCGAGTTCTATCACGGCAGCACAACGACGCGAATAAGGGGTAATGTACACCGAAAATCTCATTATGTTCACACAACGAACGCATTCAAATACTCCTTATAAGATATTTAAATGGCAACAACGAAAGACTCAACACATGAGAAAAGCAAAGAATCGCCACTAAAATGCTCATAGAATAAGCAATACTTTATTATATTGAGCAATTCCCTTAATGTCCGAAAATTGTCAATTTTTCATTTCGTGACTCTGAGCCAAAAATACATACGAATTTTCAAATAAAAATACCGTAAGAATATTCCTACAAAATAGAATGCAGCGCGTCAGATGTGTTTACCGATTGTCTTTTTCATTATTTTCCGAAAAACAGTAGTTGTAAGCAAATATTACAGAAAAAGAAAAAACAATTGTAACACGATGAATTTAATCGAAAATAACACAATAACAAAAACTAATGATGACGATTTGAAAATTTTATTTTGATAATAATCAATTTTTAAATATAAATATTACGTCAGAAAAATAATGTCAAATACCCATTTCTTGTTAGATAACGTTTTGCACTTTTTATTGCGTAACTTATTCATCAAAGAACATATAAAACAAGCATGATAAACATGACTGGCATTATTCCAACATAAAGAGAAGTTAACCATGTCACCAATGAATAAGCTAAGCATTGCTGTCCTTGCAGCAGTGGCAAACCTTGCGACTATCCAAACAGCAAGCGCACACGGTTGGGCTGAATTCCCAAGCGCACGTCAAAACACGTGTTACAACGATGGCGGTTACTGGAGCAATTCGATTCCAAACGCGGCGTGTCAGAAAGCCTACGACAAGTCTGGTAACTACGCATTCCTTCAGCGTAATGAAGTAGCCGCCCTCACCGCTGACTACAACAACATTGAAGCGGTGAAGCAACAAGTACCAAGCGGTGAGCTCTGTGCCGCAGGTGACGCACAAAAATCTGGCCTAGACGTTACCTCTCCAGATTGGCAGCAAACCACCATCACACTGGATAAGAACGGCGAGTTTGAATTCGTGTGGACAGCAACAGCACCGCACAACCCTTCTTTCTGGGAGTTCTACCTGACGAAACCAGGCCACGACTTCACCCAGCCACTGACGTGGGAAGATCTGGAGCTGGTTGATACTGCAGGTAACGTTGCGCCTGAAGCGACATCACCATACAAAACATACCGCTTCAACGTACAGCTACCGACCGATCGTGCTGGCGATGCCATTCTTTACACCCGTTGGCAGCGTGTCGATCCAGCCGGTGAAGGTTTCTACAACTGCAGTGACATCGTGATCAAACAGTCTGATGGCGGTATCACGCCACCGCCACCGGTTGAAGACGGCAAACTGAATGCAATCGAAGGCTACTTCGTACCAGCCGGTTACCCTGTACCAGCTATTGGCGACACCATGCGTCTACGTACCATGGACGGCAACGGTAACGAGCAAATCGATGAGCGTCTGCTAATCACAGCGGGCAACCAAGCGACTTGGGCACAAGACCTAGCAAACCAAGTGAACACACAACACGCCGGTAAATGGGCTGTCGGTGTGTGGGATCAGGCTGCTGCTGAATACCGTTTCGACGAGAAAAACATTCACGCTAACCGCGTATGGTCTGCAGAAAAAGACAGTGCATTTGCACTATCTACTCTGAAGCCAATCGATCCGCCACCACCGGTTGTTGACCCAGAGCTACCAGAAGGCGCATGGGACAAAACCGCGACTTACGTTGAAAACGACGTGGTAACACACAACGGTAAAACGTGGAAAGCAGGCTGGTGGAACCAGAACGAAGAACCAGGCGTGAGCAACGTGTGGAAACGCGTATTAACTGACGGCGAAGTGCCTGAAGTGGGCGCTTGGTCTGCAAGCTCTGAATACAACACCAACGACGTGGTAACACACGACAACGCAGAGTGGAAAGCGGCTTGGTGGACAAAAGGTGAAGAACCTGGCACCACTGGCGAATGGGGTGTATGGCGTAAGCTGTAATCCACACACGTCAATGACCCAACGTCGGAAAAAGGATCTGCTCAGCAGATCCTTTTTTATGCTCAGCAAACCGTATGATCATGTTGACGTTAATGACAAATAGCCTAAATGACTAAGGTACTAAGGCATCAAGTACCGAACAACATCCGCTTCGATCTGCTTGAGCTATGACGCCCCCGCATCAGATTCTATATTAATAGAACTTAAAAATACCCACCGACGTATTGATTCGGCGGATTGCAAATTTCATGTACTCCTCCGTCATTCCTGAACGCGTTAGCGGCTTTTACCATTGGTGATATATTAGGTGCTGAATCAGTATCCTGTGTGAGGCAATCAGGGCAAGCCATCATACCTAAAATACATCGAAAGCAGAGGTGGCTGAGGTTGCAGGTGTAAAAAAACGCCACTTGGATAAGTGGCGTTTGGGTGTTTTAAGCACCGACTGTAGAAGCCGAAGCCATGAAGATAACGAGACTTATCCGTTCACTACCGTCGTAGGAAGCACGCGTTTTAAAATGTCGGCAAGTGTTACAACACCAACCATTTTTCCGTCTTTACTCACTACGGCTAACTGCACGCTGGCTTTACGCATACGCGCCAGGGCTTCATAAACCGGGGTTTTTGAATCCAGCACATAGGCATTACGGGCTACGTCGCGCGCGGGTTTGTCCGCCGGTTCGAGTAGCGTATCACGCACGTGAACTACTAACGGTTTAAGACCCGACTTGCCGCACACAAGAATACGTAAATGGCCGGATTCCATTGCAGCAGCACGCACGTCAGCCACTGTTGCGTTCTTATCAACGTGCGCCATCACCTGACCTTCAGTCACCAAGGTTTCAACCGGAATTGAACTCAAGTCAATCAGACCAGACAGTTGCTTTTGAATGTTAGGTTTCAGTGTACCCACTTTACCCGAGTGCTCTACCAGCTGACGGATAGTATCAACATCTTGCCCACCTACCGCGGCGCTTTCTACCGGTTCAACACCCGAGGCTTTCACCAAGCGGTTCGCAATACTGTTGATCCAATTAAGCAGCGGACGCAACGGCCAAACGTAGGCGCGTGCAATGATACCAATCGCTAATGCTGACTTTTCTGGGTGCGCAATCGACCACGATTTTGGCGCCATCTCACCCACCACTAAGTGCAGGAAGGTCACGAAAAATAACGCGAAACCGAAGGCCGCGCCATCTGCAGCCCAATCAGGCAACCCCATTGCAAGGAACACGGGCCCCAAGAATTGGTCAACAGCCGGCTTGGTCACCGCACCTAGCGCAAACGTACAGAAGGTGATACCCAACTGAGCACCCGCCAACATCAGCGTTAAGTCATTCATGCCACGTAATGCCGCACGTGCTGACGCACTTTCGACAGCGATTTCTTCAAGGCGGTGGCGACGCGCACCCATCAAAGCAAATTCGATGATGACGAAAAAGCCACTCAAGACAATAAGGGCCGTTGTCACGAGGGTGACAATCAATGGATCGGTCATGCTTCACCCTCCACGCTTGGTTTCTCTACCAGTTTTACGCGCACCTCTGTCGGTACATGTCGTTCAATACGTAACACATCCACCTCAAGGTATCGCAATACTGGCTCACCAGACGCCAATTCTGACGGGTCGATAGGCAATGCAATCGTCACCGTGTCCCCCTCAGCAGGCAGTGCACCACGTTCAGCAATCAATATGCCGGCAATGGTTTCCACATCGCCACGCGGCAGGTCATAACCAATCGCGCGTTCCACTTCATCGACGTGCACATCACCTTCCATCAACCAAACATTACCGCTTTCAGACACAACCGCATCGCCGTTATCTTCGTCATGCTCATCGGTGATTTCACCGACAATTTCCATCGCCAAATCTTCAATCGTCAACACACCGGCAAAGCCGCCGTATTCATCGATCACACAGGCAAGTTGATTGGTTGACGTCACCAGCTGATCCAGTGCGTCAGGCAATAGCATCAGTGTTGGCAGAACCGTCGCTGGACGCATCACAGACGCAACGGTATCGTCGGCATTGCCGGCGTCAATGTGTGCCAGTACATCAGATAGGTGAACGACGCCAACAGGCGCGTCATCATCATTGATAACCGGATAGCGCGTGTGCGCTTGCGCCATCAGTGACAAGAGTTCTGTTAATGTGGTTTCAGGTTCTACCCAATCCACTTGCGAACGCGGCACCATGGCGTGCTCGACATCGCGCTCAGGGAAATCAAGGATACGATCCATCATCAGTGACAGCTCAACAGGCAAATCACCGCTTTCGCGTGAATTGGCGATGATGTGGTGTAAGTCTTCTTCCGACGCACTCACATCAAGATCATGTACCGGCTCGATGCGCACAGCACGGAGCAGCAAGTTCGCTGATTTATCAAAGAAGCTGATGATCCAACCAAACATCGACATGTAAATCAGCGTTGAGCGAGACATCATACGTGACATCGGCTCAGCGTTGGCAATCGCCAGGTTCTTTGGATACAGCTCACCCATGATCATTTGCACAACCATTGCAACAGCAAGGGTGATGACCGTACCGATCGCGATACCAGACTCAAGGGATAAGCCGAAACTTTGCAGCAACACACCTGCCGATTTACCGACAAGCGGTTCAGCAACAAAACCGAGTACAAGGCCTGTTACGGTGATACCTAGCTGTGCGCCAGACAACATGAAGCTGGTTCGTTTGGTCACGGAAAGCGCGCGCTTTGCGGCTTCATCGCCAGTGGCAGCTAAAGTAGCGAGTTTTGCACGGTCGACGGCCATATAAGCAAACTCTTGGGCAACGAAATAGCCGTTTGCCGCAATAATTGCCAAGATAAAGAAAATGCCGAACAGAAGGGTAAGGATAGGCTCAATCATTGCTGTGTCCTCCCTTGGTCACATAATGCCAGTGAGGAGATACACAATCGACGAGAGTTGGGGTCCACTTTATTGTCCTAACGTAAATACAGGAAGCGCAGTATATTCCCGTGAGGACAAATCCGTCTAGTGAATCGTTACGGCATGCCTGATTAAAAACGGGGAGCTACCAACCCGATAACCGCCTATTCTCCTAGGAAATGCGCTAAATCGGCGGCTCTAGCACCAAATTTTCGCATTTTGTAACGTTACCGCCTGTTACAAATAACCGTGTTTTTTCGCTCTCTGGTTGGAGAATTGAGACGTACAAAAGGCACGAATAAAGAAGCCGATGCCGTTATCCGGGGGATGTTCAGTGCGAAAAAGTAGCGCCACATCATACGGAAACGCCCAAGGTTATTGGCCTTGGGCGTTTCTTCTAGCAAACGAGTTAACGACAAACCGAGCCTTAACGTGTCATATGTAGAATCGGAAAGGGTTTCCCCATATCATCAAGCGGTGAACGTGAAACAACGTTGAACCCCATGTGCTCATAAAAACCGGTGGCTAGGGGATTTTGTTCATTCACGTCAACCTGAGTCGCACCTAACTGCTCAATGGCATATTGCAGTAGCACTTTACCCACACCTCTCCCTCTAGCTACATTTGAAACGAACAGCATTTCAATTTTTGCATCATGGACACCCACGAAACCAAGAATTGAACCACTCTCATTTTTCACGCATCTTAATGTTACAGCGGGGAAAGCCTGTTCAATGATAATGGGTTTAAAAAACGCAATATCGTCTTCTGTTATAAAGTCATGCGTGGCTCGGACTGAATTTTCCCAAACTTCAAGCATTTCGGCGTAATGTTCAGGATGCACATTTTCTACAACCATTCTATCTTCTCTAAAATTGACTGAAATTCATGTGCAGCCGCGAACCCGCATTTTAACTCTCGTTGATGGAATGTCTATAACGTGTAGTGAAGCCATTATCCATTCACTTCGCCTTCCCCCCTTTTTTCTTCCTCGATACGCACTCTCACAGATGACAACGCACGCACAAAAAGACTTGACCAATTAAGTTAACGGTATTAACTTAATGGTATTAACTTAATACTAAGAGTTGCTCATGAACAGCAAAGGTCGCCCCGCTCAAATTTCAAAGACAGACATTGTGGCGTGCGCGCTTGAGATAGGCTTAGACCGCGTGAGTATGCATTTACTGGGTAAGCAACTCGGCGTCAGCGCGACGGCGCTCTATCGCCATGTTAGTTCAAAAGACGACCTCATCATTCAGTGTTGTGATGTCGTCATGGGGAACGTCGATATACCTAATGACACAGACTGGGAATCCTATCTCTACCGTTTTGCCCGAAATTTTAGAAAGACACTACTGTCGATGCCCCGATCAGTTGAGTTTATTCGTTACAACCAGCAATTCACGCCCAATTCCAGCCTATTAGTGAACGATATGCTGGGCGTATTTCGTGATACACACTTTGACGCACAAACGGCATTTATGGCTTTCGCCACCGTTTTTACGCGTGTGACAGATATTGTGCAACACCAAGAACTGGCTGAGCAATTTCAAGCTGATTCCCAGCAAGACAGCATCAAATATGCCCATGATAATCAGCTCACTCACCTGTTATGGCTATTAGAGCAAAGCAAGCCTGTTGATTATGAGTTGTATTTTGAAGATGGCATCAAAATAGCCATTGAAGGTTTAAAAGTGGTTTTTGGTCACCCCAATCAAAACTGAATGTATGAGGACGGTATGTGATGTCGATATTTATAGATAATGCGATTGCAGGTTGGATTCGTCAGGCTGAAAAAAATGGCGAGCTCACAAACAACCAATTCAAAGGAAAACCGCTTGATTTGGACGAGTATTTTAGAACGCCAGCGGAACATCGACTTGGGATGAAAATCCTGAAAGATGCAAACTGCCTTCCACCCGCAGTGGAGCTCATGAAACAAATCAGCAACAAAAAAGAAGATCTTGAGAAGATGACAGATCCGACAGAAAGAGAGGCGCTGCGTAAAGAGATCATTGCACTTGAATTGAAGAAAAACATGCTCCTTGAAGAACACCGCTAATCGCGTTGTGTAAAACAATGGCAGATCAGAGCAAGTCCTCTCACTGCCATTTCCTTTTACTCAGTGACTCACTCCACCTTCACCGCTTCTTTCACTATCCGCACAGCCACTTTCTGATTTGGCTTACCATGAATGCGCAATACATAACTGCCCCATTCGTGGGTGTTAATGTGATAAATATCACCGTTCAAATCTGGGCATTGTAGGTTAGTGATTTTAGTGCCGGTAATGTCCGCCCCGTCCATTGCAATAGTCACATCGCGGTTGGTCATCAGCAGCATTTTCTCGTTCCACTCTTTGATCGCCAACTGCAAATACGCTTCACCGTTAGCATTCAGGGTAAATTGATACCCTAACGTATCGGTAAAAATGGCTTCCAGTTGTGGGGCTTCGGCCAAAGACCCAGCCACTTGAACCGCCTGTAGCGGCACATCACAGGTGGCCTTATAACGAGCGGCATAAAACTGGTTACGCCCCTGAATTTCCCCGGCAAAGGCAGGCTTGGCCACAGCAGCGGCTGATACCGTGGCACTGAATATCGACAGTGCCCCTGCGGCAATACACAGAGCAACGGCGAATGAGCGGGTTGTACGCATAATATTATTCATTGAAATCTGACTTCTTCTTATTCTGGATGTAGCTGCTTTGGATATGGCAGTTATGGATTATCGAACGCAGGAATACACGGATTCGGATCCTGCTTATTTTTGAGTGGGATCAGTTGGCAAAACGGTGTGGCATGTTCGGGAAAGGTATCCATTTCTGGCACGCTTAGCGCCTGTAAAAAGGCCAGCAGTTCGGTTTTCTCTTGCAAGCTTAACGTAAAACCCTGAATACGGGCATCTTTGGCTGGATGAGCACGGCCATCACCCTGTTTCGGACCGACGGTGATCACGCGTCCCCCTGCGGCATAATTGTCTATCACGTGACGAAGTTGGGTCACGCTCCCATCGTGTCCCCACGGCCCCGTGTTGTCTACGTTAATCAATGAAGGGATCCGAAACTTGCCGTTATCGGCAGACTCCCCCGTCACCCTTTGTAAACCTAATGCTTGTGGAAAAACTGTCCCTGACTGCAATATCGCCGCTTCACTGTACAACCCGGTATTCACGTAGCGGTGACTACGCGATCTTGAAGACACCGTGGGCATATTCAACAACGGGCCATTGTGGCATTGACTACAAGCGAGACGTTCTGATTCGAACAACGCCAGCCCTCGTTGTTGCGCGGGGGTTAGCGCGTGCTTATCCCCCGCCATATAACGGTGATAAGCGGTATCAGTGGAGCGAATGGTCGAGACATACGCCACCAGCGCATCAATCACGTTATCAACGGAAAAGCGCGAGGCCACTTGTGCCATCTTTTCTGATGCTATCGGAAACGCGGCAGCAAATAACGGTGCGTATAAGGATTGGCTGTCTGTCAGGCGTACCTGTAATAAATCAGCCGTCATACCCATTTCTTCCGGTGCATGAGAAAACAGCGGCAGTGCAATGGTAGCAGCCAGCGAGGTTAATCCCGGCGTAGCTTGCATAAACAGATCGTAATTGGCCACGTTCAACAAGGCGGGCGTATTTAGCGCCGTGGCTTGGCCATGAATATCCGGCGTGCGGGCAAAGCGGTTGGTCCAGCCTAAATCCGGCGCATGGCACAACGCACAACTGCGGTTGCCGAAACGCGACAAACGCACATCATGGAATAAGTAACGACCGAGTTCCGCTTTGGGCGGCAACCCACTGCTTGGTAATGGCGCAGCAGATACCGTGGTTGCCGAACTCATGACTGCACTAAACAGAAAGACAGAAGCAAAAACAAACAGGATAAGAAAACGATTCAAGGCAGAAGAAAAATCAATCGAAAAGATGTCGGTATTTTACGTAAAAGACAGGCATTGGCTATCGAAATAAATGCAATCAGCGGATCAGACGGAAGGTCAAATTGATCCGAGGCGCTTTCGGTAAACGGGTTTTCGGCACACTGTGTTGCCAATGGGATTGTAACGCCCCCGCCATCACCAGCAAACTCCCATGACTGAGGGTGTATTCACGCTTTGCTTTCGTTACCGTATGGCGCAATACAAAGCGGCGCGGCGCCCCCAAACTCAATGAGGCGATCACGGGCTCTGCCCCCAATTCCGGTTCGTTGTCTTGGTGCCACCCCATGTAATCACTGCCGTCGCGATATAAATTCGCCAGTACGGAATTAAAACGGACACCCGGTATGTCCACCAGCGCCTGTTCAATGTGCTGACGAATCGTTAACAGCGTCGGTGACCACGGATCCGGCGTCATCGTCAATCCGGAATAACGGTAGGCCGCGTCTCCGCACCACGCTTGTAAACGCGGTTGCAAGATTTGACGACCGAACATCGTTATCGGCCGTTGTTGCCAATCCAATTCATCAAGCAATTGTTGATACAGCTGATCAGCCTGCGCGGGCGAATAAAACGCTGGCTGCCAATACAGTTGACCGTGATCGACCGTCTGCCAAACAGAATCTGAGCGATCAGACGCGATCATCGATTGCCACCCACGGCTGTGACTCGGGTCCCGTATAGTCGGCACTCGGACGGATGATACGATTATTATCGCGCTGTTCAAACACATGCGCCGCCCATCCGGTGACTCGGCTCATCACGAAAATCGGCGTAAACAATTTGGTCGGGATCCCCATGAAATGGTAGGCCGAAGCATGGAAAAAATCCGCGTTACAGAACAGGTTCTTCTCACGCTTCATCACCGCCTCTACTCGCTCAGACACGGTATACAACTCGGGGTGTTCAGCATCTTTCGACAGCTCTGCCGCCCAGTGTTTTATCAAGGCGTTACGCGGGTCAGACTCGCGGTAAATGGCATGACCAAAACCCATGATTTTATCTTTATTGGCAAGCATCGTCATGATGCCAGCTTCAGCATCTTCCGGCGTGGCCCATTGTTCAATCATCGCCATCGCCGCTTCATTCGCCCCACCATGCAATGGGCCGCGCAACGTGCCAATCGCACTGCACACGCAGGAATAAATATCCGACAAGGTGGAGGCACACACACGGGCGGCAAAGGTGGAGGCATTGAATTCATGCTCGGCATACAGAATGAGCGAACAGTGCATGACATTTTTATGGAGTTCAGAAGGCGATTCATCCGTCAGCATTTTCAGGAAATACCCGCCAATGCTCTCTTCATCACAATAGGTTTCAATACGCACGCCGTGGTGGCTATAGCGGTACCAATAACAAATAATGGCGGGCAGCAGTGCCAACAGACGATCGGACTTGTCGTATTCTTCGTGGAAATCCTGCTCTTGTTCCAGATTCCCCAACATCGAACAACCGGTACGCATCACATCCATCGGGTGTGCATTGGCCGGAATTTGCTCTAGGACGGCTTTGAGCGCGAGCGGCAAACCGCGATAACCAATCAAGGTGGTTTTATATCCTGCCAGTTCGGTGCGGGTCGGCAGTTTCCCCTTTAGCAGCAGATAAGCGACTTCTTCAAATTCCGCATGGTGCGCCAAATCGGTAATGTCGTAGCCCCTGTAGGTCAGGCCCGTCCCGCTTTTACCAACGGTACACAAGGCGGTGCGCCCTGCGCTTTGTCCGCGTAACCCTTCACCGCCCAGTGCCGCTGAATGCCCGTCTCGATCCATCGCCGCTCTCCTTGCTGTGTGCTCTGTCAGTACATGTTATCAACCTGTATCCGGATACAGAAAGCGTAGGTCAGAACCGCACAATTGACCACTTAATCAGTCTGTTGCTCTGTCGCGGTGAGCGTGTAGAGAACATCTCAATAAATGCTTAGACAGATACCGTCGGCAAGGTCACATCGACCCATACCAAACGATGATCAGAACCTGCTTGTGCCCGCTCACGACCGCGATCATCGGTGATCAGACCACGTAACGGATCTTTCTTATCCGGCCAGAACACACCACTGTTGTGTGCCGTCATATCCGCAGAAGGCAACACGTAATCCAACCGCAAACCGGCCAAATGCGTCCACTCACTGGCACGCCCACTCCGGGGTTGCCACGGCCGTAAAAAACGCCCGCCAACACTTTTCGGTGTCAACTTGCCCGACGCGACGGTACGGTTCACACGAGGGTGAAATAACAGATCACTAATGCCTGCTTTCATGCCATCGCCATCAATGCGATCGGCATTCAAATCCCCCAGCACTACAAACGACGCATCAGAAGCAAGACCGCCAGACTTGCCGTTATCATCCACTAAGTACGGTGCATCATCGATAATGGCCTTAACCAACGCCAACTCATCATGATTGCGTTTGGCATTACGCTTTTCTTCACCATCAAACACCGGGGGTGTGGGGTGACAGCAAATCACATGCAGTGTTTGCTCGCCGACCGTAACAGGGACCACCACATGGTTTTTTGACGACAACCGCAACTGGGCGCTCGCCGCCTCCCCGTAATAATGCTGGGGCATGTGATTATTCGGCAAATCACGCCATAACAGGGTTTGCCAGCAACGAATAGCACCCGCTTGGATCGGGTAACGGGATAACAAGACAAAGCTGTAGTGACCGTGATGTTCACCAAACCCTTGTGCGTCATTAGGCAAAGTGATCACCCCATCACCATCACTATCGGCGCTCAAGGGTAAACCGGTATTGGACGGCGGGCAGTAACGGTGCGGATAATGGATAGGCGATTGGCCGTGCTGAGGCTGTGCTAAATAATGATCGCAAAAACGCGCTACGGTGCCATCGTCTCCGCCGTCACCGAGATGATCACATTCACACAGCAATAAAATGTCCGGCTGCGTGTGCTGAATGATCGCCGCTAACTTGGCAAAGCGGGCATCTTCCGCAGGCGTTGCATGATGCAGTTGCTGACAGATCGCCCCCGCCGTTGAGGCAGACAATGAAATATTGAACATAGCCACACGAAGCGGCGAGGAAGCAGAACAAGAAGAGAGGGGCTGTGCGTGCAAGGAAGGTTCATCCACGATAAAACATGGCCGCAGTATACGCGACAGCACACATTAATGGCACTGATGGGACAGCAAGATTCACGTGCGCAGTCAACGGCCCCGTTTTATTCGCTACATCGCTAGCCCATTAGCTGATTGATGGCTTGGCGGATCTGCTTGGCATCCCATTCAGCCCGATGTTTCGACGGCCCCAGATTGGCTAAGGTTTGCTGAAAATGTGCGCGTTCAATGCCATTTTCTTGCAGCAACCATAAACCCACTTCGGTGAGCATAAATGACGGTCGCATGTGCGCAGCACGATAGAGGCGCCCCAACCAAAACAAATCCCACTGGCTGTCACAAAAGACCTGCTCATATTGCCCGAGCACCGCATTCAGGTGCTGACACACTTCCACCACTTGCTGACCGTCTTGCAGCAAGGTTTGGCGGGAAATTTGATGTATTTCTTGCTCGGCATACTCATCCCAGTATTGCCAGACATCACTTGCAGTGAGAGGGTTAATCAATAGACTGTGCCCAGACCCATCGGGTAATGAGTAGCCTACTTCGATCGGATAGGATTGTTCGGAAAGACCGGATGCTTCAAAATCCAACGTTGCCCACATTGCACTCTCCCTGATGCGATTCGTTATTACCTGCTCATCAATACCACGACGTCCTGTCTATACCTTGATGGCAAGCTTCGAGTAAATACACCGTTTTCATGTCACTTCTGTGATAACGGTGTACACAATACATGTAGCTTAGAACATGATGCTAATTTGGTGAAGGCGGATCAAACTCAATATTGATACTCGTCACTCACAATTATTCCTCTTACGCATGGTTATTTACCCCACACCGGTCCCTACCTTGGCCTCCTTGATCACATCGATTACACTGCTTATCTCTCACACTACACACGATGTATCTATGACGACTCCCCTTCTTGGCTTTGCCGGTTTTAGCGGTTCAGGAAAAACCACGCTGCTTGAACGCGTTATCGCACAATTGAAGCAACACGGTTTACGTATTGCGCTGATCAAACACAGCCACCATGACATAGAACCGGATAAGCCGGGCAAAGACAGTTATCGACTGCGCCATGCGGGGGCATGCCAAACGCTACTGGCGACACAGGGGCGTCACATGCTGTATTTTGAATACCCAGAACCACGTGAAGAGCCGTCGCTGGCGCAATGTGTCACGCAGCTTGATCACTCACAGCTTGATGTGATTTTGGTGGAAGGATTTCGCGATGAAACCATCGCGAAAATTGAAGTGCATCGCCCAAGCTATGGCAAACCTCGTCTGCACCTTACTGATGCGCACATTATTGCCGTCGCAAGCGACGTGGATCTTACCGACTGTGCGTTGCCGCAGCTGGATCTGAATCAACCCGACACAGTGACCGCATTCATCGTGTCATGGTTAGCCGCAGAGACCAATGCCTCTTCTCTGCCCCACTGCGTTTCAATACGTAAATAAACCCCGCAGTGGATAAACTTGCTCAATTGCAAGTTAGAGAACGCCACCCCAACGGCATATTGCTCTGACGCGCACAACGCAAAGCTCAGAGCAATTTCTGCTGATAAGCCCATATCTATGAAATTGGCACCCCGTCTGTCACACAAGCTCAAATAGTCAAATACGCCTTGGAGCACTTCATCGGGATCACTGCTTTCCGCCAGCGTCATGCTGAAATCAAAACGGGAATAGTGGTGTTGGTCTAACGAACACGGGGTGTCTTTCCACGTGATCTCATTGGCAAAAGCCAAGGTATTCATTAATGCACGAATGTCCTTTTCGTCACCATTAATGTTCAGTGTTGCTATATGCATCTTCACTCCATTGCGATGTCATATAATGGATAAACGGTATCTTGAGTCGATAACCGTTCCCTTTATTGGTCTGTATAGCCTGCAACCTGCCCGTTAGCACTCATGGGCACGGGTTCAAAATGCGTCAACGCTTTATTCGTCACATCCAGCACAGCGGTATAATGCGTCTCGCCTTTTTTCAGCAAGACGAATCGGTTGCCCTCAGGGGTCACCGTGCGATCAATCTCCTGTGTCACCCCGTCTAAAACGACCGTCAAGTCCGTACCATCCGGGTTTGACAGCGCCAATGACCATCCAGCACCGTCCTCGGTAGGCTGCGAGACCAGTGAATAAAGAATCGCGATGGCACGATCATTCGAGTGCAGTACGTCATATTGACGAATGACATACTGAGTATCGTCAAACAACCACGTCGCCTTATTTAACTCAGTATTGAAAAATAAAATATTACGAACAAATCCACCGACCTTCGCACCGTAAGCGCGGCTATCATTCGTGTCATGGGCCAGCATGAATTGAATCGGATGACCCGACACGGGTGTTATCCCCGATAACGCCCATGGTTTTGGCACGGTTTCAGCCTCCGTACCACTGGTAAGCATGTCAGGAAACGAATCAAAATCGGCCGACATTTCCGGTCGCGGATCTTGGTCAGGGAGCACCTCACCCAACAAAATAAACGTTGAAAACAGTGCTACTAATATTGCCAATACCCCAGCGCCGGCAATTAACACACCGTTTACCCGCCAGACCATTTTAAAAAACGGATTATCATCCATCATGATATTAACGCTCCGCCGAATACGGGTCTTCCGCCAGCAAATACGCCCGTAAATCCGCTTTACAAGGCTGCGCGTCAATCCACGCTCGCATGGCTTTCACATGGTTGTAGGTCTCTTCACCAAATTTTTCCTGATAGAAGGTCGTAAAACTTTCTTTGGCTAAATCGCGGCGAATATTTTTCTGCCATTGCACCGTCAAAATAGCATTCAGTGAACTCATCAAGCCATCTTGCTTCAGCAGGTCCCACTCGCCTTTATCCAGCCATACACCACCAACACCGGCGCTGTAATCCAATCGGTGTGTATGTTTCGCCGTAATGCGGAACTTACGCATGATCTTGCCCGATACCGGACACAATAAGGCCTTTTCGGTATCAACTGGCTCACATTGCGTGGCTTCAGGTGCGGTGATCTCGGGGTGCGCATCTTTCCAGGCAACATAATCTTCAATTAAGATCCAATTACCGCCACAATGAATACAAGTGTGTGCTTTAAATAAGTTATCAATCAATCCGGGTAATAATAAGCCAACCTGGCAACTCGTGCAGTGCATGTTTTAATTATCCTTTTTAGCGTTATTTTTTATTTGTTTAACATATATAACGTGGATTAAAGGGAGCGGTCATCGTATGTAAGGCTTTTAGCTGTCCAATCATCGCCGCCAAATATCACGGTTACGTCATAATTTGATAAAAAATAGCCCACGCATGTTTATCCATAAATTCAAACGCTATTATATCCAGCCCATAAAATGAAACGTATAGGTTGCATATCATTCATCCATAACTGTTAAATCTTTCGCACAACCGTTCTGCTTCCGCTTTTATTGACGGCTTGCTGATTAGCTTCCGGTGTTTTTATTTTACTGGCGAATTCAATCTGTCGGGCGAGATCACAATGGGCACAGCGTGAATAACATCAAGAACGTCATCGGATCGCCGCAAATGTGACACTGACTTGTCATAGAGCCTCCCTACACTGCGTGGCACATATTGAGATATCGAGACGATGACAGGTTATTTTTCCAATGAAAGCACACAACCCCGCATTAGCCTTTGCCATTACGAGCATTTATTCCCGCTTCCCAAACCTGAGTTACCGTCCACGTCCTGATGACGTTAAATTACTGGCGGCGTTTATCAAGAGTCAGCATGACACCTATCCGCCACAATTGGATTTACTGTTAGCAGAAGAAAATCACCATATTGAGGGTGAGTTGAATCGCTTCTTTCAGCGTCAGCGCAAGTGAGACGGGCACTCTCTGCACCGCAGCGAGTGAAGAATGAAAGGAAAACGTATCAGCGAAAATCAACAACTGAGATCTTCAGATCCAAGTAATACCGTGCCGCTTTGGGCACATCAAACACCAGCGCACGCCCTTTACGTTCGGTGTCAGGGCGAAAGTAACTTTCTGGCATCCGTTTGATCGAACGCCAGACATTTTGCGTCTGCTTCGCCATCACTTTACCGTGTTCATCAAGCAAACGTACAGTTACATCGACCCGAATAACCGCATTGGCGCTGTGATTGACCAACGACGTCGGAATCGTCAGCGTCTGGTTGTGATACGTAGCAGGCAACACGCTCAACGCCACATCACTGCGGGAGAATACCCCCTGCGAAACAGGCTGCCCCGGCACAATGGCTACCCCCACCGGCAAGTTCGGTGAGGTGATGGATGACAAGGCGATCTCGCTGTTGGCTATCTGGCTCGCGGCCTGACTTGGAACCTGATTAGCAGTATGGGGCGCCGTAGCATTGACTGCCGTGTGGGATGACGCCCCCAGCGCAGCCGCATTAGCGGGTATTGCAGAGGACGTTGACGGTACAGCACGCGATGTGGACGGCACAACCTGCGGCGTGTCGTATTGCCAGGTGTGATCATCAAACAAGATCACCTGCCGACCATCCGGTAAGGTCGCCCGTAGCGGTGCAGATTGCACCGACGGGCTCAATCCAAACAACAGAATGACACCCGTGGTGAATAACCCGGTCATGGCCAACCGGTGTTTTTTACGAGGATGGCGCAGTCTCGACCCATCTCGCCCCCGGCATCGAGCCCAGCCTACTGCATTACCTGACATTGCATTACCTCATCAAATACGCTGATCGTCACGTTGCCTTGATGCTCTTCATACATCACATTTTGCCCAACGTAGCGAATACCGCTGCCAGTGCGCGTGCCAAGCAACAACCATTGACTGTCAACGCTGGTCAGTACCAAGCTGGCAGGATCCGTCTGGTTATAAAACACCGCCGTCATTGGCTGCGAGGTATCTGATGCGTTCGCCGCATCCGTTTTTACGCAACGTAGTGTGACCGGAGCCGGTACGTCGAGCTGGCCACTCATCACCTGCAACTCAACGATGCGCGTCTTGTAGGCGCTTTGGGTGCACGCCTTCACATCATTGGCTTTCCAACAATCGTTTCGCCCTTTGATCCAACCGCGCTGCATGGCCCTTTGTATCTTGAGTTCGTCTTGTGGCAGGCGTTTCATTGTCTCGGCATACACGGTAGCCATTTTCTGATCTAATGCCGCTAAATCAACCTGTTGGCAGATCAAACTTTCCACTTCTCCTGACGCTTTCTGGCAATCAAACGTCGGCGTAACGGTGGCTGTTTGCGCCTGTACTGGCGCAATCCACACACAGGACAGGCCTATGCCGACGACGCCCATCACACCCAAAACCGCGCGCCATACAGGCATGCGCGTCACGTTTGTCTTCATCAATCTTATCTTCACAGAGGGAACCTATCTCTAACCCATTGTTGTCAATAATAGTGGCTCCTGACAAAGTATTAAATATCAAGTTTGAGGCGGACGCATTCAGCGCGGTGCACAATCATCGCTTTCCGTACACACGAAGCACCCGATAAACCGGTCTGTAGACATAAAAAAAGGCCCCCGGCGAAGGGAGCCTATAACCGGTTAAGGTAAAGAGAAAAATAACAAAAGGGTGATATGTTAACGATAAGCCTCACGCATGCTTTAGCGTATGCTGAATCAACTTAGCGGCCAATTTCGCCGTGTGGTGTTGATAATCAAATTCGGTATTTAACCCAGCCACATCCAATATCCGCACTTTGCCGCTGGCCATAATGTGTTTCAGTGCCATCTCTACCACGGCCAAATTCACACCGTACACCCGTGACATATTCACGCCCTCGGCAATGGCGGAAGAAAAAACGGCTAAATCCAAGCTGAGGTGAATATGATCCACGCTGTCGATGTAACGGCTGATCGTCGCTTGAATTTGCTTGCGGTTTTTCATCTTCATTTGGCTATCGAGCAACCACTCAGCCCCCAACTCTTTGGCATACGCAAAGGCGGATTGGCTATTGGTGTGATCGCAAATACCTAAGCCCAAATAATGAAAATCTCGGCGTTCAGCCTGACAGTAACTGGCGATGGTATGAAAGGCAGAACCATTGCGCACCGCCAATGTACGACGTAACTGAAAATTCGCATCGATATTGATGATCCCGACTTTCGGCTGACACGCATGAGGAATGTGTGCCGGGCCTTCGCCTTCCCAGTCATTGGCCGCCTGATACACCGTATCTGACAGAGCCAGATAACTGCCGATAGCCACTTCATGGCCACCGCCCAGCATCACGGGGAAATGCCCCAACTTGAGCATGTCACGTAAGCGCTGATACTGGTAAGCCTGCATCGCTTCAAAACCGGTTTCAGGAAAGACCGCGACTTGCTGTTCATCAATCACACCCGCATCGTACAAAGGCAATGCCATGGTGACAGGCGAGGCGGCCAGTGCGCGACGAATGCTATCAGGCCCTTCTTTGGTACCCGCGTGTGTATCAAAATACTGCTGACTGAGATCACTGGCTAACCCCAGTAAAACCGCGCCCGTTTTTCGTTGTTCAGAATAAGGTTCAATCATCATTGTGGGTTTCACTGCAGACGCGACCTGCGCTGAACGAGCAAACGAAAACCAACGTTTAAAATCCAGCATGATGACTCCTTATCCTTTTGACTCTGACCAAATTAACACTGACCAAACGGCGCAGCAGTGGGTGATAATTCTAGGCTATAAAACCGGGTTTATAGCTTGGGTTTTATATCTTTGATTTTATAGATCAAGATTTTATAGATCAGGCGGAAGTACCCTCGCCGCCTGTAAAACAGAAAAAATGATCTTATTCTTGCGCTTTAACACGCGATCTTCCGGCGCCATGACACTCACGGCACCAACAATTTTGTTGCCAGAGAACACCGGTGCACTGACCCCAGATACCCCTGGATCGTATTCCGAGGTACTGATGGCATAGCCATCATGCTTAATTTGGGCCAGTTCACTTTGCCAGCGATCCAAGGCTTCCGGCTCAGTAATGCCAAAATGGTGCAAGGTCGACATCACACGCTGTTCCGGCATGTGAGCCAATATCACCTTGGAAGACGCCCCTCGGATCAACGGCTGGCTTTGCCCTTCTTCATACGCACAACGCAGCGCATGCGGACTGTCGACACGCGCGGTACACAAGGCGCGGAACCCAACCGGTACCAAGTACGCGGCCATTTCGCCGGTTTGTTGCTGTACGCGCTTCAACACTTGATGCACTCCGCTCGACAGCGGCGAAAACATCTGGAAATTACGCAGTAACTGAAGCGCTGCCGGACCAATGCTGTAACAACTTTGACGCGGGCTTTCTTCAATCAAGTTCCAATTTTTCAAAATCACCAAGTAGCGATACACACTACTGGGTGGCATGCCTGTCTGTTCGCTTAACGTCTGTGCCGTAACCGGTTCATTGGCCGACGCAATATGCATCAGCACCTGAAGCATTTTCTCATTGGCATTCAGTTTGTATTTATTTGTCATTCAGGTCTGTTCACTATGATGTTGTTATTGCAGGTCAACCGACCTGGGCCATTACCGTTGACCTAACCATTAACGCTTATCGCGTTTTATCTCTCAATGCGTATTATCACAATGTAAGAAACGATACACAATCACACAGATAAATTCTTACATTGCAAGAAACAATGGTCTTCACGCCTGACATCTCGGGCACGTCACTTTATTCACGTCCATAAACAACGACACGATATATACCCACAAAAACAAAAAAAGGCCGTGATAATCACTATCACGGCCTTGCTTTAACGAAATTTTCAGACAATCACAGCTTAGAAGCTGATTGGCTTGCGCCCTGTATTTTGGTCTGCTTTTTGGGAGGCTTTCGGTGCTGCTTTCGCGCCGCCTTTCTGGCCCGCTTTACCTTTCGGTGCTGCCGTCGCTTTCGCTCCTTTGCGTGGCTTGCTCTGGCCTGCTTTCGGCTGTGCCGATGCACTTAGACCCGCGCCCTGGTTCGATGCTTTTGATTTCGCTCGCGCTGGCTTACTTGGTGCCGCTGGCTTTTTCGGTTTCGGTTCGTCAGACGGTTCCGTTACGGGTTTATCACACAGTACCAAGAAGAATTCATTGTTAAATTCAATCACGTCACCGTCGTACACTTTGCGGCGCTTACGCTGTTCAAGCTCGCCATTCACCGCCACATAACCTTCGGAGATCGCAAATTTGGCTTCACCGCCACCACTTACCGCATTGGCAATTTTCAACACTTTGTAAAGCTCAATCGGCTGGGCATCCACCTCTACGCCAAGGGCTTCTACTTCATATTCTTCAGACATTTTCACACACCAGTGGTGACATTATTGGCCGCCATTCTACCTGATACCCGGATCACCGCAACTGGCGTGATCACTGGCACGCATTGCCATGCCGACTTATACGCCACAGAGTGAATACTGAGTTTGACATTTTAGGGTTTCATCACCACTGGCTATCCCCTTGTGGCTACGTTATTATTTTCGCCCTCTATTGCTCAGGTCACCGATTATGCATTGCCCATCTTGTGGACAACCCGCCCTGTCTGCGCAAGGCCAGAAAGCCTATGCCTGCACACAGTGTCAGTTTACCTATTTCCACAATACTGCATCGGCCGTGCTGGCGGTGATTTGTCACCACGATGATATTTTAGTCGCGGTACGCGGGCGTGAACCGGGCAAAGGCATGCTGGATTTACCTGGCGGGTTTGTGGATTACGACGAATCCCTTGAGCAGGCCCTGTGCCGAGAACTGCATGAAGAGCTGCACGTAACGTTTACGCCACAGCAATTACGTTATGCGGGGTCAGCGCCCAATACCTACCGCTACCGAAACATTGAATACAAAACCTGTGATGTGTTTTTCCATATCACGCTTGATCAGCGCCCGCACGTTCAAGCCGGTGACGATGTGGCCGCCCTTCAATGGATTCCTGCGGCGTCGCTCAAGCTTGATGATTTTGCGTTTTCATCGGCCAAAACTGCGCTGCAACAGCTTGGTATCACCACTACCCATCACGGGCATCACAGAAACGAATAACGCAGCGTCAGGGAATCGCGTTCTACGCCCTGCCGCTCCTCCTGTAAATTCATCACCAAGGATGATGCTTTTTTAACCACCTCAAGACAGGATGTCTCCATCGTTCATTCAGGCCGCGATTTGTCACCTGAATGGATAATACTCAGTCGCACACTGGAGAATCCCATGCTGACATTCAACCATGACTTTGCATTACGCCCAGAACACACAGTAACAAGTGAAGAACCCCAGCACTTACACGTACCAGCGGCATCAGAAAAAGAAGTTCAACGTCAAGCGCTGCTTCGTTCGGCACAAATCGCGGGTGGACTGGAAGGCTAAACGACGGTGGGCCTTGTACTTTCTATATATAACTTGTGCTTTCTGTTTATAAATAGATAACGCGATTTTCCATCGCTTCGCGTTATCTATTCTGGACGTCTTCTGCTATTTCTTAAGGGCGCCCCACTTTTATTGTTCGACAACACAATAACGTCACATCGAACAGTACACTGCGGGCGGTCCCTTGGTTTTGATGAGGAACGTCACTATGCCCTATCGGATGTTACTGCTTTTTTCCCTCTCCGTGTTTTCCTTCAGCGCCTCCGTTGTGTACGCAACACCCGATGTCTCCTCCTCGGATCCCGCTCCCGCACCGGAATCCCCGTCCGTCTCTCCATCCACAAAAGCGCCCACCGCCGCCGAAACATTACAGCGTTACGCCACCGACAGCATTTACGACAAACCATTGATGGAGCGCTATGTACTGGATGAACTCAAACTACTGCGTACCCAGCAGCAAGATTTAGAACGACGGGTGATGCTTGAAATCACCGATCGCGAATTGTCCGTCGCCGATAAATCCATGAACTATGCCAATGTCACCGTCACCTATTTCTTCTACCTGATTGCCGGTGCCGCCTCGCTCTTTGCCTTGATCGGTTGGCAATCGCTGCGTGAATTGCGCGATAACACCAAAAAAGTGGCCGATCAGCAGCTCTCCGACATCGCCAAGCAATACGAAAAGAAATTCCAGTTGCTGGAGCAAGATTTGAAACGTAAAACGCGGATCATTGCCCAGAACAATAAAGAGATCGAAACCATCAATGAAATTCATAACCTCTGGCTACGTTCACAAAACCTGCAAACCCCAGAGCAGCGCATTGATGTGTATGATGAAATCCTCAAAATTCGCCCAGGTGATCTTGAGGCACTCACATATAAAGCCGATGCGGCGATGGAAACCCGCGAATATAACTGGGCCCTGAGTTTGTGTAACCGCGTATTGGAATTTGACCCCAGCAATGCCCACGCTTTGTATCAACGCGCGTGCGCCTTTGCTTGTCTGGGATCGGAAGAGCAAGCTATCGATGACTTAGAGCGTGCGTTGCAATACACCGCCTCACTGCGCGAACTCGCCGCGGAAGAGAAAGATTTTGAATCCTTGTGGGGGAACGAGCGATTTGAAAGCCTCGTTGCGCCGTTAGATTAACCTCTCGCATACCGCCAAATCCTCGCTCATCCCTTGAAGTAACAGGGTTTAACGGGGGAAATAGTCGAAAGATTAGGACTTTTCCCCATCCTGCTGTAAGCTAGCCCGCTTGCTGCCCATTGTGAGGCAGATCAAACTTTTCATCTAACTGAGAATCTTCTATGAGTTTTGCCTCTCTTGGGCTATGTACCCCAATCCTTGAAGCGATTGCCAATCAAGGCTATGAAACACCTTCCCCGATCCAAGCGCAAGCGATCCCAGCCGTGCTGGAAGGACGAGATGTCATGGCGGCAGCACAGACAGGTACAGGCAAAACTGCAGGCTTTACCCTTCCTATTCTAGAGCTTTTGTCGAAAGGCCCGAAAGTACGTTCTAACCAAGTACGTGCATTGGTGTTGACCCCGACCCGTGAGCTTGCCGCTCAGGTAGGCGAAAACGTCGCGACCTATTCGAAGCGTCTGCCGCTTAGCTCTGCGGTTGTGTTCGGTGGTGTAAAGATCAACCCGCAAATGATGCGTATGCGTCAAGGTGCCGACGTATTGGTGGCAACACCGGGCCGTTTGATGGATCTTGTCAACCAAAAAGCCATTAAGTTTGATCAACTTGAAGTACTGGTATTGGATGAAGCTGACCGCATGCTAGACATGGGCTTTATCCGCGATATCAAAAAAATTCTTAAGATTTTGCCAGCAAAACGTCAGAACCTGCTTTTCTCTGCGACCTTCTCTGAAGAGATCCGCGAACTAGCACGTGAATTGACGAACAACCCGGTTGAAATCTCAGTAACACCAAACAACAGCACAGCGACCACGGTAAAACAGTGGATCCACCCTGTTGATAAATCAAAAAAATCAGCGCTATTGACCAAACTAATCCAAGAGAAAAAGTGGAAGCAAGCGTTGGTGTTCACCCGTACTAAGCACGGCGCAAACCGTTTAGCGGCTTTCCTTGAAGCACGCAACATCACTGCGGCGGCGATTCACGGTAACAAGAGCCAAGGCGCACGTACCAAAGCATTGGCTAACTTCAAGAGCGGCGAAGTACGCATTCTTGTTGCCACCGACATTGCTGCACGTGGTATCGATATCGACCAACTGCCACAAGTGGTTAACTTCGATCTGCCAAACGTGGCAGAAGATTATGTTCACCGTATTGGCCGTACTGGCCGTGCCGGTGCAGATGGTCAAGCGGTTTCCCTGATCTGTGCAGAAGAAATCAAAGAACTGAACGCGATTGAGCAGCTTATTCAGAAGCACCTTGAGCGTGAAGAAGTCTTCGGTTTTGTACCAAGTGCCAAGCTGCCAGCCTCTTTGCCTATCAAGCCGATTAAAGCGAAGAAGCCTAAGAAACAAAAAACAGACGAGCAGACTGGCGAGCGTAGCCAGAAGTCGAACCAAGCGAAATCACAAGGCCAACGTCGTACGCGTTCTGCACAGTCGCACGAAGGCCAATCGCGTGATGCGAAGCCACGTCAGTCTCGCGACGGTCAAGCACGCAATGGCCAGTCTCGTGACGGTCAAGCGCGCAATGGCCAGTCTCGTGACGGTCAAGCACGCAACGGCCAGTCTCGCGACGGTCAAGCTCGCAATGGCCAGTCTCGTGACGGTCAAGCACGCAATGGCAACACAAGCAACGGTAACCGTCGCTTTAAGAAACCACAAGGCAACCGCGCGAACAATGGCTCTACGCAGTCAGCGTAATTAAGCCAAGATAGAAGCGCACTAAACCCGCTTCTATATCAAGAAAATTCAAAGCCAGCAGACTATAATGCTGGCTTTGTCGTTTCTGTTTCTTCCTTTTTCTTTTCTCCTTCTCATGGGCCTTTTTATGCGGATAACCCAATACGGGCTAGTGCCTTTACTTGCCTTGTTCAGTGCCTCTCTGTGGGCGACGACGTTTGATCAACTCGCCAAGCATCCCTCTTCAGAGATTCAAATTATCGACTGCCGCAACAGCAATGCTTTCAACGGCTGGCCGGAAACCGGACAAACCCGCGGCGGCCATTTCCCGGGGGCAATCAACTTTGATGCGGACTGGCTCAGCACCTTACGTCCGCCCGAACTCGGCAGCTTATTGGAATCCCGTGGGATTGTGCTTGATCACCCCACGTTCCTTTATTGCGCCCCACAAAAAGCACAGATGCTGAAAGATCAGCTGACCCGCTTAGGCAACAAGCGCGTCACGGTCATGCCAGAAAGCCTGTCCGCCTATTCGGGTACGTTAGTGTCATTGCCCCGTTTTCAGCACTTGGTACCCGCAGACTGGCTGGATCAATTGATCCGTGGCGAAAGCGTCCCTTATGCACCGAAGAAAGGCTTCAAAGTGGTGGAAGTCGCGTGGGGGCCGCCAACCAAATACTTGGTGGCACACATTCCGTCTTCGCTATACATAAACACCAATGATATTGAAGCCGAGCCGTGGTGGAACTACGTGGATGCCAAGCAACTCACTGACTTAGTCCGTGACTTGGGGATCCGTCACGACACCACGGTGATTTTATATGGCCGCGACAACACGGCAGCAGCTCGCGCAGCACATATTCTGATGTACGCAGGCGTCGACGATGTGCGTTTGCTCAACGGCGGATGGACGGCATGGACGAACGCCGGCTTCGAGACAGAGGCGCTGCTGAATCAGGCTGAACCGGTCGATTTTGGCCGCACGATACCGGCCAACCCGCAATACATGACCGATTTGTCGCAGGCGCGTACCATGCTCAAGCACCCTGACAGTCAATCGCTGGTCAGCATTCGCAGTTGGGCGGAATACACCGGTGAAACCAGCGGCTACCGTTACATTAAACCCAAAGGACGCATTGCAGGGTCGAAATGGGGTCACGCGGGTTCAGACGCATACCATTTGGAGCACTTCCGTAACCCGGATAACACCATGCTCAGCGCTGATGTCATCACGCAATTCTGGGATGACTGGAACATTAACGCCGATCAAAATGTGGCGTTTTACTGCGGCACCGGCTGGCGTGCCTCTGAAGTGTTTTTCTATGCCTATGTGATGGGCTGGCAGCACATCAGCGTGTTTGACGGCGGCTGGTTTGAGTGGAGTGGCGATGCCAACAACCCCACCGAAACCGGTGATATCCCTAATGCCCCGAAAGCAACGCATTACTGATTGATTCTTCACCCATAAAAAAACGGCGATGATTCGCCGTTTTTTATTGCCCGCTTTCTATTGCCTGTTTTTATCATCGGCTCACAGCGAACTTACGCTTCTGGCGTTTTAAACGAAGCCAGTAACGCTTGCTCTGCCGCAGCAAACGCCTGTGTCAGTGCTGTCGGATCAAGGTGATCAATCGCCCCTTCTTTAGCCGACTTTTCATACGCCATACACACTTGGAACAACTGCGTCAGCCCCATCGTGCCCGCCGCCCCCTTCAGGGTATGGGCAAAGTTAGCCACGTCCGCTAACTGCTCTTGCTCAATCGCTGACAACAACTTCGTCATAGTCTCGCCAGAAGAAGAGATAAACAGGGTGATCATTTTGTTGACCATGGCTTCACCCAATACGCTTAAATCGCTACCCAGTACTTTCTCATCCAAAACGGGCCATGTCTCGTTTTCAGCGGCGTCGTTTTGTACGGCTTCATGTTGCATGGTATGGCTACCTTCTTCTGTGGTCTGAGGCGCTGTGCTATGAAGCGCTACGCCGTCACTCTCTGATTGTTCATGAGCAAGACGTTCATCCTGCATAATAGCATTGGCCGTTTCATGGGCTTCTGACGTGTGTACTTCGGCGGCATGAGCCAGTTGAATCGGGTGCACCCGATCTTCCCCTGCCAGCAAACGGCTGATGGTGTCGATTAATTGATGCTCTACCAGCGGTTTCGGCAAGAAACCCGCAAAGCCCGCATTCAAATACTGCTCCACTTCTTCGGTAAAGACATGAGCAGAGAACGCCACCATTGGCGTCATGCCTTCGCGGGCGTTCGCCGCGTCATAAGCCTGCAGTTTACCCAGTAGCGTCACGCCATCGGTATCCGGCAAATTAATATCCAATAAGGCCAAATCAAACACGTCTTGCTGGAAGATTTGCTCCGCTTGCTGACCATCTTCGGCCGTCACCACGCTGTGCCCCAAACGGCGTAAAAAGCCTTCGGCAACCAAACTGTTCACTGGGTTATCTTCCACCAACAGAATGTGCGCCGCGACATGGCTTTCTTTCAGCACATCCGCCGTTGGCGTCGTGATCGTTGTGGCACCACAAGGTGCCGCTGGGGTCGCGTCGCCCGGCTCAAGGGTTAAACTGAACCAGAAACAACTGCCTTCTTCAGGAATCGACGTTAGCCCAATCTCGCCGCCCATGGCTTCGACAATGCGTTTACTGATCGCCAAGCCCAATCCGGTGCCCCCAGCGGTTTGGCGACCTTCTTGTGACTGCTGGAACGCATCAAACATGCTTTGTTGCTCGTCAGCAGGAATGCCGATACCGGTGTCTTCCACCTCAAACAACAACTTGCCCGGCGTATGGGCTGAAGTCCCGATGTACACCGACACTTGGCCTTCCTCGGTAAACTTAATGGCATTGCCGACCAAATTCACTAACACCTGTCGAATGCGCGTCGCATCCCCGTACCAGCACTCCGCCACGTTCTCATCAATGTCGGTGACCAGCGCCAAGTGCTTCGCCTGTGCGCGACTGGCCAGCATACTGGTGACATCCTGCACTAGGGTCGGCAACGAGAAGTTGCTCGGACGCACATCAAGATGCCCTGCTTCGATTTTCGAGTAATCCAGCACGTCATTCAAAATATCCAGCAAGGATTCGCCACTGCGGTTAATCACTTCCAAATAACGGGCTTGCTTGGCGTTCAAACCGGTATCCGCCAACAGCGACGCGGTACCTAATACCCCATTCATCGGCGTACGGATTTCATGACTCATGGTCGCCAAAAAGGCCGATTTTGCGCGGTTAGCCTGTTCCGCTTCTTGGCGCGCTTCAGCGTGTTTTTTCACTTCCAGATTCAGCTGATCATTGGTCTGCTCTAACTGACAAGTCCGCTCTGCCACCAAGCGTTCCAGGCTGGCTTTGTGTTGCTGTAACTCATGGCGAATTTTCAGCTCGACTTGTGCCAAGCGATGACGCTCATACGCCGTATCGCGGGCAACCATGATGGCCCGTCCCATTTGTGCCAATTCGTCTTCGCCGCGAGAATTCACGCGAATTTCCAAATCGCCGCGAGCCAATGACATCAGGGCCTTACTGTATTCATTAATGCGGCTGATCACCCGTGCATAGACGAAGCGCCACATAATCAATACCAAGGCCAACATGCCAAGGGCTGAGATCGCAATCAAACTGTTACGGGCGACCGTCAGGGTTTCATCCACTTCAGTGATCGCTTGTTTCGCGCCGTCGTTTGCAGCACGAATAATGTCGTCCACCGTTTGGTTCAATTGCTGGAACAGCACCAAGTTTTGCTGTTCCATGCGCTCCACATCTTGTCTTGCATGCAGTAACGCTTCTAGATCGTTAAAAAACTGGCCACCGTTATTCAAAATATCGGCCAAGGCCACCAGTTGCTTCGAGCGACTCGGATCTTCCACCGATTTCACGCGCTGTTGGATCACACTTACCGCCGCGTTGTAGCGTTTCTTCAACTGCTGCAACGGTTCTACAGCCATGATCTGATCGCTGTCGTCCAGCATGTTGATCACCTGAAGCGAGAGAAAGCGCAATTCAAACAAGCGCTCACTCAAATCCATGTCCACTTCGACCAAACTATCAAGGGCACTGAATACCGCCTGGTTATCACCATTTTCGACCAAGTCGTAAATCCGTGATACGTTGGCTACCGCAATAGTGTTCGCGTTAGAGACCTGCGATTGCGACAACGAATCAATCTGCAAGGTGGCAGAGCTCATTTTTTCATTCATATTGGCGACAGTATCTGTGAGCGTAAGTTTTCGCCCCACCAGCACCCCTAACATCGCCAAGTTATTGATGATATTTTCCACGTCAGCTTCAAGCTGCCCCATCAATTTCGGATCGAAATTGTAGCGGTCTAACGCCATCAAACTTTGGTTTAGCGCCTGAATGTGAATGGTGAGGGATTTGCCCTGACGGTCACGTTCCATTTCATCTTTCGATTTCGCCAAGACTTGCGCATTAAAAATAATCCGCGTACTTAAATCGGATAACTGACGCGCTTCGGCCAAAGCGGGCACGGCAGAGTTGATCACGTTCCGTTCGGTTTTAGCAACCAAAGAGAAACCGGCAACGCCAATCACAACCGCAATAATCATCAGTCCCGCCATCATAGAGAAGGCGATCAACAATTTTTGGCCAATACCACTGGGGGTCAATGTCATATCAAACAACCACGACAAACATGCAGAACACATACCATCAGTACGCGGCACCATCTTGTGCGCCCCGCCTGACACTCACCCTAACTGCCTCAAGCTGCATCTTGAGATAACCGGATTCACGAAAAATGCTATTATACCCAAGTTATGGCCAAATGGCGGTATTGAGTGTCTGCTCATCGGCTATTTGTCCTGTGTTATTTATTCTACGGCACCGTATTGGCGGCCGTGTCGTTCTCCCGTATTGTTCTCCGATTGGTTCCATCATGATGAAAAAATGGCTTTTGCCTGCACTACTGCTATTAAGTGCCAGCCAATGTGCTCAGGCGGCTGAAATTCTGGCCTATTCCCCCCCGTTCACGGCAGACAAAAAAGCCACGGCGATCCAGTATCAACCGTTAAAAACAGCGTCAAAGCCGTGGAAGTTGTGTGCGGTGTACCCGCACCTGAAAGACTCCTACTGGCTGTCTATCAATTACGGCATGGTCAAACATGCTCAAGCGCTCGGCGTACAATTGAAAGTGCTGGAGTCAGGCGGTTACCCTAACCTTGCCAAGCAAGAACGTCAGTTATCCGATTGCCGAGACTGGGGCGCAGATGCGATTATTCTCGGCACCGTCGACAGCCAAGCCTATAAAGGTAACCTCAGCCAGTTCACCGGTGATATTCCGGTATTTGCGACCATTAACTCGCTTGATATGGGCGATGCCGACAGTGCCAAAAACATTGCCGCACACGTGGGGGTAGATTGGTACGAAATGGGCTGCAAAGCGGGGCAGTTTATGGCGGAACGCCACCCGCGGGGCAGCGGCATTGTGAACGTGGCTTTATTGCCCGGCCCACTGCAACGTGGCGGCACAAAACCGGTGGTCAAAGGCTTCTTGGATGCAGTGGCAAACAGTGACATCAATATTGTGACCACCCTGTGGGCCGATAACAGTAAAGAGCTGCAACGCAATTTGATCCAGCAACTGTTTGCGACGGGCCATGATATTGATTATATCATCGGCGGGGCCGTAGCGACTGAAGTGGCAATCAGTGAATTGCGCACCAACCACATGGCCGATCAAATCAAGCTGGTGTCCACCTACCTCAGTCATGGGGTATACCGTGGATTATTGCGTGACAAAATATTGTTCTCTCCGACCGATAAAATGGCACAACAAGCCATGTTGTCGGTAGATCAAGCGGTGCGGTATTTAGAGCACAAACCACTACAACGCGATCTCGCGCCGATAGTGGAAGGCCTGACACCCGATCATTTACCCAAAGCGGTGATTGCAGAATCCCTGTCGCCAGCAGAGTTTCGTCCGGTGTTCAGTGTGGGCGCGCCCTAGTCGCCCTGCATACTCACTTGTTCTCTTTATGGCCTGACAACCGCCGTTATCAGGCCATGCACCTCCGCGAACGGGCATTTGCCTAGCGACAATTCTGTTAGCTACCTTTGATTTCCCAATAATTCTTTGTACTTCCCGCAAGAGCTTTGGTATCAATACCCCCCATGCTTTTCTCTGTCATTTCGCTTTCACACGTATCCCGCCATAATGGGAATACTCAACACGCGAAATGCGTTTTTGTCTGTCAGTGGAGCTTCACATGCACGTTACCACCCGAACCATGGAAAAAAACAAGCACATCGCACTTGTTGCGCATGACAACTGCAAATCTCACCTGCTGCGCTGGGTGAACGAGCATAAAGACAAGCTAGCCTCCCACACCCTGTACGCCACAGGTACAACGGGCCATATGATTGCCCGCGAATCCGGCATGGACGTGAATTGCCTGCTCAGCGGCCCAATGGGTGGCGATCAGCAGCTTGGTGCGCTGATTTCAGAAGGCAAAATTGACATGATGATCTTCTTCTGGGATCCCCTTAATGCCGTGCCGCACGACCCTGACGTCAAAGCCCTGCTGCGTATCTCTGCCGTTTGGAACATTCCCGTGGCCACAAACCGCGCCAGCGCCAACTTTATGATTTCCTCCGCGATGCTGGATGAAGAAATCGAAATCGAAATCCCGGATTACGACGGTTACCTCACGGAGCGTTTGGGCAAATAACGCCTATGCACCTTTGCCGTCTTTTTTAAGACGGAAAGTGAAACACCACATTTCCAGCCCTGCCACCGTGCAGGGCTGTTGCTTTTCTTGCTCACATCACAAATACGTCCGCCTCAAATACCTGCGTCACAAATAAATGACAAGCCGGACGGCCGCGCCCCATTTCGTCACTATTTTGGTTTATGGTTAATAGACCCGCCAACCGATCAGCGCAAAGTGAGTGATAGCCAATGAAAGCATGGAAACTGAACCAACCCGAAGGCATCGACAGCCTGTCACTTTCACGGGCGGCAAAACCCACCCCTGCCGCCGATGAAATCTGTATTCATGTACACGCCGTAGGGCTCAATCCCATTGACTTCAAACTCGCTCATTGGGGCTACGCTACTTGGCAATACCCGCACATTGTCGGGCTAGACATCGCGGGCACGGTGTCGTTTGTCGGCAAAGATGTGCACCACTTTCAGCCGGGGGATCGGGTCATGGGGTTTCTCGACCCACGCCATGCGGGCGGTTTTGCCGATTATGCCATTGCTAAAGCCTATGCGGTCAGTCGCTTGCCCGATACGCTCGCGTTTACCGATGCCGCCGCTCTGCCTTGCGCGGGCTATTCGGCGTGGATCGCGCTGCATGACAAATTGCGCATCGAGGCAGGACAAAGCATTGCTATCACGGGTGCTGGCGGTGGCGTGGGTGGGTTTGCCGCGCAGTTGGCCAAACAGGCAGGAGCAACCGTGTATGCCATTGCTGAACAACGCCACCATGCGCGTTTGCTGTCATACGGGGTGGATGCGGTGATTGATCCTGAAACAGAAAACATCGCCATGCGGTTAATTGAACTCACCGAGGACCGATTGGTACATGCCGTTGTTGATTGTGTGTCGGCCAAATCCGGCAGCACCATGAGTGCTTTAATTCGGTATAACGGCCATATTGTGATGATTGCTGACCAGTTCAACCAAGTGCCATTACTGGCGACCACCAAAGCCTTGAGCCTGCATGAAGTCGCGCTGCACGGCACCTATGCCCACGGTCACCGTGAGCACATTCACCATTTGGCTGACATGGGCAACGCGTTAGCGAATTTAGTCGGGGAAGGCAAACTCTCTGCCATGGTGGAGACTATCTATCCTTTTGACAAACTCACCGACGGACTGAAACAGCTTCAATCCCAACAGCACAGCGGCAAACTGGTGGTGAGTCTGCGAGAGGGGTGATGGTTGAGGGGCTAGATCGCGATATCATCGCGACGCTTAATGAACATCCCCCTGAATATTATCAAAATCACACATTTTGATTATTTTTTCTCAGAACAATGCGACGGTTTAAGCAACGAAAGCCTTGTGCTACATACCTCGCTTTTATGGTTCTCAAGTCATCCACATGGCTAACCCGATCAAGAACAACACGAAAGTCACTGGTACTAGCAAGCATCACTAACTCTTTTTTATGATCATCTGGACGTTCCCATGTGGGAATATCCATCTGAATTTCTCTTGTTGTCATGCCATCAAAAGCAACATGTGTCGTGATAAAAAATGTACGCGTTTCTTCAGAAATAAAAACCCAAGTTTTATATGTCATTTGATTTCCTCTTGTTGAAAATACCACTATCACATCGGTTATAACCCATTAGTTGCGAATTGTTGCAAGATGCCAAGATAGGCAACTCTTCCCTGTATCTCACCAAGCAAGGATAACCATATGGTACACAATACTGTAAAATGCAGTACGCATAAAGATGACAACAAGATGATTTTCCCCAGATAAAAAAAGACCCGATCACTTTCGTGCTCGGGTCTTCATTTATTTTCAGCGGTATCAGTGAAATGAATACACCGACACAGTCAAATCACTACTTCGCTTTTTGCTTCATCCGCTTAATTTTATTCACCACCGGGTAGCCATCATCAATCAATTCATTGACAAAAGGCGACGTTTTTTCCGGATCCGCACACACCCATACCTGTGCTTTGGCACGCGTTAACGCGACATAAAACAAACGGCGTTCTTCCGCATCGGTAAAGCTTTCGCCGCGCGCTTGCAAACACGCTGCCAGCCCCGTTTCGCGATCCGGAGCAGGGAAAGCTCCTCGGTTCACATCTAACACAAACACGAAATCCGCCTCGCGCCCTTTACTGGCGTGACAGGTCATAAAGCTCAGCCCAAGCTGTGGCCATTTGTCTTGCCATTGCTTGAGTTTTTCGGGCTTCTGGTTGTTGTTACGCCCTAGCAGCAACGTGGTCACCGGCGTTTTTTGCTGTGCCGCCAACTGGGCCAATTCCTGATCAATCAAGTCCTGGCACAACAGGGTCACGGCTTTACGCTTTTGCTTTTTAAAGCTCGTCAGCTCTTTCTTCAACTGGTTCGGATTTTGCTGAATAAAGGCATTGGCCACTTCACCAATCATGCTGTTAAAACGGTAAGTGGTCGCTAACTCCGTAATATGGCAAGCCCCAAAACGCTGCTCAAACCCGGTCGTCAGATTCACATCTGCCCCGGCAAAACGGTAAATCGCCTGCCAGTCATCGCCCACGGCAAACAGGGTCGGCTTGTCTTTTACGTCAGCAGCGTTGCACAAGGCTTCAATCAAGGCCAAACGGTGCGGTGAGATGTCCTGATATTCATCCACCATAATGAAACGCCACGGCGGGATAAACTTCCCGTCAGCCACGTATTCGCTCGCCAATTGGATCATAGTATTGAAGTCAATTTGCTTATTGGTTTTCAGGTGTTGCTCGTAGGCACGAAAACACGGCCACAACAAGCTGAGCTCACTTTTCATGCGCGGGCGGGCTGACTCTTGCCCATGCTGCTCAATGCTTTCCATCAGTTGTGATTTATTGCCGCCACGCTGACCAAGCAACTCAAGATGACGCCACACCCAGTTCGCTAACGGCTCACTACGTGCCTGCTTCTCCATCGAGTTATCACCTTTGAATCCCGGAATACGCCATTGGGTTAAATGCTTTTGCCAACGCTTTGCGGTGCTGGCATTTTCCCATTGGGCAATCAGCATCTCAGCGATCCAATTGGCGCGCGCTTTATCATCGGTCGTTAAGGGCGACACGCTCGGCATACTGCCTTCTACGGCTTTGATGATCTGGGTGCCTAGGCTGTGGAACGTTGCCACTTTGATGTTACTGTTCACTTTGGTGGCTAAGCGTTCACGCATTTCTTCTGCCGCTTTTTTACCAAACGCCAGCATCAGCATTTGCTCTGGCAGGGCTTGTTGGCTGGCCAATAAATAGCCCGCACGCGCCACCAGCACGCTGGTTTTACCGGTGCCGGCACCGGCCAGCACCAAGTTATGATCTTGGTTGATCAACACCGCTTCACGTTGCGACGGATTCAGCGGGGAAGATTCGCATTTATCAAACCACGAGCCCCACTTTTCGGCTTCACGTTGCAGCCAACCGTCATTGGCGGTGTCGACCCACTCTTCATTGCCTTCAATCCATGGCGCGACTTTCTCAAACGCCATCGGGCGGAACGAGGCCGCCAATTCACGGGTTAAGCCGGTCGACGCTAAGGATTCATCCAAAAAGCGCTGCATGTGCTGATGCGACGAATCACGCAAGTAGCCTTCTTGACGAGTGTAGTGGTCGATGCGCGTGATCATTTCTGGCAATAGACTGTCCAGTTTTTCAACGCGCCCTTGCGCCCAATCACGGTACGCGGTTAATAGCCCGTTAGCGAACGCTTTGCATTGCTGCCACGGCAACCCGTGTACGGTCCAACAGTATTCTTGATCTGCTGACGTCAATTCAAAACTGCCCCATAGCACACCACGGTGTATGGCAATTGCGCCATCCCACTCATCAAACGGGATTTCTTCTGTTTCTGTCTGACTATCAAGAATCAGGCAATTTTCGCCTAAGGCGATACTGCAATAGTCCCCTTGGGCAAGCCACTGGGCCAACCAGCCTGCTGTTAAACGCATCCTGTCACCAACATTTCTCTTGTTTCGCAATCGTGTGTCACCCCACACGGGCACTGTATAGGTGCACAGGGAGTGAAAGTGGCCTTAGAGTATCAAGAACTCCTTTTTGACCATAGCTATCCCCCGCCCTTTTGCGTAAAATTTCTGCTAAAAATTGCCTTAACCTTAATTTAATGCGGGTTTTATACCGATTTTTCACATAAGTTTGCTATCTTTAGTCCCCCATCTAATTATTTGAATGAAAATGCAAACTAGCCGCCTTCAATGGACTTTGCGCCGCTATTGGGCAAATGACCGTATCAACTACAGCATTCGAGTATTTATTGCGCTGGTCGGGGTTGCTCTCCCTTGCTGGTATCTGAATGCCAAACCGGAAATTACGCCTTTAGTGTTGGGCATCATTGCCGCTGCACTGGCGGAAACCGATGACAACTTGACGGGGCGTATCAAAGCACTGATCACGACGTTGATCTGCTTTGTGGTTGCCGCGTTTTCCATCGAAATTCTCTTCCCGTATCCACCGTTGTTTGCGATAGGCCTGTTCTGCTCGACATTTGGCTTTATCATGCTGGGTGCAATGGGACCGCGTTATGCCAGCATTGCATTTGCCTCCTTGTTGCTCGCGGTGTACACCATGTTGGGGGCAGAACACAGCCCGAACCTGTGGTATCAGCCGATGCTGTTGCTCGCGGGTGCCTCATGGTACGGCATGCTGTCGCTGTTTTGGCATATTATGTGGCCGAATCAACCCGTACAGCAAAGCTTGGCGGCAGTGTTTTCTGAATTTGCCTATTACCTTGACAGTAAAGTGAAGCTGTTTGAGCCGATTGCCAACTTGGTGCCACAACCGATCCGTTTAGAAGCGGCCAGTAAGAACGCCCGCGTCGTCACAGCGCTCAATAATGCCAAAATGACGCTACTCCGCCGGGCACGTCGTGGCCAGCCTCATACTACCGGCGACCGATTCCTGAAAATCTATTTTTTGGCGCAAGACATTCACGAGCGCGCCAGTTCATCCCATTATCGCTATCAGGATCTCTCCCGTGAATTCCAGCGCAGTGACGTGCTGTTCCGTTTTCAACGCTTGCTGGCCGGTCAAGCCGAGGCCTGCCGTGAAATTGCCCGCGCACTGGCGATGGGCAAACAATATCACCACGGCGCAGACAGCGTGCGCGCGCTGGATGAACTGCAAGAATCGTTGCTGTATCTAAAAAGCCAGAACAACCCAAAGTGGCGAATTTATCTGAGCCAGTTGGATTACCTGTTTAATAACTTGGCCACGGTGGAGCGTCAGCTCTCAAACGTCAGTAACCCGGATGTCGGCCATACCGAAGGTGATACCGAACTGGATGATACCGAAGCGCGCAGCATGAAAGAGCGTTGGCAGCGTATTGCCAGCCAGTTCAACCCAAGCTCGCTGTTGTTCCGTCACGCGTTGCGTCTGGCCATTGCGCTCACCGTTGGCTACGGCTGCATTTTGGCGTTAGATTTAGAGCGTGGATTTTGGATTTTGCTGACCATTTTGTTTGTGTGTCAGCCGAACTACAGCGCCACCCGTCAACGCTTAAAACAGCGCGTAATGGGCACACTGGCCGGTTTGTTGATCGGCATGCCTTTGCTGTACCTGTTCCCGGGGCTGGAAGGCCAGTTGGTGCTCATGGTGTTAACCGGCGTGTTGTTCTTTACCTTCCGCACCGCCAATTACGGCTTGGCGACCATGTTCATCACTCTGCTGGTGTTGTTCTGTTTTAATCAGTTAGGGGAAGGCTTTGCGGTGATTTTGCCGCGCTTGGGCGATACCCTGCTCGGCTGTCTACTGGCGGTATTGGCGGTGAGTTTCATTCTGCCGGACTGGCAAGCCCATCGCTTGCACAAGGTGATGGCGGCGGCGATTCAAACCAATCGGGATTATCTGGGACAGATCATCGGTCAGTACCGAATCGGCAAGCGTGATAGTCTGAGCTACCGTATTGCGCGCCGCAACGCACACAATACCGATGCCCAGCTCAGTACAGCGATCAGTAACATGTTGCTTGAACCGGGACGCTATCGCATGGCCACCGATGAATGCTTCCGCTTCCTGACGTTAAACCATGCCATGCTGAGCTACATTTCGGCGCTGGGTGCCCATCGCACCCAATTGGAAGACGAGAGTACGCACTATTTGGTGGCGCAAGCCCACCGCCAGATCCACGCGCATTTAGAGTTTCTGGCAGAACAGCTAGATGGCAATTTGTGCAGCGCGGCGCCGGAGTCGGATTGCGAATTGGAACAACGCCTTGGCCAATGGCGCGATGAAGATTGCACCTCTGCCCGCATGGTGTTGCAGCAGCTTCACTTGATCCAGCGTATGCTCCCTGAGCTGCACTCGCTGGCGAACAAGTTAGCCGCGCGCACCAGCAAGCCGAGCCAGAAGCCCGCGACGGATAATACGTAACGCGACAACCTCACTACCGCGATGGCGCTAAGGAGAGCGTCATCGTTTGGTTGAATCCCGCCTGACCCGACGGCAAGGTGATGGTTTGCGGCGCCTCGCTAGATTGAAACCCAAACTGCTGATAAAGCCGTATCGCGCCTGTATTGTGTTGATACACAGTAAGCTCAACCTGCTCAATGCCATAGCGCTGGCAATCCACCAGCACCGTATTAAGCAGCTGTTTGGCGATGCCCCGGCGGCGATAATCAGGATGCACCTGCACACCCAATATGCCTTGTTTTCCTTCTCCGGCCTTGGACGAAGGAAACACTTCGGCTGATGCCACCAATGCCCCGTCCTTGAGATAAATAAAACTCGGCGCTGTTTTTTCGTTGTGTAGCGTCAGCACGCGTTTGACTTTTTCCAGCGAGGGCGGCGGCCCAATCACATCATCCCCCTGCTCACTGACTGCTTGCCAAAGGGCATGAAAACCTTCCGCGTAAGCGGGATGTACCCGTTGTATCGTCATACACATCTCCTTGTGATATTACGTCGCTTTATTGCGTAAAACGCGTGTCACCTTAACGGGTGTAGCACAGAAAAGACAGCCGAGGGCGAAAACAGGGATAACGGTGAGAAGCGCAAGCACGAAGAAAAGAAGAAAAGAAGAAAAGAGTAGAAAAGATGAGCAGGCATGGCAGCAATAAACGATGGCCACGCGAAAGTCTCTCGAAGATATCGCGTGCCACCGTTTGCGCTTATTTGGTTGCCGCGACGAACGCGATTTCAACCAAGTAATCAGGATCGGCCAATTCTGCTTTCACGCAAGCACGGCTTGGTGCGCAACCTTCTGGTAGCCACGCTTCCCATGCTTCATTCAATGCGGCAAAGTTAGCAAAATCCGTCACGTAAATGGTCACAGACAACAGGCGAGATTTGTCGCTGCCCGCACGCTCAAGCGTCGCCTCTGCTTGGCTCAGTACCTGCTGAACCTGGCCAGCCATGTCCGCGGTGGTATCGGTGTCAGCCACTTCGACAAAATGCGCGATACCGTTGAAAATTGTCACGTCAGACCAACGCGCACATGGGTTAATACGTTGAATATCCATTATCAATCCTACTGATTTTCGGTTGTTAGCAAGCGCGTATCATACCGTAATTTTCGCGCTACACGTCGTGTTTTTCAGCTAGATTCATCACGATACGTGCAAAACCTCTCATCCTGGATTATTCCTTTCACGCAAGCGGTTCACTCGCCAGTCAATCCCGCTATGATGATCACAGAAAAGACTTTTCATACAAGACGTTGGCGAGACAAGGCATATTCCATGGATGATTATTACTGCGATAAACGCGGTTTGGCCGCTTACTTTGAGGCCATGTGGCTGGATAAAGTGCGCGAACTGGGCATTGACGACACCCTTACCTCGGCATCTAAAACCGTGCCGGACCGTTATATCGTGTCACCGTTTTACCCCGCGGCCAGCGCGTTTATTCTCGACTGCTGTGAAAAAGCCGGATTAACGCCGCACACCTACCTTGAAGTCGGGCCGGCATTGGGACGCATCAGCTATGAACTGTTCACGCAACTGCCGTCAATTGAATCTGCGTGGATTGTCGAACCCTCATTACGCCTTTTAACCTATTATCAGCACTTACTGGTCAAGCCCGAGTACTGCGCCTTCCCCTACATTGAAAGTGTGAAAACACTGGGCCGACTGGCGTTTAACACCGCCCCTTTTGTGGCGGCCTGCGAACACGTGGACTTTCATTGCATTAACCAGCCCTATACTCCAGAAACGCTGCTGCATCCGGTCGATCTGAGTGTGTGCCTGAATGTGTTGGATCAATGCCCTTCGCCGTTGACCATTGCGCAAAGCCTGAAAAAAGACACCCAACAACACGGCGTCGTGGTGCTCTCTAACAGTTACCAGTGGCAGAAAAAGCATTTGCTGGATCCCAATGAAGCGGTCGATGACATCAATGTGTACTTTGAAGAAGCTGCGTGGGAAAAACTCGGAGAGACCGAATTGAACTATCAGTTCCGCTTTAATGAACGCTATTCCAAGCTGTTTTGCATTCACCTTGTCGCCTACAAAAAACGTTAACGACAGATGCAGAAACCATAGAAGCATCAACAATAAAAAATAAGCGATAGATGAATAAGCGAGGGCATGGCTCTCGCTTCCTCCCCCCCTACCGATAACTCTCCATCAATCCGACCTTGCAAAAACCCGCTCTACGTTAATCACCCAACGGATAGCCACGCGATACAACACACATACCGCATACATTCACCACAAAAAATACCCCTGACACATACTGAGCGTCAGCGTATTCTTGATTTTTTGTTGTATAGACAACAAAAATAGTTATAATCACGCCATTGCTTTTTGTTGTATGGGTAACAAAATGAAAGAAAACATCTATAAATACGCCATTTACACCGTGCTCACTCTCACTTTGGGTTTCTCTTTATTTCTGATCACGGCCGATAACCTTTCTCCGTTCACTACGCAGGCAACCATGCACCGCGCCGTGGCAAACATTGCCCCTGAAGTCAGTGGTGTCGTGACCCGCGTGAACGTGAAAAATGGCGAAACCGTACAAGCTGGCGATGCACTCTTTACCCTTGACCCAAGCAGCTACCAACTGGCTGTACGCCAAGCACAAGCGGAATTGCAGCAAGCCAAAGAGGCCTTTTCGGCGAAACGCGAAGAACTCAATGCTGCCAAGCAAAGCTATGCACAGCGCCAACTGGAAGCCGATAACGCCACCCAAAAACTGACCCGTTACACCGCACTGCGCCGTAAAGGGCTGAGCACACAGCAAGAGTTAGATGACAGTAAACTCAACGCCGGCGTGACCCAACGAGGCGTACAAGCGGCGCAAGCAGAGATGCAACGTTTGCAAGCGGAGTTAGCCGACGAACACAGCAATGCCGCCATTGCGTTGGCCACCGCGAAACTCGACAGCGCCAAGCTGAACCTCGCCCATACCCGCGTGGTAGCGCAAACCGATGGCACCGTCAGCAACCTGCAACTGCAGACCGGCAGCTACCTTAATCAAGGCAGCGTGGTGATGTTTTTGGTGAGTGAAAAAGACAGCTGGCTGAGTGCGGATTTCAATGAAAAAGGGATCGCGTATCTGCAACCGGGTCACGCAGTGCAAATCAGCTTTGATGCCCTGCCAGGACACGTGTTTGACGGCACCATCATTAATCAGGATCGCGCCATTTTTGATGCGGCGAACCCGATCAATCAGCTCTCTACCGTGAGCAATGACAGCCGTTGGATCCGCGAACAGCAAAAAATTCGCACCCGTATTCATGTCGATAATGTGGATCCGGCGCTAATCTCCGGTGCGCGCGCCAGCGTGATCGTCGATAACGGTAACGCCCTGATCGACATGATGGGCCACGCCTGGATCCAGCTCGTTGCGCTTTTCCGTTATATTTATTAATGAGGCTGCCTGATGACCCCAGAACAATCACGCCGCAATGAGATGCTCCGCGTTACCCTTACGGTGACGCTCTGCATGCTGATCGGCAAACTGTTTGATTTCGGTTCACCGGTATACTTTGCCCTTTACCCGACCATTATTATGACCAAAGGGAAGGATTACTCATGGACAGGCCTCGCCCGCACGTTTTTCCCGACCTTATTGGCGGCGTCCTGCGCGGTCGTGGTGTCGGAAGTGTTTGCCGATCACCCGTTTGTGATCTGGACGATCAGCCTGATCTTTTTTGATCAACTACGCCGACGCGCAAATACGCCGCCCAAACAAGGCGCAATGTTGATGCCGACGTTCAACTGGATTTTGATCATTGTGTTCTCGCAGCACACCAGTATGGACATGCCAGTGCGTATTCATGAGATTTTCCTCGCGATGCTGATCACGGCGGTCGTGGCCAAAACCATGGTGACGCTATTCCCCACCCTTAAAACAGGCAAGCCGCCTGTGTTCACGCCGCACACGGTCAGTTATCAGAACCGTTTGGTGTCTTTGGGGTTAATTGGATCAGGGCTGGCCTTTTTGATGATCGTTGATATGATTTCAGCCACCTTTTGCATGGTGCCGGTCGTTGCGGCGGCCACCCAGCAAACACGGGCCCATTTTAGAGTGGTCGTGAAACGCCGCTTACTCACTCAGGTGGGCGGGTGTGCCATCGCGGTGATTTTCACGCTCTGCATGGCGGGTCATCAGCAGGTCATTGGCTTTTACGCACTCGGCTTGGGCGGGTTGATTGCCCTGTTAGCCGGTTGGATGGCCAATGCACAAGGTCCAGAAAAAGACATTCATGCCGATGCCTTACTCGCGACCTTGTTACCGATCCAACTGTACATGACCAGCACTGATATGGGGTTAGAAAGCACCTTTTTGCGGGCGTGGGAACTGACCGTCACCTTGGCAATTTTATTGATATTGTTTGCTTTAACGCAGCCACGCGGCACAATGACCCCGCAAACTGTCAAGACACAACCGACAACCGGAGTGGCGTGCAACCGCACACCCTCTGAGGGGAACGCCTAATGCCATCCATCACCAACATTCCGGAGCTAGACAATAGCCCCTCTTTCATCATGGGATTAGCCTATAAGCAATTTCGTACCCTCGCCAGCCAAGCCCTGCTGAACGAGTTTGATATTTCATTGGAAATGCTCGGTGCAATGCGCACATTGCTTCATTTGGGCGAAGTGCCACAGCAAACCTTGGCCGAAGCCCTGCGCCGTGAACGTTCTGTGACCAAGCGCTTGGTCGATAACTGCATTAAACGTGGCCTGCTGGAAGCGAAGAAGGGCGACAACAACAAAAAAGCCCGCTATTTGGTGATTACTGACAAAGGCCGTCAGGTCAAAGCCGAGGCTGATGCCCGCTTACAACTGATCATCGCGGATTTTTTTGCCCCGCTAACACCGGAAGAATTACGCGTTCTGCACAGCCTTTGTGCCAAGTTGATCCAAAAAGACATGCTGCTGGGTGGGGATTGATTAGAGGTGCTAGGTGCTAGGTGCTAATAGAATAAACAAAACAGGCGACCGAGGTCGCCTGTTTTCGTGATGCTCTCTTAAACGCGATTATGCGCTGGCCATGCCCCATTTCAGATCATCGTCCAGCACTTCCATCGCATCATCCAGGTACGATTCCACCTGCTCTTCTACCAAGCTGTCCGGCTCTTCAAAGAACGCGATATGGAAGATGGCATCACCTTCGTTCACCAATGGCAACGTCTGCTGACCAATCACGATTCCACCTTGTGGCGCCATCACGGTTTCTTCTTTGCTGCCAGAAGGATCACTGATGGTCGCAATCACTTGGTGCTTATCCACTTTGGCACCCAATGCCACGTGGGAACGCAACAGACCGTCAAAATCGGCACGTACCCAACGGGTCGCACGTGGTACCACAGGATCCGGCAATTTCTTACTGTGGCCAGTACGCAACATCTTCAAATGACGCATTACACGTAACACGCCCTTCACACCCGCGCCCACGGCGTGTGGGTCTAAACGCAAGGCTTCGCCCGCTTCCATGGTGATCACTGGAATATCAAATTCTTCGGCGGCGGCGCGCAATGAGCCATCACGCAACGTGGCATCCACCACCACGGGCGAACCAAAGGCCATCGCCATCGCTTTCGCATCTTCATTCGCCAAGTTCGCACGAATTTGCGGCAAGTTAGTGCGGTAAATCGCCGCCGTGTGCAGGTCAACAACGTGGGTACAGCGGCGCACCACCTGATTGAAATAGTGATACGCCATACGGCCGGCAATCGACCCTCGCTCTGAACCCGGGAAGCAGCGGTTCAAGTCTCGACGATCAGGCAGATAGCGGGACTTATGAATAAAGCCGAACACGTTCACCACTGGCACTGCTACCACCGTACCGTGCAGCTTATTCAGGTCGATACGATCAATCACCTGACGGGTAATTTCAACCCCGTTCAATTCATCACCATGAATCGCGGCATTCACCAATAAAACAGGACCCGGAAATTTCCCGTGCAAAATCTCGACCGACACCGATAACGGTGAATGGGTATAAAGACGTGCAATTTCCAGCTCACAGTTACCACGTTGCCCCGGTTGAACGGTCACGCCCCCAAATTCAAACGGAGCTTGTGCTGTTTTCTTGACCATTATCATTAATCCTTTATTTCATTCTGCATTCGGAAATACAGCGGCTTAAATTGTCGACATTCATGGTAACATCGCCGCCAATAATATTGCACAACGCGCCTATTTCCATTAATACGTGTGTTAAGACAATATACCTTGATTGTAAAAATATATGGCACGTTTTACGTGATAAATAATTTTATCGTGTTGATTGAAATTATTTATTTTAGCCTGTTTATGCCATCACTTATGATGCCTTTTCCTGTCAGTCTTCTTGGCAATTCACCTTTCCGGCGCTATGAAAAAATTAACCCTATTATTGTCCACCTTACTGTTATCCGCGTGTGTTCAACAACCCTCGCAACCTACCGCGCCACCGTGTGTTTGTGCAGAACCCCCGGTGTATGAAAAGCCCTATGAACCTACCGTGCCGCCTGAACCCGAGACCAGTAAACCGTCTGTGGATCAACAAGCCATGGAAAAACTGTTCGCCTATTTGGCGCTGCAGGTGAAAAAGCAATGGGGGGATGATGAATACCTCGAAGCCGGTAAACACCGTTATGTGAAATACATTGATGGCTACCGCACTCGCGCGCACATCGATTTTGAAGCAGGGAAAATTTACGTTTCCACCATTTCCCAGCAACAGCCGATGGAAAAACTACAAAAAGCGATTGTTCAAACGTTGCTCATGCCGGCGGATCCGAAACACGCGGAATTGTTTACCGATAAAGACGTCACTTTAACCGGCAAACCGTTCTTGCTTGGGCAGGTGGTCGACCAAGATGGCAAGCCGATTGAATGGCAATGGCGCGCCAGCCGTTTTTCTGACTATTTGCTGGAAAATAAATTGCAGCAAAAAACCATTAAACACGGTAAAGCCTATTACGTTGAAATTGACATGGTGGACGACCACCTCAGTCAGCGTGAATACCAATATGCGCACTTCATTCGTGATGCGGCCAAGCGTTACGGCCTGACGGAAGATCTGATCTATTCCGTGATCAAAACCGAAAGTAGCTTTAACCCGTACGCCGTGAGCCACGCTGGCGCGTATGGCTTGATGCAGGTGATCCCGAAAACCGCGGGCGCTGACGTGTTTAATTTGGTGAAGAAGAAACCGGGCATTCCGACCAAGGAATACCTGTTTGATCCGGCCAATAATATTGATACCGGTGCGGCGTATTTCTATATCCTGAAAACCCGCTATTTGCGTGATGTGAAGAACCCGACCTCTCGCCATTTCAGTATGATTTCGGCGTACAACGGCGGTACCGGTGGCGTACTGGCAACCTTCCACAAAGACCGTAAGGTAGCGATGAACAAGCTCAACAGTTTGCAGCCTAAGCAGGTGTATGACGCGCTCACCACGCAGCACCCGAAAGGCGAAGCCCGCCGCTACGTGCAGAAAGTGTTGTATTTCCAGAAAGACTTCAACGAAGGCAAGCTGTAAACACACCGCTTATCATCGCTAAAAACACAACGCCCCAGCCAATTTGGCTGGGGCGTTTTTCTCTATGTCAGTCAGGATGTAGGCATACGGGATTAATCGCCACCGCCTCCTCCACCCCCGCCATCAGAACCGCCGCCGTCACTGTCACTTCCACCCCAAAAACTCTCACTGCGTCCAAGGGACGACGAGGAAGACGACGATGACGACGGCGAAGCATAATTCGTTAACGTGGCGGTAGTAAAATCTTGCTGACCATCAAGCACACACTCAGCAATATCGACCCGCATGCGATCATAGTTGCAGGCATCACACGTACCCTTGGCATGAATACGATCAAACTCGTTGGGCGAGCAGAACATCACATAAGCGTAGTGATCCCACACCATTGGCGATGCATCGGCTTTCACGAGACGCGTTTTCTTTAACGCCGCATCCACCTGTGCTTGGGTGTAGTATTGGCGATAACCCACGGTATTTCTTAACTCGACTGACAGCAGTTTGGCATAACGACGAAGTTTCCGTTTTTTCAGATACGCACTCAGCATAGAGTCTCCTTTTCGATTCGCCTTGCTGCTGCTCACGTTAGCCTAAGCCCCTCCCTATTGGCGCTATGCCCTTGCACGGCTTTCGAGCCACTTCACACAAACAACACACCGCCACAGATAAGATACATTCACTTAGGTTTATTTACATTACAGGTATATATACCAGCCAAAACCACAAAACAGTTTAATTCAGCCACATCAGCCGCTAGAATCCAGCACCTTATTCATCCACCAGCCAAGTTTTAGCATGATCGATCTCTCCATTTTACCTGTTTACCTGACGGCCGTTTTTGCCCTGTTGTTAATTCCTGGGCCAGATATGTTGCTTATCGCCAGCTCAAGCTTGAGCTACGGCAAAAAAGTGGGCGTGTTTGCCAGCTTGGGCAACGCCACATCAGGCTTGATCTTAACGCTATTGGCAGCAATGGGTGTCTCTGCCCTGATCGCGATGAACCCGATTGCGCTGCAAGTATTGCGCGTACTGGGTGGCGCATACCTGCTAAAAATGGGCTGGGACTGCATGCGCACCAACCCGTCTGACGCGCCAGAACTTGAGCAAAGCAACAGCCTTGCCACGACCTTGTACCGTCGCGCGGTGATCAGCAACTTGCTGAACCCGAAAGCGCTGATTTTCTTCGTGCTGTTCTTGCCACAGTTTGTGTCTACCCAAGTGCCTGCCACTTCTGGCGAGCAAATGCTGGTACTTGGCTTGCTACTGAACGTGCTGGGCCTGCTATTTAACCTGTTCTTGGTCACCATGATCGGCAGCTTGGGCCAACCCCTGCTGAAAAACGAAAAATTCCGTACCAATCAGCACAAGTTCATGGGTTTGATTTTCTTTGTACTGGCGATTTGGCTGTTGGCATCACAAGTGCCAAGCGTCTAATGGCTTAATGCGGAATTTGCGATACGCAGATGAAAGAATACTGATGAAAAAAAGCGCGCCCTGAAGTGATTATCAGGACGCGCTTTTTTGTGTCTGTGATTTGGCAATAGGTTGAGTCACTGAGTAGAACACAGGAAAATTCATGCTCCTCCTCTCCTTTTCGCATTGTACGAATTTCAACCAACCTTCACGAAGTTCAAAATCAATTCGTAAGCTTATGATTTTAAACGTTCATTTCAACACTGATAAAATAGAAAAATAACTTTCTATAATCTATTAAGCAGCGCATGAACTGGCTATTATCTGCAAATTCCAATATGTACAATCATATTGCAGCATTTAAATCACGAGAAACAATCGACTGGAAACAGAAAACGACAAAATTTGAGGTTGGGGACATCGTCTATATTTACGCCTCGAAGCCATTACAAAAAATTACACATCGATGTGTTGTTGAAAAGATAAATATCGAACCAGAGCAAGCTATCAATGATGAACCATTCTGGACGAATAAAGAGTCATATCACGAATCAATGTCAGGAACGTTTGCAAGATTGCGCCTTCTAGATGAGCTAGATATCGACTCTCTCAGCTTGTTGCATTTACAACAACATGGATTAAATGGCAATCCACAAGGCCGACGTAAAATTACCTCAACACTTCTTACCTATATCGAAAGTCAAATCAGTGTACCATCACTAATTCATGAAACATTCAATAACGATGTTCAACGCGCATCAAAACTATCTCAATCAGAAAGAAAAATCTTACTAGCCGAATACACAAAGAAGCCTAAACGAAAGCAGGTAGCTTCGTATGTATATGAACGTAACCCTTACGTTATTGCTGAATGTTTAATACAGGCAGGAGGCATCTGCCAAAAATGTGGTAAATCGGCGCCATTCAAGCGCTTGTCGGATTCAAGCCCTTACCTCGAAGTTCACCACATTATCCCTCTCAGTCACGGTGGTGAAGACACATTAGAGAATGTTGCTGCAATCTGCCCTAACTGTCATAGAGAACTGCATTTTGGCATAACTAAACCTCCAAAGGAAATCAATATGCAACAGCCAAACCGCAACTCAGACACCCGTGCACCACAAACTAACCACACAAAAACGTCAATTATTGAAGAAATTCATCAAGCTTTGCGGATAGAACATAAATTCATGGGAGGATGGCCAAATGATTACGAAACATCGAATCCCTTGCTAAAGCATCTTGAAGGGAATCGTCATCTCAATCACTGCCATGAATTAATTGAAAAATTAGCCAAATTACTCTCTGAACAGTCAGCAAGAAATTGGACAATGATAGGAACGCTATACATGGCATCATATAACGGGGATGGCGACATTTTACTTGTGTTAGCTGCACTGTTTGTTGACTACCTTGAAAGCAACGAACCGTTTCTCATAGAGCGCTATTTAGAGCATGGCTATGAATACAGCCAACTACTATTTTGCTTTGCACACTCTCCGAATAAAGATGATTCCTATAAAGAGTACTTACGTTTTGTCCCTCAAGAAAATAGAATCGCATTGCAATATCAAGAAATTACTTGGCCAAGTCCTTGTACGCCTTCAGGTGATTTAATCACCATAAAATCTTTCCCTCATAATTCATCCTGGCTAGACATAGAGAAAACTGTAAACAAAATTTTCAATACAAAACGATATTTTGGTTACTGTAAAAGTTGTAATTCAAGAAATAACAAAGGGCACATGCACGATGATGATACTTGCCAGTCATGCTCAGGCGTCACATATTGATGTAAAACATAAATAAAACAAACAATCACATATAATAACATTTGTTCTTTGAGTCATTCATAACTCTATATTTATAACAGCACATTTCTATTGTGCTGTTATAACCACATCCAAACTCACTGATAAATTTAATTTTTTCTCACGGTGTTATTATTTAACACTGCTTTTAGCTCATCTACTGATAATGGTGGATTTTTTGTATGTAGCATTGCATGACAATTCGGGCAAACAGGAACAAGATCTTTTGCAGGATTTAATTCATAGTTTTTTGCTATGCCAGCTAATGGCTTAATGTGGTGAACATGAATAAATTTTCTACCAATATCACCATACATTTCTGTAAATGAAAAATCACAGACCTTACACTTATAACCATGTTTTTTGAGACATTCTAATCGTGCTTTAGGATTACGTTCATAGCGGTTAACTGTTACCACTTGCTTGGCGCCTTCACTGAAGGTTTCAGTATTAGAAATCTCACCAAAAAAGTTATCACTAGGAAGCACATCTTTACGCCATGCATAATCTGGAACTGAGGATAATCTATTTTTTGCGATTTCAAACTCTTCCTCAGAAAATAACCCCTGATATTCCGGTTTCAATACTGCATATTCCATCGATAAATCAGGTCGCCCCACATCAATCAATGTTTGAAAACCCTCTTGAGTAGCACCTCCTTTTGACAATGCCTTTTTTGCATAATTTACCGCGCCATGTTCTTTTACTGCTCGAAGATAATAATTTGCCCAATATCCCGTTGACTTACCAACAAGAGAGTACAAAGACTCAAGTTCATTTTGGAAACGAGATTCTTTATATGACAAATTTTCCGATTTACCCCAACTCACCATTCGTAATAATTCAGAAATATCTTTCGTTTTCCATGTGTTCGATTTCTTTTTATTACCTGTTGGTGACGATGGTTCACCGAAAACATATTCAAATTGTTCTACAAAACATTCCTTGATTACCAAGGAATACTTTAATCCTTGTTTAAGTGAGCTGAATGATATGGAAATAATGACTTCACTATCAACCCAAAAGGAAACAAATGGCTTTGCTTCAAAGTATTCCTGGCGAACATCTTTAATTGCAACGCCATGAACAGCACAAAAATCACGCGACTCAGCTATGAACTGCTTTAATATAAGCTCTTTCATTCTTAATTTTACTTATAAATAATGGAAGTCTTTAACGTTTTAGCCTCACAAACAGCATAAACTGTCAACGAGGTTCGTTGAGAACATTTTAATCATCCACACTATACAGAAAGATTAAGTTTGATCGGATTTCATAACCTTACGAAATCCGATGGAAATAGAAGCCCCCATCTTTACACTCTCCTGAATGACAATCAGGAAAACGTAAAATCATGGGTGCCGTCACAGTACTTAAATCGCATTTCCGTTAATGGTGGCAGACACAAGTTCTTCCGATAAAGTAATGGCTTCTCCGGTACTCAATGTGCTCACCACGGTTTCTTTGATGATAAGCGAGTTACCCACGCCAAAGTGTTGTGTGAAAACAGCCTCGGCGGTCGTACCGTCGGCATTAACGACATCCATCGTCAGCGAAAACAGGCACGTGTCAAAGGTACCGGCAGGCACCGTAACGGTTTCATTCTTCAAATAAGTCATCGACGCCTCGATTGTGCCGACATCCACCCCATCTTCTAGCACCGTCACGGGTGAGTACTCACGCGTTTCACCCATATCAAGGTTGTACTCTAGCAATAGCCCACTCGGTTTATATTTGATATCAACGCCTTCAGCGGTCAATGCACCCAGCGTGCGAATTGATTTCGCCGCATCATCAACGACAACAAAGGCACTCCCGCTGCCATCAAGGCTATCGCTGTTTTCGATTTCTAGCACATTGTTATAACCTTCATAACTCAATGTTCTCGCAACAACTTCGCGTGAGGCATACGTCCCGATATCAATACCATTGGTCATCAATGCATATTCTTCGACCACTTCCGTGCCGATTTGGTACACATCCGAATTAAAACACACTGATGAGTTTTCGGCCGTGGTCGGGGTCGTCGTCCCCATTCCATTCGTGCTGCTGTCGCTATCTCCGCCGCCGCATCCGAATAAAAATAACGTCGACACTAATCCTATTGAATAAGCTTTCATTTGTTCTCTTTCATCCTTGTGATTATTTCATCGCGATTGAATTCACTGTTCTCTTTTTTATCAATCCAACCTGGCACCCATGCCATCAAGGAGACTACACAACTCACCGCTCACTATCGAAAACGAAGAATGCAAACATGAATCCGCTCGCAGTTTCAGCCTATAAAATGTGCCACAAGATACAGACTTGCCCTGAACACGGCGTATTTGGCCTCTCGCATGACAAGAATAAAAAAGCGCGCCCTGAGGATAGCCTCAGGGCGCGCTTTTTTGTGTCTGTGCGTTAGCTTAACGAATGGGAACCGTTAATCTCACTGTGCTTTCTTGCGAGACGCTAGATAGTCTTCTTGCAGAATGTACATGCGTTTGATGTCGCAATATTCGCCGTTAACGAAGATCTCTTTCACCAAGTGGCCTTCTTCAATAAAGCCACAGTCTTCATACAGGTGAACGGCTTTTTCATTACTGACCGTCACGTGCAAGTATACCTTGTGCAGGTTCAAGATAGTAAAGGCGTAGTTCAACGCTTTATTGATCAACACGCGCGCATAACCGCAGCCTTGATAGTCAGGGGCGATGATGATTTGGAACTCGGCATTACGGTGGATAGTATTGATTTCCACCAATTCCACCAAACCAATCGGCTGATTATCGAGGTTTTCCGCGATAAAGCGGCGCTCATTGCTGTCGTGAATGTGCTTGCGGAACAACTCTTCCAGTTCATAGAAAGATTCATACGGCTCTTCAAACCAGTAGGCCATGATTGAACGGTTGTTGTTCAGTTGGTGAATAAAACGAAGGTCAGTTTGCTCAAGCGCACGTAGTCGGATTGCATTATCCATGTTACTTTCCATTAACAAATAAAAATAATGTAAACAGCATAAAATTCAGCCCCTTATGCTGTGAGAAAGAAGATATCACCATTGCGCGCAGTGAGAAACATTTATTTTACGTGAACGTCACAAAGATTAGCCATGGTTCGTAAGATTGGTTTCAGACGGGATAACTTGCCACTGAATGCTATCTTGTAGGGTCTAACACTCCGCCCACTTTTTCACCATTCTGACCCACTTCTGCCGCCTATCTGGCTCTCAACGGTGATTTCCACCAAGAAAATTGAACTAAATCACAGTTTGGGTTACTCATTGATATACGGTGCATTTTGTATTGTTCGGTTTGTGTGCAATCAACCTGCAAGCCTGACATCTGGCAGACATTACGCGGATAAAAATCAATTACATTGATGACGTGCTTGAAAACTGGACATGCAATCCATATATATTAATGAAGATGAATAATAGCGAACATTGCCGCCCTACGTGCACGCGCCCCCAACTTTATATACCATCCTATTGAGAGCCGGCACGCGTTGCAATTGAACGCTAAAGGATAATTATGATTACTCACGTTGGCATTATCGATCAGGATCCTGTAAGACTGATCACCCCGCTTCTTGACCATGGCATTCCTGCCGACAAGATGATTTTCATTGGTACCGAATCGCAGCGCGATCAGTATGAGCGCCTCGCGTCTATTCTAACGCCACGTAACATTGCGGCAGAATTTTGCATTATTCCTGATTCCATCAATATTACCGGCATTCGTGCCTGTATTGTTGAACTGGCCGAACAACTGAAACAAGAAGGTGGCGACGTATGGTTTAACGCCAGTTGTGGCCTGCGTCACCGTCTGCTTTCTGCCTATGAAGTATTCCGCACCTACCACTGGCCTATTTATGTAATTGAACCTTTCAGTGATGAGATGTGCTGGTTATACCCTGCCGGTCGCCCACAACAGCAAGTGGAAGATCGCATTCAACTGACAGACTATCTGACCATTTTTGGCGCCCGTAGCGAGCTTCCTGAAAACATGGTGCCAGAAGCCCTCAATGATCAACTGTGGGAACTGGGCCAGCGTTGGGCGGGTTCCGCCTTAGAGCTAGGCCCTGGCCTTGCCACCTTGAACTATCTGGCAACCACCTGCCGTAAAGAGCAACGTTTGGATGTCGAGCTGAGTGAAAAGCAGCAAGGCTATAAAGAGCTGAATACTCTGCTGACGGATTTAGAAGAAACCGGTCTGGCGACCTACCACGATGGCATATTGACCTTTAAGCACGAAGAAGCGCGCCGTTTTGCCAACGGGGAATGGTTAGAGAACTTGGTACATAGCACGGTTCGCGCCATTCAGAACGATTTGCCAACTATTCAGGACCACTCTTTGGGCGTACAGGTTTACCGTAAAATTGGTGAACGTGAAGTGCGTAACGAGCTGGATGTCGCCACCGTAGCCAATAACAAACTGCACATCATTGAATGTAAGACCAAAGGCATGCGTGATGACGGTGATGATACGCTGTACAAGCTGGAATCACTGCGCGATCTATTGGGTGGCCTGCAAGCCCGTGCGATGCTGGTGAGCTTCCGCCCATTGCGTCACCACGATTTGGTACGCGCACAAGATTTGGGCTTAGCGATCATCGGTCCTGAGCAGTTGGGCGATCTGCAAAGCCATCTGTATGACTGGTTTAAAGCTGCTGGCGGCCAAGCACATAAAATCATGGGTGACTGCACCGTGGGCGACTGCTAATACCGCCACCATTAGCAATCATTAGCACCTCAAACACAAAAGCCAGCGCATTTTGCACTGGCTTTTTTATTGTTCACTCACATCACTCGAATGTGCTAAGTGTTCATTTATACGAGGCGACGTGCCGCTTCTACCACAATCTTGATTGAGCGGGTTTCTGCTTGCTTCAATGTCTCGTGGTCAGGCGTTTCTTTTTGCGTACGGTTGATGATCACCCCCGCCACACAACCTGCACGCAGGCCAGAGCTTGCACACATGGTCAGCAATGTCGCAGATTCCATTTCAAAGTTCAGTACGCCCATGTCCTGCCACTCTTTCATCGAGCCTTGGAAGCGGCGAACCACACGGCCAGAGAATGTGTCGTAACGCTCTTGACCTGGGTAGAAGGTGTCGCTTGATGCCGTCACACCCGTATGTACGGTCGCGCCTTCTGCATCACACGCCGCTTTCATTGCGGTCGCTACCGTAAAGTCAGCGACGGCTGGGAATTCCATTGGGGCAAAGTGCAGGCTAGCACCGTCAAGGCGCACAGAACCCGTGGTCACGATCATTTCGCCCACGTTAATGTTTGGCTGAATCGCGCCTGTGGTACCCACACGCAAGAACGTGTGTACACCCAACTGCGCCAATTCTTCTACCGCAATAGACGTTGATGGACCACCGATACCGGTTGAACACACAACCACAGATTTCCCATCCAGCTTGGCACGATAAACCGTGTACTCACGAGAGCTCGAAAGGAACTCAGGGTTATCCATCAGGTTCGCAATTTTTTCTACGCGAGCAGGATCGCCCGGAATAATCGCTAATTCAGCACCATTCAGATCAGCTTTATTTACGCCAAGGTGGAAAACTGCGTTGTCAGACATACTGGTATCCTTTTTCTTATTATTGCCGTCAATAGGGTGAATGAGGTTAACGGCTTCACAAAATCTCCCGATAACGATAGCCCATCACGCGCCCCCTTTGAGTGATTATGATCACAGTTAGTGAAAATCATTGATTTTCATTTTTCACAATTGAGTGATTTAGATCACAGTAAATCGATTGCACTTGCCGTTTATCACAGATTTTCCGCCACTTTGATGTTTTTTTAGTCAGCACCAGGTCGCGTTAAAATGTGCGTTTTTATGCGCCACAATTGTCACATTTTGCTTGACTCCAACGCTATTCTCGCCAATTCTTCCGGCTCTTTTCTTCCTCTTCTTTTGGAGTGTGTACCCAACATGTTGGATTTTGCCTTACTGGCCGTTTTTATTCCGACCTTCTTCTTCGTTTCCGTCACACCAGGGATGTGTATGACCTTGGCGATGACCCTCGGCATGACCATTGGGGTACGACGTAGCTTACCAATGATGTGGGGTGAGTTGATTGGGGTGGGCTTGGTGGCCGTTTCTGCGGTGATCGGTGTCGCGGCTATCATGCTGAACTACCCAGCGATCTTCTTTTTCCTGAAATATGCAGGTGGCGCATACTTGTTCTGGCTGGGCATTCAAATGTGGCGCTCGCGCGGCAAACTGGCGATTCCCGATGACTTGGATGCCGAAGTCGACACCGCGCCAAGTGCGTTAGCACTGCAAGGCTTTGTCACCGCGATTGCCAACCCGAAAGGTTGGGCATTTATGATCTCGCTGCTGCCGCCTTTCATTAATACCCAAAAAGACATGGCGCCTCAGTTAGCCGTCTTGGTATCGATCATTCTGGTGACCGAGTTCCTTTGTCTGATCCTGTACGCTAGCGGCGGTCGCACCCTACGTAAGTTCTTGCAACAACGCGGAAATGTGCAGCTACTGAACCGCATTGCCGGCTCGATGATGATGGGTGTAGGGGTGTGGTTGGCAGCTGGCTAATCACAACCGCTAAGTAACCCTTTCAAGCGCCGAGAGAGCGATCTCTCGGCGCTCTCTTTTATCCCCTACTTTATTGCCAATGCTCTGGATAAAGACGGAACCTGACCCGCTCCGTTATAGTGCCGTTCCACATTTTTTATTAATGATTTGTCTCGCGATGTATGTGATTCCCTCTGGAACCGCTGAGCCGTATTGTCGGTAATACGATTTTACTTCATCACAGTGATCGCCAATCACCAACGCTAGCCTCAAAAAGGCCAGTGAATCACTGGGATCCATCTCCAACTGTTGAAGCGCGGCGGCACGTGCGACTGCATTATCGTCGGTGACATAAGCCTGCTCGAACATCGTCGTCAGCGCATGGTAGTCTTTTGCCGAATCAGCCCAAGACCACGTAGGTAGACCGATTAAACACAGCATGCTGCTGTGCAAAATGAGGGACTTAATACTCATGGGTATGGCTCGCCACCGTAATAAAAACAAAACGTATTAAAAACAAAAAAAGAGGAAAAGTTCAGGCACTCTCGTCCCCTCACTTATTCCTCTCATTTCAACGATAACGATGAATTATCGTTTTTTGAAGCGTACCGCAGTACCACTCACGCTGACCATCATCATGCTGCCACCTTGACCGACGACTTCATAATCGATATCAATGCCAACGATACCCTCTGCACCTAATGCAATCGCATTAGACTCCATCTCAGCGAGCGCGATAGTACGTGCATTGCCCATTTCTTCTTCATAAGCACCAGAACGGCCACCGATGACATCTCGAATTGAGCCCAAAATATCTTTAAAGATATTCGCACCTAAAATCGCTTCACCCACCACGATATCCAGGTACGCTTCAATTTCTCTTCCATCAACCGTTGACGTCGTTGTCTTTAACATAAAATCTCCATGTAGTCTGTTACTCGGAATAAATCATTGTTTACAAAAAATTCGCCCGAGTGATGACCAATACAGATTCGCGATTAACGACCCGAATTTCGCCTTCTGTTGATGCGCTTCATCCTACTAAAGCCACCAATATGCAACAACGGGAAGCTTAATGACGTATACGCATGTTGCGACGCGGTTCACTTCCTCTTGCTTGAGTGTACTTAAATACAACACGCGCCCCCTAAGGTACGCGTGTTGTGACCGATGTTGACCTCAACCCATCACTCTTTGTAGTTGAACTTGAGTAACCGCAAGGCATTCAGGGTGACTAACGCGGTCGCGCCGCTGTCAGCCAACACCGCTACCCACAAACCGGTCATCCCCAGTAAGGTTGTCACCAAAAACAAACCTTTCAAGCCCAGCGCTAACGCCACGTTTTGGCGAATATTGGCCAAGGTTGCTTTCGACAGCGCGATCATCATCGGCAGTTCAGACACACGGTTATGCGTTAACGCGGCATCGGCGGTTTCCAATGCAACATCGGTGCCTCCGCCCATCGCAATACCGATCGAGGCCGTCTTCATGGCTGGCGCATCATTAATGCCATCACCAACCATGGCCACATTGCGGGTCCGGTTGGCCAATTCCACCTGCTGCACTTTGTCTTCCGGTAGCAAACCCGCTTTAAAATCAATACCGATTTCACGAGCAATGGCCGCCGCTGCGCGCGGGTTGTCACCGGTCAGCATCACCGTATGAATCCCCATCGCCTGCAAAGCTTTGATCGCGTTAGCACTGTCTGGGCGCAAATTATCACGCCATGCAATCAAGCCGACTGGCTGCGCATTACGCAGCGCTACGACAAGGGTTTTGCCTTCTCCTTCTAAATCGAACGCTTGCGCCGATTGCGCATCGGTCAATTCAATCCCTTGTGGCAGACGATCAGCAGCCACCAGCATCACAGTGTCACCGTCAATCACCCCTTGGATCCCACGGCCGGCTAAGGCTTGGCGATCCATGGCTTCAGTCACATTCAAGCCACGTTGTTGCGCCGCATTGATCACGGCTTGCGCCAAAGGATGCGCAGAGCCCATTTCTACCGCTGCCGCTTGTTGCAGCAAGCGATCATCATCTCCATCCCAACTCACCAAGTCGGTCATCACGGGTTTGCCTTCGGTCAGGGTGCCGGTTTTATCAAAGGCCACGGTTTGGATATGGCCTAATTGCTCGAGTGCCGCCCCACCTTTAATCAATGCCCCACGACGGGTTGCCGCCGCCAAGCCAGAAGTAATAGCCGCCGGAATGGAAATCACCAACGCACACGGACAGGCAATCAACAACAGGGTTAAGCCTTTGTACAACCACTCATCCCAGGATTGGCCTAATAACAGTGGCGGGATCACCACCACCAGCGCCGCCAGCACAATCATTGCGGGGGTATACCAACGACTGAAGCGATCGACAAAACGTTCTAACGGTGCTTTGCGCGATTCCGCATCTTCAATCAAATGCAAGATACGGTCGATGGCATTCTCCCCTTGCTCAGAGATAATGCGCAGGCGTACCACTTTATCGGCCACCAAGGCCCCAGCCATCACCTGTTCGCCTTTCAGACGCTCTACCGGCACAGACTCACCAGTGAGGGCACTTTCATCAAAGCTTGCGCTACCCTCTAACAGCTCAACATCGGCTGGCAAACGACCACCCGGCGCCACTTCAATCACATCACCCGGTTGCAAGGTATTCGCCGCGACCTGCTTGTAAGTACCGTCCGGCAATACCACCTTGGCTTCTTCCGGCACCAAGGCCATGAGGGCTTTTACTCCGCTGCGGGCTTTGGCTGACGCATAACCTTCCAGCTGCTCACCAATCAAAAACAGCAGCAACACCATCGCCGCTTCTGCGGTTTCCCCGAGATACAAGGCACCGATCGCCGCCACACTCATTAAAGTTTCAATGGAAAATGGCGAGCCGTTTTTTGCCGATGCAATGGCTTTGCGCACAATCGGGAATAATCCAAACAAGGTGGTGGCAGTAAAGGCTATCAGCCCCCACTCAGGGGAATAGCGGTTTAACACCGACGCGATCGCCATCATGGCGGCAATGACAATCACAGGCAGGTTCGCCTGCCAGAATGACGGCGTTGCATCATCGCTATTTTGTTCAGTGGTGATTAAACGAAATCCCGTTTGCTGGGTTTTATCAATAATGGCGTCCGATTGTGTCGCTGACTGACAATGGACAATCAGTTTTTCCGTGGCAAACATCACTTTCGCCGACACAACACCGTCTAGGGTCATGATGGCTTTTTCCAGTTTTCGCGCACAACTTGGGCAATCCATCCCAGCGACTTTCCAGCTTAATGTGGCGTTGTAACTACTGGGCGAGAGCGCTTCTGTGGGGGCATCCGTTGGCGCATCAGTGACTGTCTCATGTGTATGACAGTCACTCGACGGTGAACAGCATGACGAAGAAGAAGGTACATCGGCGGAAGTGATTTTATTAACGTGAAAACCGTGTACCGCAGAGGAAGCCGGATCGTCATCGCCCGTGAGTTCACCGTCTGAGGACCCATTGTGATCGGTCACTGACGCGGTGGCCGTTTGGCAACGGCCAGACGCGCAGCAAGGTTCGGTATTGGCATTGTTTTCAACCACGACTGACGGCGACGCCGCCGTATTGGCCGTGGCCGCATGAACATGAAATTTCTTATTATTGCATTGTGCACACATGGGCACGCTCCTTGTAATGAATGATCGCCAACCTATTGGCGACTCTTCAAACTATAAACCTTGGAGCTATGTCCAAGGTCAAGGAGATTTCGTATTTTAATCCTGAAAATTAAAAAGAGGACCAGTAATACAAAACACAATCAGCCGCACAAGGCGGCTGATGAGAGCAAATAAATAATGGCACGAGAGAAAAACTTAGAACACATCAACCTCATGTTGACGAGGGCTCGATGAGCGAATTAACAACTCACGGGGCGTGTTCTCCGGTGACGTCAACGCATTCGTACTCGTCACATACATCAGCATGCTGCAAGCGGTATAGGTTTGCTGTAACGCATCGATTGACACCCCATAATCATCCACCAATGAAATTTCAAACGGTGAATGGGCCGGATTAATATTTGCTGATGTCAAAGCATCAATATACGTCACCGTACCATCCGCTTTATCACACGCAAGGCTGTACAAATCTACATCAAAGGTGTGATTCATCTCTTCAACCCACTCGACCACCACCGTGTCGGATCCATCATGTTGTCCTGCCGATGCAATAAATACCGGTGTCGCCAAGTGTTCAATCGCCTTGCTTGCAATTAAATCACCGCCACGGTACCACTCTATGTCATACACCGGCGCGCCATAAGGCACGTCCGGAAATACCGTCACGTCTTGGGTCGCATTGAGGATGTCTGCTTCATAGTCTTGCCCGTCAGCTCGAATAATCAGCTTTTCATCATTGCTGGGATATAACGCGCCTGCCACCGAGGCAAATAATGCGCGTGGTTGCAGTTTATAATCCGGTGAAACAGTGAGGTGTACATTCACCGTTATCTCATCGGTTCCATAGGCACAGGTCATTGTCGAGCTGCCTGTACACGTTGCGCCTACACCACCGGTATTGCCACCACCTGTGTTACCGTCAGCAGAATCACCGCCCCCTCCGCCGCCACAAGCAGACAGTAATAGTGCTATAGAGGCCGCTCCCGTCAATTTCAATCCTTGCTTCATCATGGTCATCCTTCTTATTGTTTTTGTTGGTCGTATTTACGCTAAGTGAATTCCATGCTACACAAGTTACAGCTTTGTTAATAACACTCGACCATGACATGCCTCGCAAAAATGGCGCGCAAGTTACTGTTTAATTTATAATTAAATTGCATATCTAAGCCTATTTATAAAAACAAATACGCACTCACCGCGCCGAATATCTCTACCACGAAAAAGCCCGCGCATTACCCATGTATCTCTCGCCGCCTTGCCGTTATAATCGTCGACCCTTTCCACCCAATGCAGATGAATAGTCTGAGACAAGCCATGAGCCGTAAACCTGATCGATCCACAGCGATGATACAAATCATCGAACAAGTGAAAGACGAACTGCCGCTGTATGATGAAGAGACGTTTAAATGCGGACCGGACAATAGCTGTATCGGTTGTCCGAAAAAATTGATGGAGTTGGTTGAAACGGAAGTCTCATATTGGGAGCATGCGATTCATCGCGGTGATGTGCCGACGTTTGATGAAATCAATCGCTTCGGTAAGCTGTGCAAAAACATCCGACGCGGCTTGGTGCGCAACAATATTATTGCGGCCTAACCCTCACGGCGACGTATATGATGCATAAAGAAAAAGCAGGCCATCGCCTGCTTTTTTTATGTGCGGTGTCGGTTACGGCACCAAAGTAAACCAATTAGCTTAGACGGCGTAACACCACGCTATTATCTAGGATGTCCATCCACGGTTGGTAATCCAACCCCATGTCGAACACGTACTCGGTGATCAGGCTACGAGCGGTCATCAACAACGTATCCGCTTTCCAGGGCTTTTCAAAATAGCTTTCAATGCGAGCACGGTTGATGGCTGCAATCGTATCTTGGTGGGTTGCCTGTCCGGTCAGCAGCACCTTTTTGGTGTTCGCAAAACGGGTATCTTGTGAGATCTCAGTCAGCAATTCCACGCCTGTCTTGCCCGGCATCACATGATCAGATATCACCAATGCCACGAATTCACCTTCGGCATCCAGTTCATCCATCAATTCCAACGCTTCGTCTGCGGATTCGCAGTCTTCAACATGGAAAAAATCATTCAGCGGCGACAGATCTTTCAATACGGCGCTCAGTACTTCCCTCTGGTCATCTACACAGATGATATTTAATTTGTCCATCACTTAACCATCCCTTACGCGATTGGCAATTTAATACGAAATTTGGTTTTCTCTGGGTCGCTCTTCAGTGCAATCGTACCGCCATAACTGTGGACGATGCGCTGCACGATAGACAATCCCAAGCCTAAGCCGAACGATAGCCCCCCTTTCTTGGTGGTAAAGTTCGGTTGAAACACTTTGCGGCGCGTGGTCTCATCAATCATGGGCCCGTTATTGCTGATCGTGATCAACAAGCGATTCTTTGAATAACGGGTGATGATTTCAATCTGCGGCTGCTCGGTTTCTTCCATTGCATCGCACGCATTTTTGATGATGTTGACCCACACCTGCACCAACTCGGTCGTACTGGCCGTGATCGGCGGTAACACCGCCGGACGCAATACCACGTTCACCCGGCGCAAATTACTTTGCAGCAGCGACAGTGACTTATGGATAGTGTCGTTCACATCGACATCCGGTTGACGGGCGGTATCCGTGCCCCCCAACTGCTTCACTGAGCGCACGATGCTGGTCGCATGTTTTGCCGCTAAGCGCATGTCGTGCAGATCCCGCCCCATGTCCCAGTATTGCAGGGCATCGTCCACGTTCTCTAGCCAGTAATCCGGCACCTCGCCTTCCGGCAACGCCCGCGCTAACTGCCGCGCCTGATCACGACCCAGACCGAGATCTTGCTGTAACTGTTTGGCACGCTGTCGCACTTCAGCCGACGTGGTGGATTGACCGGCGCAGATCCCGAGATCCAAAAACGGACTCACATGCGGTTTGCTCTCGTCTAAAATTCGACAGATCCCATTTTGCAGCCCTTCGGTTTTACTGCTGATCACCCCGACGGCGTTGTTCAGCTCATGGGCAATGCCCGCCGCTAACTGCCCTAAGGTGGTCATTTGCTCGGCGGCATACAGCTGTTGCAGGGCTTTTTCTTTTTCAATCGCCTGCAAACCTGTCAGCATTTGGCGGCGAGCTAACTCATGCACCATCACGGGCATGAACTGCTCACTGAGCGAACCGTAGTTTTCCGGTTCAACCGCTTGGGTATCCAGATCAATCCATGCCAGCTCACTGTCTTTCTCTGCAATCACGGTGGTGGAAGCCATCAGTGTTTGCGCGAAGAAACTGTGGACACCAAAGAACATTCCCTGCTCAACCCGAAACACTTTGGCGGTCATGTCACTGTCGTCTTCGGTATTAAGATAACCGGACAGCTCACCTTTTTTTACCCAATACAGCTTATCGTTATAGCCGTCTTGCGTAAGAACATGTGTGCCGGCCTTCACCGCCGTGGTGCGGACAGGATCGCGGAAATAAACATCCACAATGCGCTGCATGGCTTTTGGTTGATGCATGCTGGTTCTCTTAGATATGGTCAATCAAGTGAAGTAGCCAGATCATGGCAAAACTCAATGCCACACCAACCACACCCACAATCACACCCACACGGGCCATTTGATTACTTTCCACGTGACCCGTCGCATGTGCAAGGGCATTCGGTGGCGTACTGATCGGCAACGACATACCCAGTGATGCCGCAAACGTCACCACCAAAATCAAGGTGATTTCGCCGCCCAATGGCACTAGCGAGGTCATCGACATGCCCAAAGCAGCCATAATAGGCATCAGCAAGTTCGCGGTTGCGGTGTGTGACATGAAGTTTGCCATCACCAAACACAACAACGCAGCGCCACCCAGCACGACATACGGAGAGAAATCATCAAACGGAATGCTGTGTACCATCAGTTTGGCCAAGCCGGTTTTGTCCAGCGCCAGACCCAACGCAATACCGCCTGACACCAACCACAACACATCCCAAGAAATCTTCTTCAAATCTTCTTTGTTGATGATCCCTGTCAGCGAGAATACCGCGACCGGAATCAGCGCCACCGTGTAGGAGTTCATGCCGTGTGTCGAGCCCATCAACCACAAAATAACGGTCAGGGCGAACGTGACATACACGGTAATGGCCTTCGGTGTTTTCAGGAACTTACCTTTGATTGTGAGTTCGATTTTCTCTTGTTTTGCGGGGTACATGGCATTGATCAAGAACCATGCAAACACCAACATGACCGCCACAAACGGCACACCAAAGAACATCCACTCACCAAAGGTGATCATATTCTCTGCACTCAGGTATTTCAGGGCAATGGCATTGGGCGGGGTACCAATCGGGGTACCGATCCCCCCAATGTTCGCGGCCACAGGAATACACAAGGCAAACGCAATTTTACCGGGATCTTTCTGTCCAAAAAGGGCAATTACAGGGGCAAGAATAGACAGCATCATCGCCGTGGTAGCGGTGTTTGACATGAACATCGAGAAAATCGCGGTGATCAGCATCAAACCAAACATCACGTATTTCGGTTGGTTACCAAACGGGCGTAATAAAACACGCGCTAAGTTGACGTCCAAACGGTATTTGGTCGCCGCCATCGCCAGGAAGAACCCGCCGAGAAACAGCATAATGATCGGACTGGCAAAGGTCGCCATGATGTCGTTATACGCTAAGAGCTCACCAAAGTGAGGTTGACCTTCTTCACTGCGGAATAAGTACAAGCCCTTGTTGGAAAGCAATAACAATTCCAACACAATGATCACCACAGAGGTGGCATAGATCGGAATCGGTTCCATGACCCAACACAGAGCCGCTAGAAGAAAGATGGCGATTACCCGTTGCTGTACGACTGTCAGGCCTTCAACAGGAAACGCGGAAGCCGGTAACAGTAAAACAATGAGTGGAATGAGGATTGGTACGATGTACCGCAGATATTGGCGCATGGTGGCATTATTCCCTTAAAACACAAAAAAAGGTGCCTGACGCTGACTTCGTCCTTTGGTATGCCATCAATAGGGGGAAAAATCAGGGCGGCAAGACGTTCTGCCGTCACCGTTCCAAGGTATCAGCAGAGCAAAATTAGATTGCCATTCTGCGCCGCTTACCGGTGAATTTCTCCGAGTTAGATCAATAAATTAGTAATCTTGCCAAGTTACCGCCAGATGCGAGTATTCATGAGAATGCAGTGCTTTCTCATCCCATGATAATGGGATAAAAATCACGATGCCGATTTATTCGGCGCCACAAAAGGCTCGTCCACCGCGTCTTCCTGCCCCATATACGTGCGCGATGAACAGAACGGCGTCAGCGGTACGCTCGGTGTCAGAATATCTTGCTGCTCACGCTGTTCATGCGCCCGTGCCATGCACAACACTTGGCGACGCACGAGCCAGACGGCTAGGCAACCAAACACCATGCCGCCGACAGCTTGCCCAATCAATACCCCGCTAGCGCCACCCCACAGGCCACCTAGCCATACAAATGGAATGGTACCCAGCGTGGCTTTGCCCATGTTCAAGGCCGTTGACCATGTCGGACGGTTCAAGTTGTTAAACGCGGCATTGGCGACAAACAAGGCACCATTGAAAATGAAGGTGATCGCCACATAACTACAGAACACGGACAGCAACGTCGCGGCATCTCCCTGCAAACTGAAGATCGCAATCAAACTGTCTTGTGCCAACCACAAAAGCCCCGATACCAATACGCAATACAGCGAGACGAAAATCAGCGCATCCGTTAGCGAGCGGACGATCCTATCCCAACGTGCCGCGCCGAAGTTCTGCCCGATGATCGGGCCTATCGCGCCAGACAACGAGAACACCAGCGCAAAGGTGACGGGCATGATGCGACCAATCACCGCATAACCGGCGACAAAGCTTTCCCCAAACTGGGCAATTTGACTGGTCACGATAGCGTTGCCGATAGGTGTGGCGGTATTGGTCAGAATAGCTGGAAAAGCAATGGCTGAAATAGGCGGCAATGCGCGAATAAACGCCCCAAACTGGGGCCGCGCCACCAACCGGTGATGCACGATCACCGCATGCAGGGAATACACCATGACGGCTAAACGGGCAAACACCGAGGCAATCGCCGCCCCTTCCATCCCCATCGACAAGCCGAAGATAAATAACGGATCCAGCACCGCATTGACGCCTCCGCCGATCAGGGTAGCAATCATCGAACGGCGGGCGTCACCAATACCACGCAGCGCCGCACCGGCAGACATGGAAATGGCAATAAACGGCGCACTGGGCAGCAAAATCACCAAATAATCCGTCGCGGCGGCCGCCACGTTGCCGGTCGCACCGATCATGGCGAGCAACTGCGGTAATTGCCACAACATAAGGCTGACCATCACGGTACAAATGATCACGGCAAAGATCATGACGTTGACCGTCAATTGGCGGGCTTTTTCTGCCTCGTTCGCGCCAAGCGCACGCGACACTAAGGCGCCCATCGCAATCGAGGTACCTATCGAAACCGAGGTCGAAAAAAAGATCAGCGTTCCGGCAAAACCGATGGCCGCCGCTAACTCAATTTCCCCCAATAAACTGATGAAGAACATGTCGAGTAAGTCGACCAAGAACAATGCCATCAACCCCACCGCACCCGTGCCGGACATCACCATGATGTGCTTCATGGGTGAACCGGTCACAAACTTCGCCTGATCAGGCGTTGCTGGGGAGGACGATGTCGCTTGTGGCGCATCTGGATGCGATGGCGAATTGGATGATGGCGTTTTCGGTGTGGTCACTCAGCGTCCCTCTTCAGTCTGGTCGCGCACATGCAATAGGTGGAAAAAGACAAACAGAAAAGGCGCTTAACGCGCCTTTTCTCTCGTCATACCACATAGCATAACAGGTGAGGTTACACAGGGTGTTTGAAACACTCCCCAATTTGATTACTGATCGCCGTCAGTACATCGCGGCGTGTGATCACCCCCACCAAACGCTCATTTTCGACCACCGGATAAATTTTCGGCTTCTGACCCGCCATGGTATCAGCCAGTTCAATGATGGAGTCATCCGGTGACACCGTCAGTACATCGACGCGCATGCACTCGCCCACGTTGTGGGTATCCTGACAGTGATAGCCCACTTTCAATAGCTTGTGGATCATATCCTGCTCAGAAATAAAGCCCACGACCCGATGCAAATCATCAATCACAGGGCCACCAATTTGTTTTGATGACAATAGCTTATCCAGTGCTTGCGACAACGACATAGCCGATTCAAATGTCACTGGGCGCACATTCATGTAATCTTTAACCTTCAACGATTCCATGCATCCCCCTCATTCACTCTGCGGCCCGGCAAGTCAAACGCTGTGTGATTCACACTTCAGGCGGGCAACCGTATTGACACGTGGCCACCTTGGTTCTGCGGCCTCCTTTTGATTAAGTGTCGCCTATTTCCTTGAAATTACTAAATTGAATTTGGCAATTTCATCAATAGACAATGACTATCATGTGCCATTTTGTCGGCACCTCTACCGCCGATCTCACTGTTCATGCCCCTTGGGCGGTAACAACGGAGATCTCAAAAAAAAGCAACACATGGCAATTTTTTCACGATCCCTTCACGCGCCATCACACATAATCATCGCCAGACACGTTACTTCAACATAACTAAAAAGAAAAAAATCATGAAAAAAACGCTCATCACACTTCTTCTTGCAACATCTTTCTCTGCCAATGCCGCATTTAATGGCCCGGGCGTTTCCGCCATTCACACCGTGCGCGATGCTCTCGTGGCAAACGATGACAGCGTGGTGGAATTAACCGGCCACATCAGCCAATCACTCGGTGATGAGTTGTACTTGTTCAAAGACAGTACCGGTGATATTCAGATCGAGATCGATCATGAAGATTGGGGCGGACTCATCGTTGAACCGCAACATACCGTGATTATTCGTGGCGAAGTGGACAGCGAATGGGGATCGACGCAGATTGATGTCGACAGCATTCGCATGCCACACTGATCGAAGCGAGATAAATAAAAACGGCGCGCTTTGCCTTTGGCTAAAGCGCGCCGTTGTTTGTTTTCAGCAACCGAAACGCTGACAGAATCAGCCGTTACATGAATAGCATCAGTAACATCGCCATAGGCAGTTGATCACCGTTAGACAGGATCAGCTTATCGCCTTCAATCGCCATTTTCGCCACGTAATGGGTCGCCGTACGTTCGATGATGCCGTTCTCTTCCAGCGAGACTGCGCGCTCACTCAATGCAGGATCCGCATCCACCAGCGTCACCGGCAAGCTCAGGAATAAATCCCCATCAATGCTTTCTGCGATCGTCGCCAAGTTTTGCGAGGCATTGGTTAACCCCGGCTTCACTTGCAGCGTCAAACTGCTTTTCACATCGCCTTGCGGCGTCACCACACTTAAATCGCTAATGGCAAATTTCAGTCCTTTCGCCACCAATTGATCCAGCGCGTTAGACATGGCTTCCACTTGCGCATCCGTCATGGTGGTGTCCATGACCTCCGAAAATTCACCAAGCTGATGAATCGATGGGTAATCCAAATCCGAGAACGCCATTTGGAAGTTGAAGTTGCTAAACTCCTCCCCTTCTAACGAACGCAGCTTGCCCACTTTGATCTGGTTGCTGTTGGTCAACAATGGCGTGGCATTTTTTCCGTCTGGCGTCGACAGTACATTGTTCATGCTCACCGCCAGTTTTTCCATGCTCACATGCTGATCGCTGGATAAATCATTAAAGCTGACGCTTTCTAGCGACAAATGCTGATCCCCAATCCAGAACTGGCCATCCAAGCGACCTTTACCGCCACCGGTCAGGCTTGTCAGGCGCATTTCTTCATTGGCTTCCGTGATCAGGCTGGCTGACGGCCACAGGTACTGAAACTCACCCGCGCCCTTGGCATCGACCCAACCGGTCATATCAAATGCGGAAAATTCTGCACGGGTGCTGGGCGCTTCACCCGCTTTAAGCGGATTCACCTTCAAGGTAAAATCTGTTGTGCGCGTCAGCGCGGTGTCTGTTTCTAACGTGAAAGGTGGCACGCCTTGGCCCCATAATTTTTCAATCGTCGGCTTCAGCGCCGGATCCACCACCAATTCACTGGTGGTGCTCACGCCGAACACACCATGTGTCACATGGTGATGAATACGCCAAACCGTGGGTAGCCCTTCATCTTCAAAAACGGTTTTCAATTCCCCTTTGAATGTCACCTGCGATACCGCATCCGCACTCAAATACCCACGGTCATAGCTGTCATTAGACACCGTCAGGTATGGGTTGGCATATTGACCGATTGTATCTAAGTAGATCCGCTCACCGATCTGCCCCGTGGCAAACGGCCAACAAAGTACCAAGGCAACTGCACCGCCAACCGCACCAATTTTTTTCAACATTGTCCATAAATCCCAGTTTTGAAGATGAACATTCAGTCTATCACAGCTAAGAGAACATGCTATTTATCAATGACTCATCACATCAGTCTCAAAATGACTTTGCTATCTGCCTCTCAGTCTGCATAAACGCTTTCTTATACACTGACAATAATCAGGATGCGACCAGCGAGAACCCTGCATGTCTGTGATAGTACGCTGGCACCACATAAGGATGGATTGGTGAATAATTTTGCAATTGTCTGCTTGGATGATGACCCGGACATCGTCGAGCAACTCAATGATGCCCTTGCCCCGTTTGCTGGGCTGTTTGATATTTGCAATGCTTACAGTATTGACCAAGCCAATGCCGTATTAACCCGCATCGCCCAACAAGGCCAACGGGTGGCAATGGTGATTTGCGACAATGATTTGGGCCGTGACAATGGCGTCGATTTTCTGATCTCGCTGGATCAATACCCTGCCAGTCAGCAAGCGCGATCTATCTTGATCAATGACACCCCACAACTGGACGCCATCATGCAAGCGGTGAATGAAGGCCGCCTGCATTACTGCCTGACCAAACCGTGGGATCAAGACGCACTACAACCGGTACTGGTCAAAGAGCTGACCAGCTTTATCCTGAAACACACGGATGAAGATTGGCTGCGCTACAGCCAAGTGTTGGATCACCGCCGCATTCTCAATGCCCACATCGACTACCAGATGTCGCGGTTTCGATCCGGCTTTATTCAAGACACCCACACCCTTGATGACGCCACACTGGCCAAGCAAGTGACGGATGCGCTGTATGAGTTTTTTGCTGGCAACGATGAAAACCGCGCTTGTCGTAACTACCGCGCCAACCACATTCTGACCCACGAAGGGACGTCGAATAACATTCTGTGGTTCATCACACAGGGCGAAGTGGCGCTGTATAAGAAAGATGAATATGGCCGACGCCATGAAGTGGTACGTGCAGGCCCAGGACATTTGGTGGGCGGCATGTCGTTTATTTCTGGCGAGCCTTCGTTTTCCACCGGTGTCACCCTGTGCAACACCGATGTGATCAAGCTGGACAGAAAACTGTTCAACAAAGTGATGAACTCCCGCACCGAACTGCTCCCGTTGTTCACCAACTTGCTGCTGCGCAACTTCAACCGCCGTTTAAAAGGCAGCATTAAAACCGAGCTGTGTTTACAGCAAACCCTGAAATCGTTGGATGATGCTCACCACCAGTTGGTGGAAAAAGAGAAGATGGCCATGTTAGGCCAATTGGTTGCTGGGGTTGCCCATGAACTGAATAATCCGGTTTCTGCCATTTTACGCGGCAGTGATACGTTAAAACACACCATCGGTAATATCACAGAAACCACGCTCGATCCTGAGAATCAATCTCGCGGTCACACTATCATGCAGCAAGCCATGCAATCGCGACCGCTCTCCACCGCCGAAACACGCCAACGGGCAAAACAGCTCACCAGCGTGATCGGCGATCGGCATTTGGCGAGAAAAATCGTGCAGATGGGGATTGATGATCCCGACCTGTTGCACAACTGGTTACTACCGCAAAAAAACCAGCTACCGACCCTGCTGGCCGAGTGGGAACACTATTACCAAATGGGGAACTTCCTGCGTTCCATTAATGTGTGTGCTCAGCGCATTGCCGATTTGGTCAAAAGCCTGAAAAGCTATGCCCGCCAAGACGATGAAACCACCCATTGCGTCGACCTGCACGAAGGGCTGGAAGATACCTTGGTGATCTTCGAAAACAAACTCAAGCGTCACCGCGTGATCAAAGACTATCACCCGCTTCCGCCACTGCAATGCCAACCTATTGCGCTGCAACAGGTGTGGACCAATTTAATCTCTAATGCGTTGGATGCCGTGGATGAGCCCGGTGAAATTCGCGTGACCACCCGCCTGACCGAACCGGATCCCCATGGCAAACAAGCCATTCAAGTGATAGTGGCTGACAACGGCAAAGGGATCCCCCCGGCTCAGCAGGCTAAAATCTTTGAACTGAATTTTACCACCAAGCGTGAAGGCAACTTCGGGCTTGGGATTGGATTATCTGTCTGTCAGCAGATCATCCACCAACACAATGGTACCATCACGGTAGACTCCGAGCCCGGCCAATTTACCCAGATGATTGTGACGTTACCCTTGGATGATGCCCAATAAAGGAGGCCCCATGAAGAAGTTTCTTATTCTGTGCGTTGATGATGAACGCGAAGTGCTCGACAGTGTAATCAATGATTTGCGTGATCTTGAAAGCCATTTCGTGATTGAAGCGGCAGAGTCCGTGAGTGAGGCCAGAGACGTAGTCGCCGAGGCCATTGCCGATGACACGCCACTAGCGTTGATTTTGTGTGATCACATCATGCCTGGCGAAACGGGCATTGAGTATTTAATCGAGCTGAAACAACACACGGAGACTCAGGCAACCCGCAGAGTCCTCCTGACCGGCCAGGCGGGACTGGAAGAAACGGTGCAAGCCGTCAACAATGCCAGCTTGGATTACTACATTGCCAAACCGTGGAATGGCGATCAACTCAAGCAAATCGTGATTGAACAACTGACCACCTACATGATCGACAACACGTCGGAATTGATGCCGTGGATCCAAGTACTGGATGCTACCCGTATCATGGAAGCACTGAGCGACCGCCGTCTAAGCCTGTCGGATATTTAATCTATCAGCATCAGCAGCATTAATTTGTCATACAAACCTTTTCGGGACGCGACAATAGTGTTATCTTGATCACATAATTAATACCCGATCAATGACACTCATCCACAGCAAGACGCTACGGATAGTCAACCCGAAAAGGTGAACGATGAAAGTTGCAGTTTTCAGTACTAAAAAATACGACCAACACTCTTTTACTGCCGTGAATGCGCAGTATCAGCATCAGCTTGATTTCTTTGATTTTCGACTCACGGAGCAAACCGCAAAAATGGCCCATGGCTATGATGCCGTCTGCGCGTTTGTGAACGATGATCTTAGCCGTCCGGTGCTTGAGTCTTTAGCTGAAAGCGGCGTCAAACTGATCGCCATGCGCTGTGCAGGGTTTGATAAAGTCGATCTTGATGCCGCCAAAGATCTAAATATGCAAGTGGTGCGCGTACCGGCCTACTCCCCTGAAGCGATTGCGGAACACACCCTTGGTCTGATGCTCAGCCTGAACCGCCGTATCCACCGCGCTTACCAACGTACCCGCGATGCCAACTTCTCGCTAGAAGGCCTGACAGGCTTTAACTTCCACGGTAAAACCGTTGGCGTGATCGGCACCGGTAAAATCGGCATTGCGACCATTCGCATTCTGAAAGGCTTAGGCATGAATGTGCTGGCCTATGACCCGTTCGAGAACCCACTGGCGATTGAGCTGGGTGTGCGTTACACCACGCTGGATGAGATTTACGAAAAATCGAACGTGATCACCCTACACTGCCCAATGACAGAAGAAAATTACCACATGCTGAACGCTGACGCGTTTGCCAAAATGCGTGATGGCGTGATGATCATCAACACCAGCCGTGGGGAATTGCTCAACTCTAAAGACGCCATCGAAGCGCTGAAAAACAGTAAGATCGGCTCATTGGGGATTGATGTGTACGAAAATGAAAAAGATTTGTTCTTTGAAGATAAATCTAACGATGTGATCACCGATGATGTGTTCCGCCGTCTCTCTGCGTGTCACAACGTGTTGTTCACCGGTCACCAAGCCTTCTTAACCGATGAAGCCTTGGCCAATATCGCGGACACCACACTCAATAATGCCGCGCTTTTTGAGCAAAATACGCGCTCTGGCAATGAATTAATCGGATAGCCGCCATTTATCCAGCGTTAGTTATCGATAAGATTAATATCTGAAGCAAAGATCACAAATTTTTATGATCTTTGCTTTTTATCCCAGCACAAACGGGATAAAAGACAACAAAGTCCGGTAAAAATCTATGATTCAGCCATTTTGTCCATTAAAATGAGCGCATATTTTTAAGCCTTCCGGACACATTGTCATGCGTAAAACACTTCTTGCTATGGGCTTGATCCTGGCATCAATTCCTGCTGCATATGCTGATCAATCCACCATGAGCAACTTCAGCTACGACTACGCTGAAGCGCGTATCGGTATCAGCCCACTGACCTACGGTGCAGGCTTCAGCAAATCAATTCACCCTAACGCACACATCATCGGTAGCATCGATACTGAATTTGATAGCGATTGGGATGCGTCGATCGGTGTCGGTTTCCACGCACCCGTGAACAACTGGGCCGATATTACCGGTGAACTGAAAGCCCGTAACGTGAAAGACCGTGGCTGCTTTGACAGCTCAGCGGGTAAATTGGGCATGGAAGTGAACCTGGGTATCCGTCAGTGGTTAGGTCCACAATTTGAAGTGGGCGGCCAGATCGGTCACCTGAATATTGACGATCATGAAAAAACCATCGGTAACGTCTACGGCCGTTTCCACGCGACAGAGTTGTTCTCTATCGGTGTTGCGGGTCGCTTCAATGATATCTATGGCGATCAAATGATGATCACCACGCGTTTCAAGTTCTAACATTGCGTTCAAGGCCAAACATGATGGCCTTGCTCTCAGGTTAGTGACTCACGCTAGCGCGATAATGCCCTCACTTGATTGAGGGCATTTTTTTGTCTCGATATTCGGCCATTTTGCTTACTGATTTTCCACCAGCCAATCAATAAAGGCTTTAATGCGTGGCGACGCGGCCATGTCTTTACGGCACACCAAATAATAATGTTGCGGTGACGGTACAGAGAGCGGAAACGGTGTCACCAGCCTCCCTGAGGCAATTTGCTCAGCAATGAACGACGCGCGGCCAATCGCCACACCGATCCCACGCTCTGCGGCTTGCAAGGCCAAATCTGCGCGATCAAACGTACAGCCAGCCTCGGGTAATATCACGCCATTTTGTTGCGCCCAATATTGCCATTCGTCATTACGCCCTGCCCGTGCCCACGGCGCGGCATCATGCAGCAACATACACGACACTAACTTATGGGGGTTCCCGTAGAGATCATGCGCCAAGGCATATTCGTGACTGCACACTGGTACCATGCTTTCGTTCATCAACCTGACCACATGCAGCCCGTTGTATTTGCCGTCCCCAAAGTAAATGGCGCAGTCAAACGATTCGGTCTGAAAATCCACCAGCTCATTACGGGTACGCAAATGAAAACGCAGTGCCGGGTATTTATCAATGAACCCCTTCAACCGTGGCATTAACCACCGTTGGGCAAACGTCGGGGGCACCGAGACATTCAATTCACCGCTCAACTCCAGCGTTTTCAAATCACGCAGTTCATTGGCAATATCGCCAAAATTATGCGCGACCACCTCTTTTAAACGCTTACCTTCATCGGTCAATACCAACTTACGGGGCTGGCGAATGAACAACTTGACCCCTAATGCCGCCTCAAGATTTTTGATCTTATGGCTGACAGCACTTTGGGTTAAGCACAACATCTCAGCGGCGCGGGTAAAACTCATTTGATCGGCTGCAATCAAAAAGCAATGAAGTCCAGACAAAACGGAACCGGTTAAGCGTGGTAGTCGCATACGTCGCACAATGTGGTAAATGATAGGATTATCATACAATAAAAAAGCCACCGCGTAGAGGCGGTGGCTTTTTTGCAGCTAAAAATATGTACTACATTTTAGTCGATAGCTTGTAACAACTGCTGCTTTTGGTCATCTTTCAGCAGTGTCCAGTGACAACCATCAATCGCACCGGCAAACATCCATAGCAATTTAACGTCAAGATCTTTACCCTGACTCTGACGCACCTTACGGTACACTTCAACGGCGCCCAGTGTGACAAAACTGGTCACATCTGGAATGCCTGCTTTCTTGACCATGCGCTCTAGTGTCAGGCGCATGTTCGGTAAGTCGCGGATCCTTTTGCTCTTGTCTGATGATTTATACGCTTTTTCTGTAATCGACAATGCAATAGATTCTTTCACTAATAATGAGCACTGCTCAAGATTATTGTGGTAGATATCTGTGATATCGTAGTAGTTAACCACGGCGGTTGTGCTGCGCTTGATGTGTCTAAATTTCTCACACCCTAGCGTAACCAGTTGCTCGTCCAATACATCCCCACCGCGTAGGTAAAGGGCTTTGTCAGTAATAATGGCGTACATCGCAGAATTAATGAAAATCCCTGTACCGCCAAACATTGAACGTTTTTCAAAACCACCGAAGTCTTGAAGATAATTTAAAAGTTCTTCCTTGAAGTTTCGCACAACATCTCTCCCGTTAAACGTTAATGGTTGTTTTTCTCCAGTAACGCCAAACAAATAAGCGTCAACAAATTGACAATGACACAGCCCTCGTCGAATTTCCACATATGAAACAGTGAACACTTCAAAGTGAGAATCCAGACATATTATGATTCAAAAAATAAGCACTATGTGACAAAAGCGACCTTATTTGGTCAGGGCCAATTTGGGGAGAATCTCCCAAAAAATGCCTCAAGCCACTATCTTTATTCTTATCAATAATCGTTTTTTCCACGTGAGGGAGGCTGACAATAAGATGACAGAGATCGCACTCTTTCCTACCACCTCACACTTATTGCCTGACGGTAATGTCGAGTTACTTATTTGTGAGGAGCGACATCTCAGAATGCTGAAGCAATCCCTTAGTGGAGACAGGGGCTTTGCCGTCTGTATGCTCAATGAAGATGAAGTCAATAGCGAGCTCAAAAAAATTCCCGCAATTGCGACTCAATGCGAAGTGGTGAATTTTGATGCTTTAGAAGGCGGACTCCTCTCCATCAAGGTAAAAGGCCGTCAAAAAGTCCGATTACTGAGTATTTCTGTCGAACACGACGACCTCTTGTGTGCCCAGTTTACGCCTTATACCAATTGGTCCCCTTGCCCGTTAAAAGCCAACGACAAAGAATTGGCGGACAAACTTGTGCTTTATTTTCAGTCCATGCCTGAAATTGGGGCCTTGTACTCACACCACGAACTGGACGATCTCACGTGGGTCTGCCAACGTTGGATTGAACTACTCCCTTTGGAGGTCCACTATAAACAACTACTGATCACCCAAACGGGGCCGAAACTGACCGCACGTTTTCTGCACAAGCTTTTTCTGGCTGATTAAAGAGTGTGCAATCAATAGTCTCGCCTGCGTTTTCGTCCTTTCTTGCTATCGCAGAAGAACAACTCTCGATAAAATATGCCTCTCACATGTAGGTAGTAAGAATCCATGGCTCACGTATCCTTTTTCTGGCTCAAACCTGAAAATGACAAAATCATTAAAGGGTTAGAATCTGAGTTTTACTCACGCGTCAAAACCGCCATTCAAAAAAATCGGTTAGCACTTCCCCCTATTCCGGCAGTGCTGGTCAAGCTACAAGCACTTTGCAATAGCGACAGTACCACCATCAATGATGTGGCTGAGTTGCTTCTGGACGATCCTGGCCTCACAGCGCATATCGTGTCGATCTCGAACACCATGTTGTTCAACCGCCGAAATATTATCTGCCACGATGTGTTTACGGCCGTAAGCCGCTTAGGGATCTATCGGGTACGCGATATTGTGACCGCCAAAGCCATTGAGGATTTGAAGAAGCGCCACCTATTCAGCCAAGAGTGTAATCAGTTATTGACGCACAGCGCCATGCGATCACGTCAGTTGGCGGCAACCATGGCGTTGGTTGCTCACGGTCTGGCAACCCATGAAGAGTTTCCGAAGAAAATCGAGTCTGACAAAGCCCTATTGGCGGGGTTGTTTGCTGACATCGGTTTATTCAGTTTGATCCATGAATACCAAGCCTATTTAGACAGCGGTAACTATTTGGACCTCGACATCGCTAAACACATCTTCGAGCACTGCTGTCAGGAAGTCAGCCTGCTGATCCTCAAACATTGGGGGTTTGATACCGATTATCTGGAAGTGGCCTCTAACAGTCGCTCTCCGTTCCGGAAAGACGCTACGCCGTCTTACTATTTAGACGTGGCACGCATGGCGAACCATTTACTGCTGTTTAAAACCAATGATGATGCCATTGACGAACACCATGTCGAGATGGATTTAGCCGATGCCGAAGTGATGTACGAGTTAACCAACTTGTCGAATGCCGAGTTTGCATTGCGCCTTAAAACCGTCATGAAAAATAGTGGGATGTAACCACGCTACCTCCACTTCCCTACCTGTGAACAACATTGTCTCTCGCCCGCTGAGAAAGGAGATTGACCCTTTCTCAGCCTTGCTGATAAGCTGCCGTTTTCTTACCCACACAGACACAGAGCGACACACTAAGGATTAACATGTTTTCAGGGATGCTGTTTATTTTCCTGCCTTTGGTTATTGGCTACCTCATTCCGGTACACCGAGCCTCGGTACTGACGTTCATTAATACCCAAACCAGTCGTATGGTGCTGGTGATTCTTACCTTAATGGGTTTGAGCTTGGCTGGGCTGGATAACCTCAGTCAGAACCTCAATCAGATCCTCACCTATACCGTGGTCTTTTTCGTGCTGATCAGCGGCTCGAATATGCTGGTGTTACCCCTTATTGACCGTTTGTTTCCTATTCCAACCGAACATGAACACCAACGCGTGCCCTTTCGTGAAATGATGATGGAGTCGGTCAAACTGATTTTTGCTGTGGCGGGCGGCCTGATCGTCGGTTTGGCGGCGGGAATAGACTTGAGCTGGGTGGATCAAGCCAGTGAAATCATTTTGCTGATCCTGTTATTTTTAATTGGCATTCAGCTGCGCAACAGCGGCATGACACTCAAGCAAATCATATTGAACAAAAAAGGCGTGTTGATCGCACTGGCGATTATCTGCACGTCGTTACCGGCAGGGTTACTTGGCGCGTGGATTTTAGATTTGCCGCTAAACCAAGGACTGGCAATGGCGTCTGGCTTCGGCTGGTATTCATTGGCAGGGATCTTAATTGGCGATCACCTCGGCCCCGTCATGGGCGGCGTGGCATTTTTGAATGAACTGTTACGCGAACTGGTAGCACTGACGCTGATCCCACTCATTATTCAGCGCTATCCCAATACCGCCGTAGGCTATGCGGGCGCAACCGCCATGGACTTTACCCTGCCGGTCATCCAAACCTGTGGGGGGATCCGCTGTGTGCCCATCGCGATTGTAAGCGGGTTCATTTTAAGTTTATTGGTACCGGTACTGATTCTATTTTTCTTATCACTGTAAGCCTCGGGGCGCGCGCTCTGTGCCCCTCTCCAGCTTTCGTTTCACGCTCTAGAAACAAGCTACCGCCCTCACGGATGATGGGCGGTTACGACGAGCGGCTGAGCAATAAATTCCCGCCTGACAACGCAAGAAAAAGCGCACACGCTTTATTGAAACGCTTGGCCATGCGTGGCTGTGAAAACCACTGTCTCAGGTACAAGCCGAATGCCGCGTAGAGTGAAATCGCCCCCACCTCTAACACTAAGAACGTACTGCCCAGCAGAAAAAATTGTTCCGCAACATTGCCCTCGACATTCACAAACTGCGGTAAAAATGCGGTGAAAATCAAAATGGCCTTCGGGTTACCTGCCGCCAGCACGCATTCCTGCCTTGCCAATTGAAAACGCGTTTTGCTCGGTTTCACCGCCGATACCGGACTGGCCGCGGAATGCCACAAGGTGTAGGCAATCCAAAGTAGATACCCCGCGCCGACCACTTTTATGATCATGAAAAGGATCTCTGACGTGTATAACACGACGGCTAATCCCGAGGCCGCCAGCGCTATCATCCCCACAAAGGCGAGAATGCGCCCCATCCCCGCGATCAATGCTGTGATAAACCCGTAGCAACGGGCATTATTCATGGCCAACAAGTTATTGGGGCCGGGTGTCATATTTAATGCAAAACAAGCCGGTATAAATAGCAGCCAGGCGAAAAGTGTCATGTTCTTTCCCTTTATTCATTACGATCCATGTTGTGGCCATCCTATCAAACATCTATGCAGCATCATACAGACCGCAACTGGCGTGATGAGGCGGTTCGCATGTAAGACAAACACAGCAAGATAAAAAGACGCCAAAGGGAAATAGGTTGATTACCTGAATAATGCGGCGGTATGGATGTATGGTCGTTAACGCGTGAATGACTGTATTTCATCATGGGTTAAGTAACGCCACTGCCCTACCTCGACATCGAGGCGAATATCGCCAATTTGTTCACGATGAAGCGCAACAACCCGGTTGCCTACCGCCGCAAACATGCGCTTTACCTGATGAAACTTTCCCTCCGTGATCGTTAACAGCACCTCTCTGGCACTGATCACTTCCAAGGTCGCGGGTAAGGTTAGTTGCTGCTCGCCTTGCAGTTGTACGCCTTGTTCAAATTGCGCCGCGACATGATCCGCGATGTCATGGGATAACATGACACGGTACACTTTACCGCAGGCCTTCGTTGGCACTGTAATATTGAATGACCACCGGCCATCATCCGTGATCAATACGAGCCCCGTTGTATCGGCATCCAAACGCCCGGCAATGTGCAACTCTGCGATGTTATCGACATCAAGATAATTGAACAACGAGGGGTACACTTCATCAATGTTTGAGCAAATCGTACCGGCCGGTTTATGCATGAGCATATAGCGAAAGGCACGGGCTTTCAGCCGAGTACCACACAACAGAATAGTATTATTTTCATGCACCTGTACCGCTTCGTTTATCACAACGTCACCATTGACGCTTACCGCGCCTGCATGAATTTTTTCGACCGCTTCACTTTTTGTCAGCTCAGTACTTTTACAAACAAATTTATCAAGGCGCATAGTGGCTACATTCAGAAGAGAACAGAGCCGCACATTATCCCTGCTGACCGAGAATGATCAACGGCTCATAAAGAATAAACGGCACCAGCAAGCAAGAGCGAACCCGATAGAAGAGATAGTTGATAATAGATAGTCGAGAAGAGAGAAGAAAAAGGAAACAGAAACAGAAAGAGAAAGAGAAAACGAAAAGAAAAAGGGAAGCCGAAGCTTCCCTTTTAGATGGATAGAGTGAGGGGGAGGTAATTAGTTATTACGGATCCACTCATCCATGTCAGATTTCAGGTTGTCAGATTTAGTACCGAAGATAGCCTGTACACCACCACCTGCGATAACCACACCAGCAGCGCCTAGTTTCTTCAGTTTATCTTGGTCAACGTTGTCAACGCTTGCAACAGCGACACGTAGACGCGTGATACATGCATCAAGACCAGTAATGTTGTCTTTACCACCAAAGGCTGCAACCAGTTCACCCGCAAGCTCAGAACCCGTTACTGCAGCGCCTTTGCTGTCTTCGTCGTCTTCACGGCCCGGTGTTTTCAGGTCAAACTTCGTGATCATGAAGCGGAATACGGTGTAGTAAATCACTGCGTATACTAGACCCACAGCAATCATCAGACCCATCTTCTGCGCATGGCCAGATAGGACTAGGAAGTCAATCAAACCGTGAGAGAAAGACGTACCGTGTACGAAACCAAGCATGTTAGCAACTACGTACGCAGAGCCCGCTAGTAGCGCGTGGATACCGTACAGAATTGGAGCAACGAACATGAATGAGAATTCGATTGGTTCGGTGATACCTGTTAGGAAAGAAGTCAGTGCAGCTGACGCCATGATACCCATTACTTTCGCACGGTTTTCAGGCTTCGCACAGTGAGCGATAGCAATCGCTGCTGCTGGTAGACCGAACATCTTGAACATGTAACCGCCCGCTAGCTGACCGAAGCCATTACCCGCTGCGCGAGACACTTCGTCTGCCACTAGGTAACAAGTCAGTACGCCGTTTTGCGTTACGCCGTTTGCGTCAACACACGTACCGGCTTCAAAGAAGAAAGGTACGTTCCAAACGTGGTGTAGACCAAATGGGATTAGAGAACGCTCAATAACACCGTAGATACCAAATGCTAGGGTTGGGTTCTGGTGTGCTGCCCAATCAGAGAACGCACCGATAGCCGCACCGATTGGTGGCCATACCACAGACAGGACGATACCCAGTGCAATCGCAGAGAAACCTGTGATGATTGGCACTGCGCGCTTACCCGCGAAGAAACCCAAATATTCAGGAAGCTGAATACGGAAGAAACGGTTGAATGCCCATGCCGCCACACCACCGATAAGGATACCACCTAGTACACCTGTATCGATTTTTTCAACGCCCATTACGGTAGCCATTACGCCAAGCGTCGCCGTCATGATGCCGTAACCAACGATTGCCGCAAGACCTGCAACACCGTCGTTATTGGTAAAGCCAAGTGCAACACCCACTGCGAACAGTAGTGCCATCTGACCAAACACCGAGCCACCTGCTTGTTCCATCAAGTTAGACACGATCTCTGGAAGGAAGCTTAAATTGGCAGCACCGACACCCAGTAGGATACCAGCAACCGGTAACACAGATACTGGAAGCATCAGTGCCTTACCGACTTTTTGCAGGTTTGCAAAAAGGTTCTTAAACATAATCTGCTCCTGAATAGAGTTTTTAATTAGATTTCAATTCCGTATCAGCGACCTACCCCCGTAGCCCTCTTGCTGATACTGTTCTTTATATACAGCATAAGTATAAGATGCGGCGGTAAATATAACTTGATGACTATCAAAATTACTAACCCAGAGTGAAATTTTATTTCAAAACTCAAGCTTGATCACAATAGAAAAACCGTTAACAATCAAAACCAAACAACCTAAACAATTGATTTTAAATCAAAAAACCAGATAAAAATGCACTTCCACCGACATGTTCTTTTCTTTCAATACTGTAAGCAACGTTACTTAACGTTACAAAAATAGAATTAAGTAACATTAGGAAATAAGCGGGCATTTCTGTGGGGCATAACGCGTGGGATGTAAGTAAAATGTTTACAACGTTAACAGCAGGCATAAAAAAAGGAGCTTTCGCTCCTTTTTTCGGCTTATCTTCGCTCGGCTCGCGAAAAAAGTGTGAAGAAGTTTTCCGTCGTTACCGCTTCGACTTCTTCTACTGAAACACCCTTCAATAAGGCAATATGTTCAGCAACTTCGCGCACATACGCGGGCTGATTTTGTTTACCACGATGCGGGATCGGTGCCAGATACGGTGAATCGGTTTCAACCAGCAATCGCTCTAACGGCAACTGGCTCACCACATGTTTCAGTTCGCTGGCTTTATTGAAGGTAACAATACCTGAAATAGAGATATAGAAACCCAGTTCAATCGCCGCTAATGCCATCTCAAGGCTTTCGGTGAAGCAATGCAGTACACCACCACATTTTTCCGCCCCTTCTTCGCGTAAGATCTGAAGGGTATCTTCACGCGCCATACGGGTATGGATGATCAGCGGCTTATTCAACTCAACCGCTAAACGCACGTGCTGACGGAAAATGTCTTTTTGCGCATCGGCCAATTCAGGTTGATAGTGATAGTCTAAGCCCGTTTCACCGATGGCAATCACACGTTCGTGAGAGGCATATTCTTTAAGCTTGTCAAAATCAAAACCGGCTTCAATGTCCAGTGGATGCACCCCACAAGACGCAAACACGTGCTCATGCGGTTCAATCAGCGCCATCATGTTAGGGAAACTGTCTAACGTCACCCCAACAGACAGAAAGTACTCGACCCCGCGGGCTTTGGCTTTCGCCAACACATCATCAATCCCTGTATGAAGCTGCTCGTAATCCAATTTATCCAGGTGACAATGCGAATCAACTAGCACAATGTATTCCTCTTATTACGTTGTTTGTTTCTCAGCCCCATCATAACAAACGCCACTGCGTTGCGCTGATGAGGTGAAATGCGTTGGGCCAACCTAAATCGGTTGAGCCATAAACCCGGTCAGCCAATCGACCATCAACAATTCGGTATTCAGACCCGAATGCTGATCCAATTGCTGGTAAAGCGCATTGGCTTGTTTAATCTGACTGATCAATAGCATCGGACTGATCGTCGCAGCGGCTTGTTGCACCAATGGCAACGATTCACAATGGATCAGGTGTTGCGTCACGCCTTGCTGCACTTTCATGCAATCCACCATGAAATAGCTTAACCATTTCAAACTGTGATGGCCTTCTGCTGCACACTGCGCGGCCACATCGTACAAACCGATAAAGGGCGGCTGTAAGAAAGCGGCAAAAGCCGTCAGCAAGTGACCATAACGAATATCCTGCCCTTGCTCGATAAACTGTAACGTGGCCAATGGCGCACGCCCATTTAATCGCACCGTTTCTCGCTTAATGCTTTGCATTAACTTGTTTTCCACCCATTTCTGGGTCGTCACTTCGTCTGGCATCGGCAAGCGCCATTTATTACAACGGCTATTGATGGTCGGTAACAAGTTATCCAATGATGCTGCCAAGAGAATGAACTGACAACCCGATGGCGGTTCTTCCAGAGTTTTCAGCAAGGCATTTGCCGCCGCTTCGCCCATGGCATCCGCATAATCGATCAAAATGATACGATTACCACCGAGCTGTGAGGTTTCAACGGCCCAACGGTTACATTGGCGCACTGCATCGACCCCAATCGACTTGCCTTCCTGCAAAGGGGCAAGCGCATGAAAATCGGGGTGCGTACCGGCAGCAAACAATCGACAGCTATGGCACATACCACACGGCTCAGTCACACCATTTTGACACAGTACAGTTTGTGCCAGCTGTTTCGCCAGCACATCGCGTCCGCTGCCCAGTGGTGCCACCAGCAAAATAGCATGGTGCAAACGCCCTTGCTCTAGCAGTTGCTGCCAGTTCTGCCATACCCCTTCTTGCCACGGATATAACATGTTACTGCTGCTCCAACCATTGTGTTAACGCGGCAACAATGTCTTGCGTGACCTTTTCCAGCGTCTGGCTGGCATCAATGATCACCACACGCGGATCGTTTTCCGAAAGTTCAAGAAAACGCGCGCGGGCACGGTGGAAGAAATCAACATTCATTTGTTCAATGCGATCCAGTTCGCCACGGCCGCGAGCACGCGCTAACCCCAACACCGGATCGATATCCATGTAAATCGTGAAATCTGGGCGGAAATCCCCCAGCACAGTATCACGCAAGCGCTCCATCACGTCACGGTCAAACCCTCGCCCACCGCCTTGGTAAGCCTGAGAAGACATATCATGGCGATCACCCACCACCCAGTCGCCTTTTGCCAGCGCCGGTTTAATTACGTTTTCAACCAACTGTGAACGCGCCGCATACAGCAGCAAGAGTTCTGCCATATCAGTCAAAGGCTCATCGGGGTGGCCTTCTTTTACCAATGTGCGCATTTGTTCGGCCAATGGCGTACCACCCGGCTCACGGGTTGAGGTAATGTGTTCAACACCGTGATTAGACAGTGCCTGCATCACTTGCTGAATGGCTGTGCTTTTACCCGCGCCTTCCAGCCCTTCGATTACAATAAATTTACCCATCATTATTTATTTCTTAGTGCTCTTAAATATGCGCGTACAGCACGGTTATGTTCTGACAGTGTCTTGGAGAATTTGTGGCCACCTTTACCGTCGGCAACAAAATAATAATAACCGCTTTCATCAGGCTTCATGGCCGCGAGTACAGAGGCTTTACTTGGCATCGCAATCGGCGTCGGCGGTAAACCAAAAATGGTATACGTGTTATACGCGGTTGGCGTGCGAAGATCGCGCTTGCGAATGTTACCGTCGTATTTATCCCCCATCCCGTAAATCACCGTCGGATCGGTCTGCAGGCGCATACCTTTATGCAAACGGTTCATGAACACAGAAGAGACAACACCACGTTCTCCATCGACGGCGGTTTCTTTCTCAATGATCGACGCCATGATCAAGGCTTCGTACGGCGTTTTCAGCGGAATAGTGGCATCACGTGTTTCCCACGCACCGCTCAGTAACGAATTCATGTCACGGTAAGCACGACGTAGCAGATCCAAATCAGACGTGCCCGCGGTGTAGTGGTACGTTTCCGGCAATAAATAGCCTTCCAACTTCGTGACCTTGGCGCCTAATGCTTTGGCGATATCCGCTTCACTCATGCCCTCTGTGGCATGCACGATGTGAGGCGCGGCTTTCAGTTGCGCGAGCCAATCGACAAAGCGATCCCCTTCCACCAACGTAATGGCAAACTGGTGCTCACGGCCAGACGTGATCAAAGCCAGCACGTCGCGCAGGCTGCCACCCGGTGTCACTAAATAGCTACCGGTTTTCACGTTCGCCCATTGCGGCTCTAAACGGGGAATAAAGCGTGTCCACGGCGATGCCGCAATCACGTTCTCTCGCACCAATTGATTTAACAGACCACGGTACGACGTTCCCGCCTTCACTGTGACCAATACGTCCTCTTGATTCAGTACAGATTGATCAAGCGATGATTTAACCTGCTGATAAGACCAACCTAATCCGCCAGCAGCGATCAGGCCGAGCAGGCATACTACTATCACCAACTTCTTTAGCACGTATACAACCTCTTATTCAGTTCACTGACGGTTTGACGTTCAGTAAACATAACTCCATGAATTTCATTAATCGGTACTAACGCCATCAGGGCATTTGTTATAAATACTTCATCGGCTGCCAATACACTGTCAATTGGCTCTTTAACCAACCGCGTATGATACCCCATTGCCCTCAGCAATTCGATAACATGGCGGCGCATTACCCCGGCAACGCCTGACAGTTCAAGATCAGGGGTGTAAACCTGCTCACCCCGACGCCAAAAAAGGTTAGACGCCACGGTTTCCACCACATTGCCGTCAATGTCCAAGGCGATCGCATCGACATCCCCTTGTTGTTCCACCTCTCGCTTCAACATGACTTGCTCAAGTCGGTTCAGGTGTTTCAATCCGGCAAGCATCGGCGCGTGTGCCAACCGCTGCTGACAAATGCCCAACGTAATACCGTCTTGCTGCCACTGGGCGTAATGCGCGGGCCAACCAAACGTTGATATCACCACTTGCGTATCACTGCACCCCGTTGGGTTGTAACCGCGCCCTCCGCTCCCACGGCTAATCAATATTTTAATGCCGGCTTTGTCGGCAGGGGCTGACGCCACGGTTTCCTGCGTACATAACGTGGGAGCAAGAGCATGCACCGTGTCCGTCACGGCTTGCCAATCCGGCGGGGTGATCGCCAGCACGTCTACCGTCTGCTGCAACCGCGCCAAATGGTAAGGCCATAACCGGATCTGCCCACCGTCCACCAACATCGTAGTGAAACACCCGTCACCGTATTGCATTGCCCTGTCCGTCACCGCGACCGATGACGTATTCACACCATTGATTAGGATCATCCACCACCCAATACTGAAATGCCCCGTGACCTTAACCCTAACGTCACGAGTAAATATAGACCGATAAAAAAACGGCCCAACGCAATGCGCTGGGCCGTTCTATCATAACAGGTCACATAATAGATTTATTATGACAACCGGTTATCCATTAGATTTTCTTGAACAGTAGTGAACCGTTCGTGCCGCCGAAACCAAACGAGTTACACAGAGCGTACTCGATGTTTACCTGGCGCGCTTCGCCTGGAACGTAGTCCAAGTCACAGCCTTCATCAGGGTTATCCAAATTGATTGTTGGCGGAACTGCCTGATCAACAAGGGACATGACACTGATGATAGATTCTACAGAACCTGCCGCACCCAATAGGTGGCCAGTCATAGATTTGGTTGAAGAAACCATCACTTTACTTGCTGCTGCACCCATAGCACGCTTAATGCCAAGGGTTTCAGCTACGTCACCCGCAGGGGTCGACGTACCGTGGGCGTTGATGTAACCGATTTGATCGGTGCTGATACCCGCATCACGGATCGCAGCTTCCATCGCCAATGCACCGCCTGAACCGTCAGCAGATGGTGAAGTCATGTGATAAGCATCACCGCTCATACCAAAACCAACAAGCTCTGCGTAGATTTTCGCACCACGTGCTTTCGCGTGTTCGTATTCTTCCAGCATCATCATACCGGCACCGTCACCTAGAACGAAACCGTCACGATCTTTGTCCCATGGACGTGATGCTGCTTGTGGATCATCGTTACGTGTAGACAGGGCTTTCGCTGCTGCAAAGCCACCCATGCCTAGTGGTGTTGATGCTTTTTCAGCACCACCCGCTAGCATAGCGTCTGCATCGCCGTATGCGATCATGCGTGCGGCATGGCCAATGTTATGAAGGCCAGTTGTACACGCGGTAGAGATAGCGATGTTTGGACCACGTAGACCGTGCATGATAGACAGGTGACCGGCAATCATGTTCACGATAGTAGAAGGCACGAAGAATGGACTAATTTTACGCGGACCTTTTGCCAGTAGGGCTTCGTGGTTCGTTTCGATAAGGCCAAGGCCACCGATACCAGAACCAATAGCAACACCTACGCGGCTCGCGTTTTCTTCGGTAATGTCAATGCCAGAGTCTTTTAATGCTTGCACGCCTGCTGCGATACCGTACTGGATAAACAAATCCATTTTACGTGCATCTTTCTTAGACATGTAATCTTCGCAGTTGAAGTCATTGATCAAACCTGCGAAACGGGTAGCAAAAGCGCTAGCATCAAAATGTTCAATAGTGCGGATACCGCTTGTCCCGGCTAAAAGGGCTTTCCAAGATGATTCAACAGAATTACCTACCGGTGATAGCATACCCATGCCAGTAACAACTACGCGACGCTTAGACACGATTAATTTCTCCGGGAATTGAGGAATAAAACAAAAACAAGGGGTGTAAAATAAAATCAGGCGGTCATGGTGACCGCCTGGGGGGAGTTCTTTTAATTACTCAGATGCGCCAACAACGTAGTCGATCGCAGCTTGAACTGTAGTAATTTTTTCAGCTTCTTCGTCAGGAATCTCAGTGTCGAATTCTTCTTCAAGAGCCATTACTAGTTCAACAGTATCTAGAGAGTCAGCGCCTAGATCGTCAACAAAAGAAGCTTCGTTTTTAACTTCAGCTTCGTCTACGCCTAGTTGCTCAATAATGATTTTTTTTACGCGTTCTTCGATGTTGCTCATTAATCTATTTCCTTAAAACAAGAATTCGCTAATGCGATTTGCTGTAGTTTATTCAATACTGCAAAAGTTGCAATACTCAACACGCTGGTCAAACCACGATTTTCAGTGAAAACAAGTTGAGTTTGACTTGCATCATCAAGTTATGCAACATTTTTGATTAAATCATGTACATGCCGCCGTTGACGTGCAATGTTTCACCGGTCACATAACCAGCATCGTCAGAGGCTAAAAATGCAACAGCTGCTGCAATTTCACGCGGATCGCCAAGACGACCAGCAGGGACATTTGCTAATGTCGCTGCGCGCTGATCGTCATTCAGTGCTTTGGTCATGTCCGTTTCAATGAAACCTGGGGCAACCGCATTCACCGTAATACCACGCGATGCCACTTCACGTGCCATCGATTTGGTAAAGCCTAATAGGCCCGCTTTCGCTGCCGCATAGTTCGTTTGACCGGCATTACCCATGGTACCTACCACAGAGCCAATGCTGATAATACGGCCGTGACGTTTCTTCATCATTGCACGCAATACGGCTTTAGACAGACGGAAAATAGACGTCAGGTTCGTGTCCATGATGTCCTGCCACTCTTCGTCTTTCATGCGCATCAATAGATTGTCACGCGTGATACCCGCATTGTTCACTAGGATATCAACGTCACCGAATTCATCTTTGATCTGCTTCAATACGGTTTCAATCGATTCAGGTGATGTCACGTTCAGTGCAAAACCTTTACCCTTGTCGCCCAAATATGCGCTGATCGCCTCTGCGCCGCTTTCAGACGTTGCCGTACCGATAACCGTTGCACCACGCTCAACCAAAATCTCAGCAATTGCACGGCCGATACCACGGCTCGCACCCGTTACTAGGGCAATTTTACCTTCCAGGCTCATTGTTATTCCTCGTTGAATATATATTCAGGCTTACTTCGCCGCTTCAAAGCTAGCGATGTCGTTCACTGCAGAACCACCCAGAGAACGCTCGATACGCTTGGTCAGACCCGTCAGGACTTTACCTGGGCCAAACTCAAGAAGTGATTCAATGCCTTCACTCGCCATACGCTCTACGGACTCCGTCCAACGTACTGGGCTGTATAGTTGCTTAACCAATGCCGCTTTAATTGCCGCAGGATCGGTTTCGGTTGCGACGTCTGCGTTGTTGATCACAGGGATCGCTGGTGCTGCAAACTCAAGTGCGTCCAATGCAACCGCTAGCTTATCCGCAGCCGGCTTCATCAATGCACAGTGTGACGGCACAGAGACAGGTAATGGCAAGGCACGCTTCGCACCCGCTTCTTTACACAATACGTTTGCACGCTCAACCGCTTCTTTATTACCCGCGATCACAACCTGACCTGGCGAGTTAAAGTTTACCGGTGAACACACTTGATCTTCTGCCGCATCCGCACACGCTTTCGCGATCGCGTCATTGTCAAGACCAATAATGGCAGACATTGCACCTACGCCCGCAGGCACGGCTTCTTGCATCAACTGACCACGTAGCTCAACCAATTTCACGGCCGCTTTAAAGTCAATCACACCGGCACATACCAATGCAGAGTACTCGCCCAAGCTGTGGCCCGCTAGCAACGTTGGCTGTGCGCCGCCCTGCTCTTGCCATACACGCCAAATAGCCACAGAAGATGTCAATAGCGCAGGCTGTGTACGGTGTGTCTGGTTAAGATCTTCCACTGGGCCGTTTTGTACCAACGCCCATAGATCGTAACCAAGCGCATCAGACGCTTCAGCGAACGTTTGCTTAACCACATCAAACTGCTCAGCCAATTGAGCCAACATACCAACAGTTTGAGAACCCTGACCTGGGAATACAATCGCGAACTTAGACATTCGAGAATCCTTATTATTGTGACTACGCATGTTACGCAGTGTCATAAAGGCACTGCCCTTACGCTGTGGTCACTGTGTTGACACAATGACGCACAACGTAACCGGGTCAGGCCATAGTAAATTCAATTAAATACGATGATTAACACAGCATTAGAACTTAACGAGTGCAGAGCCCCATGTGAAGCCCCCACCAAATGCTTCTAGCAACAACGTTTGACCACGCTGGATACGGCCATCACGCACGGCTTCATCCAATGCTGTCGGCACGGTTGCTGCTGACGTATTACCGTGGCGATCTAACGTCACGACAACTTGGTCCATCGACATCGACAATTTTTTCGCCGTGGCTTTAATAATGCGCATATTCGCTTGGTGCGGAACCAGCCAGTCAAGTTCTGACTTGTCCATGCTATTGGCACTTAACGTGTCTTTCACCAAGTTAGACAGCTGTGTTACTGCCACTTTGAATACTTCATTACCTGCCATGTACAGCCACTTGTCGGCCTCGAACGCTTTACCGTGCTCTGGCACAGCCAAGCTCAACAAGCCGCCGAAATGGCCATCAGCATGCAAATGCGTTGAAATGATACCCGGCTCTTCGCTGGCACCAATCACAACCGCACCGGCTGCATCACCGAACAGAATGATCGTAGAGCGATCTTCAGGATCACATTTATGCGATAACGCATCGGCACCAATCACCAACACGTTTTTCGCCATGCCGGTTTTAATGTGCTGATCTGCTACGCTAAGTGCGTAAACAAACCCTGAACACGCTGCCGCCAAATCAAATGCCGGGCAACCTTTAATATCCAGCATGCCTTGCACCTGACAGGCCGCCGACGGGAAGCCGTGGCTTGCACTGGTGGTCGCGACGATGATCAGGTCGATGTCTTCTTTTTGAATACCCGCCATGTCGATGGCGTTTAACGCGGCCTGATAGCCCATTACCGCTACCGTTTCATCGGCAGAAGCAATACGACGTTCACGAATACCAGTACGAGCGACAATCCACTCGTCATTGGTTTCAACCATTTGTTCTAAGTCGGCATTAGAACGAACTTGTTCCGGCAGGTAGCTGCCGGTACCTAAAATTTTGCTATACATGAAGACTAATAATGCCTCTCGAGTAAGACTTCTTCCAAACGGTCACTGATTTTGGTCGGTATCTGCCGTTTGACCTCGTGTACCGCCTCACCAATCGCATTGGCAAAGGCAGTCGTATCAGCACTTCCATGGCTTTTCACCACAATACCGCGCAATCCTAACAGACTCGCGCCATTATACTGGTCGGGGTTCAGCTGCTTTAGGCTATCGAATAGGTCACGAAACAGCCATTTAGCCATCAATCGTTTCAATGGGTTCTCAGAAATCGCTTTCTTGATGTTCCCAATGAATAAATTGGCTACACCTTCACTGGTTTTCAAACTGACATTACCGACAAAACCATCACACACAATCACATCCGCTTTACCACTGTATAGCTGATCCCCTTCCAGGTAGCCGATGTAGTGGATGTCTGGTGAGGCCGTCAACATTTCTGCACAGCGCTTAACCAGATCATTGCCTTTAATTTCTTCTTCGCCGATATTCAGCAAGGCCACGCGAGGTGGTGTGTCTGCGGCTTGTTCCGCCAACACCGAGCCCATCACGGCAAATTGAAATAAGGTGTCTGCATCACACGACACGTTCGCGCCAAGATCAAGCAACCAGGTTTTTTTATTGGTTTGCGTAGGCACAGCCGAGACAAGCGCAGGCCTATCTACACCAGGCAATTGCTTAATAATATAGCGGGATAATGCCATTAACGCGCCAGTATTCCCCGCACTGACACAAGCGTCGGCTTGGCCTTGGGCAACGGCTTCGATTGCGGCACGCATTGAGGACCCTTGACTACGACGTAACGCCTGAGAAGGACGGGTATCGTTTGCAATAACATGATCACAATGGACAATGCGGATACGGGAGTGATGCGATTGATTCAGGAGAGATAATTGAGCAGTGATCGCACTTTGATCACCGAAATATATGATTTTGAGCTCAGGGAATTGCAACAGTGCCTGCACGGAGGCAGGCACTGTTACTTGGGGACCGAAATCCCCGCCCATTGCATCAAGTGCAACGGTTAGACCAATCAAGGCTCAACCTTACTTGTTGATAACCTTGCGGCCACGGTAGAAACCGTCAGCTGTCACGTTGTGACGTAGGTGAGTTTCACCACTTGTAGCATCTACAGATACAGCTGCAGTTGTTAGTGCATCGTGTGAACGACGCATACCACGTGCTGAACGTGATTTTTTGCTCTTTTGTACGGCCATTAACCCTACTCCTGTTAAAATTACTTACTTTAGATTTTTCAATACAGCAAACGGGTTCGGACGCTCATCAGCAACGGGGATCTCACCAAAAGTCATGTTTCCGCTGGCTGTACAGTCAGCTTCATCATGCATAGCGACTTGAGGTAGTTCCAAAATCAATTCGTCTTCGACAATTTGAATCAGATTAATCTCACCGTTTTCATCGACTTCAGCCGGCTCATAAGCTTCCGGGAAATCATCCGCTTCCTCAGGTTTGAGGAGAGGACTATAACAAAAATCAACACGGTATTCGTGCTGATAATCTTCCCGGCATCGCTGACAGGTCATAGTCACTTCGACATCAGCGTGTCCACGCATAAATGCGAGGTGACGTTGGTCAAAGTCAAATGATAAAGTGACGTTTGCATCACGTGTTACGCTCTGCGTTGATTCGGCTAAGCGCTCTAAAAGTTCGGCCTTGATGATGCCATCATAATCGAGTCTTTTTTGAGCTGCGCGAACCGGATCAACCGTACGCGGCAATTTTACCTTTTGCATAGGGCGCGAATATTAGCCTTCTAATCTGCTTGAGTCAAAGGAAATGTGCGTGAATTAATACCATTCAATCAATTCACAAACACCGTGTTGGCGACAACGCACGCAACTCGGCCACTTCCACCTTTTTGTCTGTTATCTGCCTGTCTCGTAACAGAATCGAACGTTATAAAACAATGCTCAAATAACACACAAAAGATGATGAAAACCTCGCCGCACAGATGCAGAATGTCGCAATTTATACGCAACCACTCTACTCATTATAACGTAGCGATCTTCTCACCGGGCGCGTAGACTACCATAACCTTGTTCAACCCGGTATATTTCATGACTCAATCGCTTCTCCTTGCATCCACCTCCCCCTTTCGCCAGTCATTACTCGAAAAACTGCAACTGCCTTTTTCTACCGCGAAACCGGAGACTGATGAAACCCCGTTACCCGGCGAGCAAGCCGAACAACTCGTCATGCGATTGGCTGAAAGCAAAGCGCGCGCCTGCGCCAGTGCGTATCCCGAGCATCTGATTATTGGCTCCGATCAAGTCTGTGTGATTAACGGCAATATCGTCGGTAAACCCCATACTGTCGACAACGCCTGTCGACAACTGGAAGCGGCCAGCGGCCAAGTAGTGACCTTTTACACGGGGTTATGCCTCTACAATGCCAAGACTGACACTGCCGATGTCATTTGTGAACCCTTTCATGTTCACTTTCGTACACTCACACCTGAAGCCATCCGCAATTACGTGGAACGTGAGCAACCGCTGGGTTGTGCTGGCAGCTTTATGTGCGAAGGATTGGGTATTGCACTCTTTGACCGCCTTGAAGGCCGCGATCCAAATACGCTGATCGGCCTGCCGCTCATTGCGCTACGAGAAATGCTCGAAAAACAGGGCTGTCACGTTTTGTAACAGATTAAAGCAAAATAAAAACCACTACTTTTTACGCATACAAAAACGGCAGGAATACCAGGGTGACTCGTGCACCCTCGCGTTCCTGCCGTTTTCATCGTTAATGCCTGCTTTTACATGACAAATAGCATCGGCACTTAGCCCTTGCGTAGTTTCGTCACTGCGTTTTGCAGTTTTGACTCCATTGGCGCGCTAATATCCATCGCTTCTTCCGTGCCTGGGTGGGTGAACTTAATGTTCGCCGCATGCAAGAAAAGACGATCAAGGCCGACTTTCTTGGTAAAGGCATCAAAACGTGGATCGCCGTAGCGATCATCCCAAGCGATAGGATGGCCTACGTACTGACAATGAACACGGATCTGGTGCGTACGACCGGTTACCGGGCTCGCTTGAATCAACGTTGCTTGATCTAAACGCTCAAGTACCTTGAAACGGGTATCGGACGGTTTACCGTTCGGGTTCACACGCACAATGCTGTTCACTTCGTTTTTCAACAACGGCGCGGTCACTTGCTTACAGCTCGCTTTCCACTCGCCCATGACCAATGCAAAATAATATTTTTGCACGGTTTTGTTACGGAACTGCTCTTGCAATTTACGCAATGCTGAACGCTTCTTCGCGATCAATAGGATACCAGAGGTATCACGGTCAATGCGGTGCACCAACTCAAGGAAGCGGGCATCAGGACGTAATGCACGCAGCGCTTCAATCGCGCCAAATTTCAGCCCACTGCCACCATGTACCGCCGTACCCGAGGGCTTGTTCAGAATCAGCATGTGATCGTCTTCATAAATAATGCAAGACTCTAATGCCGCCACTTTATCAAGCTTGGTACTGATCGGTGCCTGTTCTTCTTTTTCCGGTACTGTTACCGGAGGAACCCGAACAAGATCACCGTCCTGTAATTTGTATTCTGGTTTAATTCGTTTCTTATTTACACGCACTTCGCCTTTACGCAAAATACGGTAAATCATGCTTTTTGGTACGTTTTTTAGCCTATTGCGAAGAAAGTTATCAATTCGCTGGCCTGCAACGTCATCATTAATTTCGATGAATTGCACTTTTGGTTTATCATCTTTCATGGGTTTCATTCTAACATGCATGCAAAGCAGATTGCCGCAAAAAAGTCACCCTGCTATGATTGGCATGCAAAGGTAGGAAAAAACGCCTACTTTGCTATCAGGGTGAACAGAATAACACCCATTTGACTACTTAATATACCGCTCTGACGAATAACGCAGCATGTGGCGTAAGACGTTAAATTCTTCGGAGTGTTTTTTTAGTGCATTTTAGTGACATTTTTTATTGGTGTGACAGATACCGCCGCGTGAATCGGTGAACCAGCTGTACAGTTTCAGATCTAATCATCTTGGTACAGTTGGATGATACGTGTTGCCATAAGCACCCCTGAATTCCAGCCGTGAGGTTGCATTGACAGATCAGACTTGGGGTCCGGCACCATCAATAACAAACTCGTCTCTTAGTGCACTAGCACATGAAAAAAAACGAGTACAATATAATGAAAAGAATGTTGATTAACGCAACTCAAAAGGAAGAGTTGCGCGTCGCATTAGTTGATGGGCAGAAGCTCTTCGATCTTGATATCGAAAGCCCTGGCCACGAATCTAAAAAATCAAATATCTACAAAGGTCGCATCACCCGTATCGAACCAAGTCTGGAAGCAGCGTTCGTTGACTATGGTGCTGAACGTCACGGTTTCCTTCCTCTTAAAGAAATCGCCCGCGATTATTTCCCAAATGATTATTCTTACCAAGGTCGTCCTAATATCAAGGAAGTCCTAAAAGAAGGTCAGGAAGTGATTGTTCAGGTCGATAAAGAAGAGCGAGGCAACAAAGGCGCCGCCCTAACGACGTTCATTTCTCTTGCTGGTAGCTACCTAGTTCTGATGCCAAATAACCCTCGTGCTGGCGGTATTTCTCGTCGCATCGAAGGTGAAGAACGCACACAACTTAAAGCAGCGCTAAGCACACTTGAACTGCCACAGGGTATGGGCCTTATCGTCCGTACAGCAGGTGTTGGCAAGTCTGGCGAAGATTTAGAATACGATCTTAACTACCTATTGAACCATTGGGAACGCGTTAAAGGTGCGGCTGATTCTGCGTCTGCTCCGTTCTTGATCCACCAAGAAAGTAACGTTATTGCTCGTGCCATCCGTGACTATCTACGTCGTGATATCGGCGAAATCGTTATCGATAGCAAGAAAATCTTTGACCGCGCACGTGATCATATTCAGCAAGTTCGCCCTGATTTCCTCAGCCGCGTAAAACTGTATGAAAACAGCGACACACCGTTGTTCAACCACTACCAGATCGAAAACCAAATTGAATCCGCCTTCCAGCGTGAAGTTCGTTTGCCTTCTGGTGGTTCAATCGTTATTGATCCAACCGAAGCACTAACGTCAATCGATATAAACTCTGCCCGTGCAACAAAGGGTGGCGATATCGAAGAAACCGCATTGCAAACCAACCTTGAAGCGGCCGATGAAATTGCACGTCAATTACGTCTACGTGACTTGGGCGGCTTGGTTGTTATCGACTTTATCGATATGACCCCTGTGCGTCACCAGCGTGAAGTAGAAAACCGTCTACGTGAAGCCGTTCGTATGGACCGTGCCCGCGTACAGATCGGCCGTATTTCTCGCTTTGGTCTGTTGGAAATGTCACGTCAGCGTTTGAGCCCGTCTTTGGCGGAAGCAAGCCACCACGTGTGTCCTCGTTGTACCGGTACCGGTGTGATTCGTGACAGTGAGTCTTTATCGCTTTCTATCCTACGTCTGATCGAAGAAGAAGCCCTTAAAGACAACACATCACAAGTATTGGCTATTGTGCCTGTGGCCATTGCCTCTTACTTGTTGAACGAAAAGCGTCGCTCTGTTCAGTACATTGAAAAATCACACGATGTTCGCGTGATCATCGTACCGAATGCCGATATGGAAACGCCTCACTTTGAAGTGATCCGTGTCCGTTCAGGTGATGAGCACGATGCGCTATCTTACAACTTGCCTCGCACTATCGAAGCCCTGCGTGATGCAGAAGCGTCTGATTCTGCGCCGCAAGAGCGTGTAACGAAGAAACGCGAAGAGCCTGTACTTCAAGGCTTCACTGCACCGCCAGCACAACAGCCAGCGGCAGCAAAAGCAAGCGCGCCTGCGCCGAAGCAACAGCCAGCAGCAAAAGCCGCTGAAGCGAAGCCAGGTTTCTTTAGCCGTATCTTTGCTGCGATTAGTAGCTTCTTTGCCGGTTCTAACAACGAACCACAAAAAGAAGAAAAGAAAGACAACGCAAACCGCAACAACCGTCGCGATCGTAAAGACACGCGCCGCAATCAAGACAATCGTCGTGGCGAACGCCAAGAAGGTCGTCAAGATGGCCGCCGTGGTGATCGTCAACAAGACAACCGTCGCGGTAACAAAGAAACACGTCGTGGCCGTCCTGAACGCCAAGAGCGTCAAGATCGCCAAGAGTCTGACAACAAGCAACAGCAAGTCGCAGAGCAACGTGAACAACGTCAGTCTCGTCGTCGCAATGAAAAAGCGAAAGACAAGCCTGAAGTACAAGCTGACAAAGCCGCTCAACCTCGTAAAGAGAAAGAGCAAAAGCCGCGTCAACCACGTCGTGATGATGCACAAGCGCAGAAGCAACGTCGTCAAGCCACTGAAGAGCAGCAATCAGCGAAAGTTGAAATGCCTGTTGCTGAAGCAGTACCGGCACAAGGTCAAGAGCAAGAGAAAGTAGCGAAAGTGAAACAACGCCGTCAGCGTCGTGAACTGCGCAAAACAATTCGTCTTACTGACACTCTTGAGCAAGCCCCTGTTGCCGCAATCGTAGAGCCTGAAGCTGAATCAGTGCAAAACACTGAACTACAGATGATGGGCACCGCTATGGCGAAAGAAGCGAAAGCGACTGAGCAAGGTGAAACTAACGAGCAGAAAGCAGAGAAAGGCAACGAGCAGGAAAATGGTCAGCGTCGTAACCGTCGTTCACCACGTCACTTGCGCGCAAGTGGCCAGCGCCGTCGCCGCATCCGTGATACACGTGAAAATGACGATGCAGATCACGCGGTAACAGACGCTCACGCGCTAGATAACCAAAACGATGTACTAAACGACATTGAAAATGCGGTAACTATCGTTGAGAAGCCAAAAGCCGCTCGTCCACAAACCGGTGTTGCCTCGCCAGAAATGGCCATGGGCAAAGTCTGGCCTCGTGCGACGAAGCCGTCTGTTGAAGCACTAGAAGCACCAGCGGTTGAAGCTGAAGCGCCTGTTGCTGCTCCAGCTGCGCAGCTAAGCGGTGTTGCAATGCCAGAAGTGGCGATGGGTAAAGTGTTCCCACAACAGCACGCTGAAGCGACTGTCGTGGAAACTGCCGAGGTTGAAGACGAAGTGAGCGCAGAAGACGTGATCATCGTTGACAACGCAGTAGAAGAAGCAGCCGTTGTTGCTGAGCCTACTGCACCGGTTGAGGCTATCGTTGCTGAACCTGTTGTTGAAACAGTGGCAGAGCCCACAACAGAAGCACAACCGGTAGCAGAAGAAGCGGTTGTTGTTGCGGCACCTGTTGTTGCAGCGGTAAACGCGAAGCAAGTGACAGCAACGTCACCGCGCGGCTTCCATGCTGTCGCACCAATGGCAAAAGCACCGGCTCCTGCGAGCGCTGCAGATGCTGTTGTTGTCGCGATTGCCCCACTGCGTGAATCTCGCTTGAGTGCACGTCAGGCTGGTAGCCAAACAGCAACCAGCACAGCAACAGCACCAATGAGCAAACCTGTCATGTAAGGTGTTGCCTTGTTAATCAAAAAGCCATGCGAAAGCATGGCTTTTTTGTTTCCGCTCGTTACTTGCCAGCTCACTATCCTGCTGCTTTCCTCTTTCAATCTCTCTATCTCTCAATCTCTCTATCTCTCAATCTCTCTATCTCTCAATCTCTCTATCTCTCAATCTCTCTATCGCTCTCTCAATCTCTCGCTATAGCCTACTTTTTATCCCATTTGAAACTGCGTTATTTTTTCAACTTTTATGCAATTAACATCAAACTTTCTTACACTCGTTAACGAATAGTGATAAAAATACCGCTTAAACATTGAAGTAAATCACATATTTCTGTACGATCTGCCACCTTATAAGCGTTATAACCCTTTCAAAATCGGAACAAAACTAATCAATGTTTGAATTCCCCCAATTTTCGCGCCAATCCGTCAAAAATGACGTCCTATCAGGGCTCACCGTAGCTCTTGCCCTTGTCCCTGAAGCGGTCGCCTTTGCCTTTGTTGCTGGGGTTGATCCGATGGTGGGCTTGTACGCCGCGTTCATCGTTGGCTTCGTTACCGCTGTTTTGGGCGGTCGCCCAGGCATGATTTCCGGTGCAACCGGTGCCATGGCTGTTGTCATGGTCAGTCTTGTGGCTGAACACGGTATTCAATACTTGTTTGCCGCTGTCATGCTCGCAGGGGTACTACAGATCCTTGCGGGGGTCTTCAAACTCGGCAAATTCATCCGCATTGTGCCTCACCCGGTGATGATCGGTTTCGTGAATGGCTTGGCCATCGTGATATTTTTGGCACAGCTGGGCCAGTTCAAAGTACCGGGTACTGACGGTGCGCTAGAATGGATGCAAGGTCCGCAGCTTTACATCATGCTTGGGTTAGTGGCGTTGACCATGTTCATCATCCATTTTTTGCCAAAACTCACCAAAGCCGTTCCGTCTTCACTGGTTGCCATCATTACCGTTACCGCATTGGTACATGGTCTGGGCCTCGACACACGCACGGTCATCGATTTTGTGCGTACGATGAGTGGCGACGTTAACGCAACCTTAGCGGGCTCTCTGCCTACCTTTGCGCTGCCAGACGTGGGTTTCAACATCGAAACCTTAAAAATTATCCTGCCTTATTCTGTGATCCTTGCTGCCGTAGGCTTGATTGAATCATTGCTTACGTTGACCGTGATCGATGAAATGACCGGCACCCGTGGTCAAGGTAACCGCGAGTGTATGGGTCAAGGCCTTGCGAACGTCACTTGTTCTGTGTTTGGTGCGATGGGTGGTTGTGCCATGATCGGCCAGTCTATGATCAATATTAATTCCGGTGGCCGCGGTCGCTTGTCAGGTATTACCGGTGCGGTCGGTCTGTTGCTGTTTATTCTTTTTGGCTCAGCGCTAATTGAGATGATCCCACTGGCTGCACTTGTCGGTGTGATGTTCATGGTGGTGATCGGTACCTTTGAATGGGCCAGCTTCAAAATGGCACGTAAAGTACCAAAACATGACTTCTTTGCCATCATCTTGGTTACTGCGGTAACCGTTGCGTTTGACCTTGCGCTGGCGGTTATTGTCGGTGTGATTTACTCCGCCTTGGTGTTTGCATGGAACCACGCAAAGCATATTTACGCCTCAAGCTACTTGGATGAGAAAGGCTCTAAAGTCTACAAAGTGAATGGCCCATTGTTCTTTGGTTCAGTGTCGCACTTCCTTGAGCTGTTTGACGCAAAGAACGATCCTGCTGATGTGATCATTGATTTTGCTCAGTCTCGCGTTGCAGACCACTCTGCAGTCGAAGCGATTGATACCATTGCTGAGCGTTACTCGAATCAAGGGAAAACCCTGCATATTCGTCACCTCAGCCCAGAGTGTCGTTCACTACTGAAAAAAGCCGGTAATCTGGTTGAAGTGAACATGATGGAAGATCCAACGTACAAAGTGGTTACCGATACGCTAGGTTAATCCCCCCTCGTATTCTGAGTCCGTTACAACGTAAAACGCCCACGCAATGCAGTGGGCGTTTTTGTTTGTGTCTTTAGTCATGATTGCTCAGCGCTTTCACACCATGCTGCATCAGGATAGCCGTTAGTTATCATACTTGCGTGAAAGGTGTATCAGCAGGCCATCAGCGGCTTGCTCTACCAAATCGAGGACATGGTCAAAACCACGTTGACCGCCATAATACGGATCGGGGATTTCTTCGGCCGGGTTTTCGCCATATTGCAAAAACAACCCCAGTTTGTGTTGGTGTTCAGCCGGACACAGCGCCGTTAACACACGTAAGTTGTCGCGATCCGCGGCTAAAATCAGGTCAAAATGAATAAAATCGTCATCTGTTACCTTTCTCGCCTTCACTCCCTTAAAGCGGTAACCTCTCGCTTCACCCGCCGCCCGTGAGCGTGGATCGGGCCGTTCACCACGGTGATACCCTTGTGTCCCCGCCGAATCAACGATAACCGGAATATTTTGTTCTTTGGCTTTTGTGCGTAGTACCACTTCAGCTGTGGGTGAACGGCAAATGTTGCCCATGCACACCACCAGCACTTTCTTTTCAACCATAACGCTCTATTCCCTTCGCTTGTGCCCACACCCTGTGCACTATTTTCATGATTCCGCCGTATGAAACCGTACGTACCCAGCATTCACATCACCACGACGGCAATAGCGTCGTGTCCAACATGGAGTACACCACACGGTGAATATACTGATCATTGGTGGCTCTGGCGGTATTGGCTTCGCGCTGATCCAACACTTTCGTCAGACATACCCTGAGGCAATGATATATGCAACGTATCACACCACAACGCCACTGAATACTGACATCTCGCAAGGTGTGCACTGGTTTCAGGTAGACATCACGCAAGAAGCCGAGATCGCGCAGCTGGCACAAGCTGTGCCCACCCTGACAATATTGGTCAACGCGGTAGGGCTGTTACACCAGCCGGAACAGTTGCCAGAGAAATCCATTGCAACTTTTGACCCAACATTCTTTGCTGACAATATACAAATCAATGTGCTGTCGACCCTCTTGCTAGCCAAACACTTTTCCCCCCATCTAAAAGCCAGCCCCAACAGCCACTTTGTGGCGCTGTCAGCGCGTATAGGCAGTATTGAAGATAATCGGGCTGGTGGGTGGATCAGCTATCGCTGCGCTAAAGCAGCGCTCAATATGGCACTGAAAACCATCAGTATAGAGTGGCATTACAAACTGCCTCACTGCTGTGTCTTCGCGTTTCATCCAGGAACGACCGATACTAAGCTCTCTCAACCCTTCCAGAAAAACGTACCGGAAGGCAAACTGTTCACGCCAGATTACGTGGCGCAGTGTTTAGCTCAACGGATCGCTGCAACGGGCCCCGATGATTCTGGTCAATTTTTTAGCTATGACGGCAAGGTGATTACGTGGTGATCCCCGTTCAGTGAGACTCACCACGTTACATGCACAACAAGATGGCACGCATGATGAAACATGCGTGTTAGCTCTGTTCGGCTTCGTACACCGTAATCCGAAGAAAATCGACAATATCTTGAGTAAACGTATCAACCGCCGCTTTTATTTGTTCATAACGCAAGGTTTCACGGTCATTCTCTAGAATGTCTTCCGCCAACAACACACTGACCCGTTCAGCCAGTACCTCACCAGAAACACTGTCTACCAATTGGGACTCAACCAATATCCGCACATTCCGATCACGGGTGCCCAGCAAAGCTTTCGCTCCGCCAATTAATGCCCCGTAAGGCAAGACTTCGGTAATCTGCAGCTCTTCCATCTCGGTGCTGGCACGAGTGATATCAATTTTTAGGGTGGCGGTATGGGGGTTAGCCACATCGACAATCGGCACACCCACCGATAGTTGCTGGCTCACACGCTGCGTCAGCCGTTGCGACACTTTTTCAAGTACCGATGTCGGTATTTGGTCTACATTTTGCGCCAAGGGGTGCAGGGCCACGGGTTCAACGATCAACGATCAACGCGGTATATTGGGCCACATCCAGTGATGGAGACACCCATTGCAGGCCGGTTGTTTCCTCAATATAGCGTACTTCGGTTAAGGGTTGATTCGCTTTAAGGGTCACCGCGGCTTGCTCTTCCGACGTCGGTAAGCGGCTGGTACACCCTACCGTACCGGCCCCTGCCGCTATCACCACAACGATCATTCCCCACGCTTTAAAACGACGACGCATACGCTTTCCCCTTTTTTACTTGGCTATTATTCACTCAATACCACGTCATTATACAGAATGATAGACCGTTTAAAACCAGCAGAAGAAAAGCCAGAAAAGAACAGCCCTTCCCACTGTCAACTCACCTTTCGCTGGTATCTCCTACTGGTTTACAGTAACGTATCTGTCTCTTTTATCGCTCTTTTCCTCAACACAGACGACCGTTCATCATGAAGCAGCAATGGCACATTTTTCTGATCGCACTCGCTTTTTTTACCCGTATTCCCATTCCTGCTGATACGCCCTATTCCACGGAGCGCCTCAACCAAGCTAACCGCTATTTTGCTGCCATCGGGATCATCGTGGGATTGATCAGTGCAGGTGCTTTCTGGCTGGCGTATTACCTGTTTCCGAGTACTATTGCGGTATTGATCGCCATGATCGCCAGCTTATTGGTCACTGGGGCTTTCCATGAAGATGGCCTTGCCGATGTGTTTGATGGATTTGGCGGTGGCTGGGAGCCCGAACAAAAACTCAACATCATGAAAGACTCCCGCTTGGGCACCTATGGCGCGGCCGCCTTATTCAGCGCACTCGCATTGAAATGGGCTACCCTGACTGCACTGGCTGATGTTTCCGCCTTGTATGTCGTTATTGCACTGATCAGTATGCACGGGTTGAGCCGGGCTATTTCTGCTAGCCTGATTTTCAGCTATCCCTATGTGCAGCTGGATACACAAAGCAAAGTGAAACCGCTCGCCAATCAACAAAGTCCGCAAGATTTGTGGGTTTTAATTTTCACCAGTTTGATTATATTACTGTTTTTACCGCTTTCTCTGGCTGTTGCCTTGACCCTTGTACTGCTACTGGTGCGTACCTTATGCGGACAATGGTTCCAACGCCAGTTAGGCGGGTACACCGGTGATTGTTTGGGCGCCGCCCAACAGTTAGCTGAAATCAGTGGCTACCTTGTGTTACTTGCCATGGTGGCGGGGTAACCGGCCCCTTCTTCAATAGGATAAGGATAAGAATGACGATGACGACTTCCTCACACCCTGACGCCTCTGACAATGCGCAACATGACCCGTCACAAACAGGCCATGCCGATAAAGACGCGCGCTACAAAGCCCGTCAGCAAAAAGTCAAAGCAGAGATCGATGCCCGTGTGGATGCTGCACAAGAAGAAAAAGGCCTGTTTCTGATCATTACCGGTAACGGTAAAGGCAAATCCACCTCAGGATTTGGCACCATTGCCCGTGCCGTGGGTCACGGACAAACGTGTGGTGTGGGCCAATTCATTAAAGGCACCTGGGATTGCGGCGAACGCGCCTTACTGGAACAGCATGGTGTGAACTTTGCTGTGATGGCAACGGGCTTCACCTGGGACACCCAAAACAAAGACGCCGATACCCAAGCTGCCCAAGAAACATGGGCGGAATGCAAAAAGATGCTAGCCGATGCACGCTACGATGTAGTGCTGCTGGATGAACTGACGTATATGGTCACGTATGGCTATGTAGAACTGGATGAAGTCGTTGCGGCCATCACACAACGTCCCGCCTCACAGTCCGTGATTGTGACTGGCCGTGGTGCACACCGCACCTTGATTGAACTGGCAGATACCGTTTCGGAAGTGCGCAATGTGAAACATGCGTTTGAAAGCGGTGTAAAAGCCCGCAAAGGCGTCGACTGGTAATCCCTCTTTCTCGAGGATGATCACCGGTCATGACATCACGTCGCACTAATGTACTACAGGTATGCATTGGACGTACGGTGGGGATTTCCCCATTGTACGTCTCGCACACTGGCCGTTTTTTCATCACCCATGCGCTTTACGGCAAGTTCCGTTAACATCCCGCTCCTTCATCTCATATACTAAGGCAAAATAATTCTTATAAGGATTTGTCATGCCTTCTCATTTACCAAAAAGCTTTAGTCGTCCCTTTCTGAAGCTATTTCACGTGCTTGAAGCGATTTTGCTTGTTGCGATCACCTTGGCGACCGTCACCGCCATGCTCAATGAATTTGTCCATGTTTATGTCAACCGACAAATTTTGCTGACCGATATACTGTTGATGTTTATCTATTTGGAAGTGCTGGCCATGGTTCAGCAGTTTGTGACCAACGGTAAAATTCCGGTCCGCTATCCAATCTACATTGCCATTATGGCCATTGCCCGTTACATCACGCTGGGGATGAAAGAATTAGATGGGATTTATGTCGTGTGGCTGGCAACGGCCGCGTTTATTCTGGCAGCCGCGACATTGATCATTCGCCTCGGTCACCATTATTGGCCGTATGAAGAAGTGTCTGACCCAACCAAACGTCAATCTGATGATTAATATAAGATGATGGGAGCAAAAGGATTGGCGAAAAGCCGCCAAGACTGACGTATCAGAAATAAAAAAAGGAGCGTGATAAACGCTCCTTTTACACTGAGTTTGCGACTCTTTTACTGAGTACAACTTATCACAAGATCATTAACTCAAGCGTCAATCTTGGTTAAACGTGCTTTTTGATGTTTTTTCTTGTAATAAGCAACGGCTTTGTTCACCGCTTTTTCATGCATCCTTGCCCTAAGCGTATCCAAATCAAGCTTTTTCATCGCTCACCTCTGTTACTGACACTTAAAGGACTTATGACTAATCATACAGCGTTTGTGACTTTTGTGCATAATTTTATACGTCGAAAGAATAACACTATGATTGCACAAACAAACTGAATGAAAAGCAGTCACAATTTGCCAAGAAATTGTCGCCATGATCGTACTGCGTATTTTCCTCACTCTTCTTTCAGCAGTCACGCACACTCTGATGCATGACAAAGGTTGGCATCAATATCCTGATTCCCCAACAATCTTAACCACAGCGCTGGCAAATGCTTGGGTTTTACCGCAGGACTGTCTAACTGTACCGGTGCAATAGGCTGCCATGCCTCTCCTTGCCTGCGGGCTAAAGCAAACTGAAACGGCATATAATCCACCAACCCCAAGCGCAAATCAGTCACCACCAATTGATCATCACGCTGTTCATATTTCACAAAACCGCCGGAAAATGCTTCGAGATCGGTCAAATGGGATGACACCAACTGCGCCGGTTTCTGACCGCGATCTTTACGGATAAACACCACATGACTCTCATTATCAAGCAATGACGTTAACCCTTCCCAATACGTATCCTCATCGTTAATCACCACCCGCCATAACACGGTATTGAGCGGTGTAGGCGCAAAGAAGCGCGGCTTATCCGCCAACGGCGTGCCGGCTAACTGGGCATCAACACGATTTTCCACCATATTCAACGCCAGCCACGACCAGCCTAAATACAGTGATGAAATGACTAACCCAATCCCACACAATTTGGCCATTTTTTCCCGCCACAGCAGACTGGCCAGCAAGGTGATCAATAAGGGGACGGTATAGAAGGGATCAATAATAAAAATACTGGAAACCGCATACGGCGTGGTGATCGGCCACAACAGCTGCGTGCCGTAAGTGGTAAAAGCATCCAGTAATGGGTGGGTGATCAAACTCGCCGCAACCAATAACCACAAACGCGCAAAAGAGAAACGGGTGGGTCGCACACGTTGCCACAGCATCGCCAGTAACCACGAGAACGGCAACAGCACAAACAGCGAATGGCTGAATCCACGGTGCTTAACCATATCGGAGATCGGATCGCCGTAGCTGATCAAGACATCAAGATCCGGTAACGTCCCTAATGCCGCACCGGCTAAGAGTACTTTGGGCGAACACTGACGACCGGCAACCACACCGGCCACCGCCGCCCCAAGCGCAATTTGTGTTACTGAATCCACAAGGACTCCTTCGTTATCTTATTGGTGTTCAACGATATTTATAGTTTTATCACCCCACACACTACCAGAAAGCACGGGGCACTGAATACGAAAATCCTCACTTTTCGCCCCCAATTTACAGCCATTAGTGCAACATAACGAACTAAAAGACCCACAAGCGATCAGGAAAACTCAGGGATAGGTCGCAAAACCGTGGCGTAAAATTCGCTAGGGTAAATCAGGCAACGTCCATTCACTCTGACAAAGGGAATATGCAATGCCAACAAAAGTGTCTGAATACATGACGCAGAAAGTCATCACCATTGAGCCGGATGCAGGGATCAGAGAAGCGTTTTTCTTAATGAAAGATGAAGCCATTCGCCATTTGCCGGTCGTCGATCCTAAGGGCGAATTAGTAGGGATCGTCAGTGACCGAGAACTGCGCCGCCCGGGCTGGGTCGATGAATCCCCCGATATTGGCCACGACTACCATTTAACCGATGATCTCCATATTCAAGACGTGATGTGCAAAGACATCATCCATGTCAGAACCTACGATACCCTCACCAAAGCCATTGGCACCATTCTGGACCACCATGTTGGCGCCGCGCCTGTACTCAACAAAGCCGGTGATTTGGTCGGGATGCTCTCTGCCGTTGATTTACTCAAAGCCTTTCAGAACAGCTTAGAAAGTCAGAAATCAATGAAGAAAAACCGCACTGCCCGCGCGTAACCGCGAGGCCATCCATCGCTAACACCAAACACCTTTCAGGACGAGACACACACATAAAAAAAAGGCTTACCGCAGTAAGCCCTTTTTTCTTATCATCAACACGTTGTCACAAACATATTGTTACAGACACGCTGTCAGTGTAAATCGCCATCAGTTAAACAGCCCTTTCAGCAACTTGTCAGCCGCATTTTTAAGGTCTTCATCTTTGGCTTTATCACCGAAGAGTTTCTCTAAACCGCGTTCCACTTCTTTTTTGGCCTTCTTCTCAAGCTCATTGTTCTGCTTGAGCAGTTGCGCCACATTCAACGAGAAGCGCGGCTGAGTCCAGTCGCCTTTCACATCAATCGGCACGGTCAAATCGGCTACGTGATCAATGTCTTTACCGCCTTGGCCTTTACTGGTCGCGACCACCGAGGTGTTAATGGTGAAATCAATCGCTTCGGACACCAAGTTCGTTTCCCCTTCACCAGCAATACGCAGTAAGGGAGACTCCACCGCCATATCACGGGTGCTCGCGATACCATTACCTAACGTGAAGGTCGCTTTCATTGCAGAGAAGTCTGTTTTCTTCTCTTCTTTCACATATTCGGCCTTCTTGCCTTTCAAGGTGGCACGCGCTTCACGGATCATCTCCGGAATGTTCACGCCATAAATCGCCCCGTCAGCAAAATGAATGGCAATCGTACCAGCAATGTTGCTGCGCAATCGCGCTTCCGACAAGCCTTTACCATGCACATTCACGGTGATGTCACCTTCGCCGGCCAGCACATCGTTATTCGCAACATCCATCAACAGCGGTTGGACTTGCACGCCTTTGATGTTTTTCGTCACTTGATACGTTGGCAAGGTTGGATTCGCATCAATCTTGGCTGTGGCGTGAATAGACCCTTGGTACAATTTCGCATCCAATGCTTTCAGGCGTAATACCCCACGCTTGATATGCACATCCATCGCCACATCACTGAGTTTGGCATTGTTCACTTTAAACTGGCCAATCTTCACTTTACCGGCCAGATCGACCGTTTTCAGCGCAGACAGATCCGGCTCTTTGTTTTTATCTGACGCCTTTTCAGGTGTCGATGCTGACTCTGACGCGTTCGACGCCGCCGAGGCTTTCGCGGCTTTGTCTTGCTTGAGACCTAAGAAGGCATCCAGATCAATCTTGTCTGATGACAAATCAAAACGGATCACGGGAATATCCGCCGCCTTGAAAGACGCATTGCCTTTCACCGCCAGTTCATCCAACGTGACGGCCACCTGAGACAACACGGCTTGTTGCTTATCCATCACATACTGCGCGTCAGCATCCACATTCAGTGTCATCTTCGGGCGCGGTAGCGTACTACCTTCCAGGGCGGTATTCAAAGACAGCCCTTCAACCGCCAGCGTATTCATCGCGCCATCCAGATTCAGACGCGTTTTACCCTTGGCATCAAACGCTAAATCCGGCACTTGCCCTTTCGCCGTAAAATCAATGGTCGCCCACTCGCCTAACTGGAAGTGATCCACGTTCAGTGTGACCGACTCAATCTTGTTCTTCGCATCTTGTGCCGAAGCGTTCAGTGCCAGTGCTTTCACCTGTGCGCTGTCCAACCCTTTGGCGATCAACAGCTCGGTTTCACCGTTTGCACTAAAGCTCAGGCCATTGTTTTTACCGGTTACGTCAAAAGTGGCAGACGTCCACTCACCCGGCGCAAAACGGCTTAACGAGAAATTCAACGCACTGATAGTGGTTTGAGTATTTTTTTGATCGTCACGCACTGTTGCGCTGGCATCCACAATCTCAATGCCTTGCAGTGTCAGTGTCCACGGTTTTTTGTCACCAGACGGTTGTGGTTCAGACGTGGAGGCCGGCTCGGTAGCGGCCTTGGGTTCAGTTGCCTTGGGTTCAGCGGCAGTATCTGCTTGCTTGCCGATACCGTCGAGGTTGCTGATGCCATTTGGTAACGTTTGAATAAACACGTGTCCGCCTTGCAGGCTCACGTTACCGATTTCCAACTGCTGAGAGAGCAGCGGCATCACAGACACAGATAATGCGGCACTGTCGAATTGAACGAGGTTGGGCTCCGCAAACCCTTCTGGGTTTCGGAAGGCAGTTTGGCCGATATCAAAGCCAATGCTCGGGAAAAATCGCCAATGAATATCGCCCTCAATCACCAGTTCACGCCCGGTGTTCTTTTTCACTTGCTCAGCAATCATCGGCTTAAACTGGTTCGGATCCACCAGCGCCAATAACGCAGCAATACCGATCACAATGACCACAAGGATGGCCAGCAACGCAAAGACTATCTTTTTCATTCTATCCCCACTTGTTTCATGCGCCTATGCACCGAGCCAGCATTGCACACCTTCGTGCAACCTTGGTCGGTACCAGGCAACTTTTTGTTCATCTACCCTGATAAGTCACTTGGGTATAACAATATTGTCTACCATTACTTACAAAAAAAATAGGCAGCCTTTCGGCTGCCTGACAAATTTGTGATACAAAAAAGGCTGACACTGTCAGCCTTTTTTAATCTTAACTGCGTAGCAGTTTGGCAATGTGCGCTTTTAGCACATCAATCGCGATACGGTTTTTACCGCCGCGAGGCACGATAATGTCCGCGTACTGCTTAGACGGTTCAATGAACTGCATGAACATTGGACGCACGGTTTTCTGGTACTGTTTCAGTACAGATTCCATGGTACGGCCACGTTCAGCCACATCACGCTGTAGACGACGCAGTAGACAGATGTCTAGCGGCGTATCCATGAACACGCTTGCGTGCATCAAATCACGTAGACGTGGATCCGTTAGCAATAGGATACCTTCCAAAATGATCACTTTTTTCGGTGTCATTGTGGTGGTTTCTGTCATGCGCGTGTGTTCGCTGTAGCTGTACTGCGGTACTTCAACCGCTTTACCCTGCACGAGCATCTCTAGATGGTCACACAACAGATCATGATCCAATGCATTTGGGTGATCGTAGTTGGTCTTTACCCGGTCTTCCATGCTCAGGTGACTTTGATCATTGTAGTAACAATCTTCTGTGATAACACCGATCTGATGATCGCCAACTTTCTCTTTTAATTCTTTATATACAGTACTGGCAATCAAACTTTTACCGGAAGCAGAAGCACCTGCAATACCGATAATTACGCATTGGTGTGAGTTTTCAGACATATCAGAAAGCACCTGTAAAACAACGTGGCTTGGTGGAAATACCGATTAAACCGGTTAACTGTCAGGATGAAGCATCGCGGACAATTATACGAATGGGTATAAATAAACCGCATGATTATAGGCAGATGTATCGGCAGATGCCAGCAAAAATGAGACATCTGCCACGTTTGGTCATAAACTCATCAGTAAGCCCCTAGGCAAAGGTTTACATTGTACGAATTGTGATCTGCTCGGTTATTGGCACGCCCTGCCAGTACAGTCGGCTGGCGACCGATCCCGCTAATTGAATGTAACTTTGCGCCTGTTCCGACTCTGGGGAAGCAGCCACGGTCGGCTTACCGTTATCAATATCTTCGCGGATCTTAATGTGCAGCGGCAACTGCGCGAGCAATGGCACCGCGTACTCTTGTGCCATACGCTCGGCCCCACCGGTACCGAAAATCGGCTCATGGTGGCCACACTGGCTACAGATGTGATAGCTCATGTTCTCCACCACCCCCAACACCGGCACATCCACTTTATTGAACATGCTGACCCCTTTAATGGCATCCGCCAACGCCAAGTCTTGTGGTGTCGTCACCACAACGGCACCCGTGACCGGGATCTGCTGCGCCAAGGTCAATTGAATGTCTCCGGTACCCGGTGGCATGTCGATCACTAAATAATCCAGATCCGGCCACCAGGTTTCGGTAATAATTTGCGATAGCGCTTTCGAGGCCATCGGACCACGCCAAATGGTGGCACTGTCCGCCGGCACTAAGTAGCCCACCGAATTGGTGTACAGCCCGCATGACTCAATCGGCATCATCATTTTGCCGTCTGCCGACAGCGGTTTTTCATCCACGGTACCCAGCATCATCGGCACCGATGGCCCGTAAATGTCGGCATCCAGCAAGCCAACTTTGGCCCCTTGTGCTTGCAAGCCCAACGCCAAATTCACCGACGTGGTCGATTTACCGACGCCGCCTTTGGCCGAGCTCACCACCACAATATTCTTTACCCCACGCAACGGGGATTTATCGCCGGTCGCCAAAGGCGCGACACGGCTGCTGATCACAAGATTCAGATCGCTCGATACATAATGCTGCTGTTTTTGCGCGATCACCCACTGCTCAAGCAGTTCGATCACCGTGCTGGCGGCAAATGGGAAAACGACCGACACGGTACCATCGGCATACACCGACACCACGTTGGGCGTATCGGCCCACTCACTGTGCAGCCAAGGATGCTCAAATTGATTGAGCCAACGAGTAATATCGGCCACGCATTCAAAGCGGGGCATTGAGTCACTACGCATGGTTTTAGCGCTCCATTTTTGTACTTTCTTTTCATCCTATCACCAATGCCACATTATCGCTTTCTAATTGCCATGATTATCCACAGATCCTCCTAGGCAATACGCTGTCCATCAGGTAGTATCTAACGCTACGTTTTTATTACCCATCATGAGCGAAATAAGACATTATGGCTGCAAATCCAAGAAAAATTCTGGTGACCTGCGCCCTACCGTACGCTAACGGTTCTATCCACTTGGGCCACATGCTTGAGCATGTACAAGCGGATATTTGGGTGCGCTACCAGCGCCTTCGTGGTAACGAAGTTCATTTCATCTGTGCAGATGACGCACACGGCACTCCAATCATGCTTAAGGCCCAGCAGATGGGTATGGATCCTGAGCAAATGATTGCGGAAGTGAGCAAAGAGCACCAAGCTGACTTTGCTGGCTTCGACATCAGCTTTGACAACTACCACAGCACGCATTCCGATGAGAACCGTGAGTTGGCTTCGTTTGTCTATACACAGCTAAAAAACAACGGTTACATTACTAACCGTACCATTTCTCAGCTGTTTGACCCTGAAAAAGAAATGTTCCTACCGGACCGTTTCGTAAAAGGTACCTGTCCGAAGTGTAAAGCAGAAGACCAGTACGGCGACAACTGTGATAACTGTGGCGAAACCTATAGCCCAACAGAGCTGATCAACCCAAAATCTGCCGTTTCTGGTGCGACACCAGTAATGAAAGATTCTGAGCACTTCTTCTTCGACCTGCCTCAATTTGAAGAGATGCTAAAAGCATGGACCAAATCTGGCGCGCTGCAAGACGAAACCGCGAACAAGATGCAAGAGTGGTTCGAGTCAGGCCTGCAACAGTGGGATATTTCCCGTGATGCGCCTTACTTCGGCTTTGAAATTCCAGGTGAAACCAACAAATTCTTCTACGTATGGTTGGATGCACCGATCGGCTACATGGGCTCATTCAAGAACCTGTGTGACAAGCGCGATGACCTGAACTTTGACGAGTTCTGGAACAAAGACAGCAGCACTGAGCTTTACCACTTCATCGGTAAAGACATTGTGTACTTCCACAGCCTATTCTGGCCAGCCATGCTGGAAGGTTCTGGCTTCCGTAAGCCAAGCAACGTTTTCGTTCACGGCTACGTGACCGTAAACGGTGCGAAGATGTCAAAATCGAAAGGCACCTTCGTGAAAGCCGGTACGTACCTGCAGCACTTGGATCCTGAGTGCCTGCGTTACTACTACGCTGCAAAGCTAAACAGCCGCATTGACGACCTTGACCTGAACCTTGAAGACTTCACGCAGCGCGTGAACAGCGACATCGTGAACAAGATCGTTAACCTAGCATCGCGTAACGCGGGCTTCATCGCTAAGCGTTTTGATGGCAAGCTGTCTGCACAGTGCGCTGAACCTGAGCTATACGCAGAGTTCGTAGCAGCGGCAGACCGTATCGGTGCACTTTACGAAGCGCGTGAATTTGGTCGTGCAATCCGTGAAATCACCGCACTGGCTGACAAAGCTAACCAGTACGTTGATGAGAAAGCCCCTTGGGTTGTGGCAAAAGAAGAAGGTAAAGACCAAGAGCTGCAAGAAATCTGCTCAATGGGTATTAACCTATTCCGCGTCCTAATGGCTTACCTGAAACCGGTTATGCCTAACCTGACTGAGCGTACAGAAGCGTTCTTGAACGAAACACTAACATGGGAAAGCATTGCACAGCCTTTGACTGACCATAACGTGACCACGTTCAAAGCCCTGTTTAACCGTATTGATCCTAAGCACGTTGAAGCGATGGTAGAAGCGTCTAAAGAAGATGCTGCTGCCGAAGTGGCTGCTAAAGAGCAAGCAGAAGCGGCGAAAAACGTAACTGAGCTAAGCAAAGAGCCAATCGAAGCAGAAATCGAGTTCGACGATTTTGCTAAGGTTGACATGCGTATCGCGAAAATCGTGTCTTGCGAAGCCGTACCAAAAGCTGACAAGCTACTGAAATTCCAGTTGGATATCGGTGGTGAGATGCGTCAGGTATTCTCTGGCATCAAGTCAGCCTACACCCCTGAAGAACTTGTCGGTAAGCACACGGTAATGGTTGCAAACCTGAAGCCGCGTAAGATGAAATTCGGCATGTCTGAAGGCATGATCCTAGCTGCTGGCCCGGGTGGCAAAGAGCTTTGGATCCTTGAACCGCACGAAGGCGCACAGCCTGGTATGCGCGTGATGTAATACCGCTTACGTTGACCCTTTATGGGCGAACATACGCTGACAAAAGGACTCTTCGGAGTCCTTTTTTGTATCGGTGATTTAACGCTGTAATATATCGCTTGTGATTGTGACGAACAGCCAAAGCAGACTCAATCCCATTCCAGCCCCACTCTGTCATTACACCACTGTCCCTCCTTAACCATGTTCGAGAAGCCTGTCGCATCGCCCGCCACAGTCCAATGACATGACCTCATCACCGATAAACAATGCAGGCTCCTTCGTTTACGTTTCTCACCGTGAGCGATCCTCTGTCAACACGAGAACACGACTATGCTCAAATGGATTGGATGCCTCTTTCTTGGTTTACTGCTGGGTTTTATCGCTTTATGTATCACCACTTTTTATGTGTTAGAGCCTGAAATATCGAAGGGCAGCGATCATCCAAGGCCGTCTTCGATACCGACAACAGCGGTGTGGTCTGGCGGTATCGATGGTGGGGTTTATGTAGACATCAACTCCTATGATCCCAAAACTGGCGCACTCACCGCCGATATCTATTATGATTTTACCGGCGATCTCGCATACAGCGGTACCTTGTCCTACAAAGGAAACACACTGCCACTACATATTAATCATGACAACATCGCTGGTTGGGATGGCGATGCATTGTTTGTCATTCATGGCGGTTACTTTGCAACACCCTCATCTGAAATACGCTAACACCAACATAAAGCCAATAAAAAAGGCCACCCTTACGGGTGGCCAGCAGAAAGCCAAATGACATTGTTGTTATTAGAATCGGTATATCAGTGCTGCTATCAGCCAACGGCATCAGAAGATAATATGCGCGACCATCACGATGATTGGCAAAGTGATCAACGTACGTAGTAAGAAAATCGCTACCAGTTCAAAGAAGTTCACCGGTACTTTACTGCTCAAAATCACTGAGCCGGTTTCTGACATGAAAATCAGCTGTGTCACAGACAGTGCTGCCACCACAAATTTTGTCATCTCGGTATCAATGGTCGACGCTGCAATGATAGAAGGCACATACATGTCAGTGAAACCGACCAGAATGGTCTGCGCCGCCGCTTGTGCTTCTGCCACGTGTAGCAACTCAAGCAGTGGAACGAACGGGGCACCGAGCAGTGAGAATAACGGTGTGGTTTCAGCGACCACCAAACCCAGCGTACCAATCGCCATAACTACTGGCAGTACACCCAACACCATATCCAATGAGTTATGGAAGCCTTCTTTCGCCACTGCGCTCAGGCTGTTAACGCCACTCGCACGCTTTAGGGCTAAGTGCATACCAAACTGCATCGCAGTCTGCCCCTCTGGTACCAACTCTTCATCACGGTTTGGCGCGGTACCGTCAATATAGAGATCTTTCTTGTAGCTCAGTGGTGGCAAGTACTGAATAATCACGGCTGCCGCCACACCAGACAGACAAATCGATAAATAGAAAGGCACAAAGTAATTCGCCAAGCCCACCTGCGTCAGTACTACCAGTGAAAACGAGATCCCGACTGGCGAAAACATGGTCGCCACAACGGCCGCTTCACGGGCGGTGTATTTCTTTTGTTCGTACTGTTTGCTGGTCAGGATTACCCCTACCGTACCATCCCCTAGCCATGATGAAATACAGTCAATGGCGGCACGGCCTGGTAGACGAAATACCGGACGCATGAACTTACTCATCAAGGTACCTAAAAGTTCCAGCAAGCCAAAATTAAGCAATAGAGGGAGAAGCAGGCCAGCAAAGAAAAAGGTCACAAACAGCGATGGCAGCAAATCATTCAGAACCAAGCCACCCGTGTTACCGTTCCAGATCACTTCCGGACCGACCTGATAGAGTGCAAGTACTGTAAAGACAGCACCCAAGCCACGAATCACCAACCATGTTGGCGTCAGTACAAACAAACGGGTCAGCAGCGATGAGTCCATCACAAAACGCGGCTTAACGACGCTTGCGGCCAATGACAAAACCGCAGAAAGACAAATCACAGCGGCGACAGTGGGTAGCAAGGCTTCCCCCATCAGGCTTTTGAAGCTTTTCGCCATGAGAGCCAGCGGAAAGGTAAAGTCACCGTTCACGCTCAGCGGGGCAAGGAAAAAGAACAGACCCAGCATCGATGGAATCGCGAACATCAGCATGTTCCGGCTGGTCTTATGGGTTTCTTGGGCAAGTACAGTATCCGTCATCCTACTTCTCTCTGAATGATTAAACCTAGCGTGACTAAAACTTCGGAAAAAGTGCATAATTCCTTATTGAGCTCATTATATCGACAATCCTATCGTGCGCAATACATAACGAAAAAATAATCACAAAAAACGAATATCAATTCACAAAAGATCGAACCAAGCATCACTATTCAATAAGATATGGTAAAAGCATGCCATAACAACCCATTTATTCTGATGCGAAATCACCCATACATTTACTCAGAGAGAGGCAAGTAACACAACCTGACATGAACAACGTGCCATAACCATTCAATACGCACTCCGCATATATCTCTTCATAAACACAGCATGAACAAGAATTGCAGGCATAAAAAAACCCAGCCAAAAGGCTGGGTTTTCAGTGTTAATGCAGCGATTAACCGATGTGTGTCGCGTTACCCATGTACTGACGCAGTACTTCAGGGATACGGATACGGCCATCTGCTTCTTGGTTGTTCTCAAGGATAGCAACCATGGTACGGCCTACAGCCAAACCAGAACCGTTTAGTGTGTGCACCAACTCTGGCTTCTTCTCACCTTTACGGCGGAAACGTGCTTGCATACGGCGCGCCTGGAAGTCCCACATGTTTGAACATGAAGAGATTTCACGGTAAGTCTCTTGTGCAGGAACCCACACTTCAAGGTCGTATGTCTTCGCAGAGCCGAAGCCCATATCGCCAGTACATAGCACAACCTTACGGTATGGCAGTTCTAGCAACTGAAGCACTTTCTCAGCGTGACCAGTTAGCTCTTCTAGCGCAGCCATTGAGTCTTCAGGACGTGTGATCTGAACCAATTCCACTTTGTCGAACTGGTGCATACGGATCAAACCGCGTGTATCACGGCCGTAAGAGCCCGCTTCAGAACGGAAACACGGTGTGTGTGCCGTCATCTTGATTGGCAACTCAGCTTCTTCAGAAATTGTGTCACGCAGCAGGTTTGTCACTGGCACTTCTGCTGTTGGGATAAGAGACAACGTACGTGGCTCTTCATCGTTCACTTTTTCAGTCAGTGGCTGGGTGTGGAACAGATCACCACCAAACTTAGGTAGCTGACCCGTACCGAACAGGCTGTCTGAGTTCACAAGGTACGGTACATACATTTCTGTGTAGCCGTGCTCGTCAGTGTGTAGATCAAGCATGAACTGCGCAATTGCACGGTGTAGACGCGCAAACTGACCTTTCATCACGATGAAACGTGCACCGGTGATTTTTACTGCACTTGCAAAGTCCAGACCGCCAGACAGCTCACCCAGATCAACGTGATCTTTCACGTCAAAGTCGTAGGTTTTTGGCTCGCCCCAACGTACAACTTCTACGTTGTCGTTTTCATCTTTACCCATTGGCACAGAATCATCTGGCAGGTTAGGCACGGTTTGCGTGATGGCATCAAGCTCAGCCTGCAGGGCAGCCAGTGCTTTTTTCGCATCATCAAGTTCAGTACCTAGGTTACCCACCTCAGCAAGGATACGCTCAGCTTCTTCGTGATCGCCCTTCGCTTTTGCTTGACCGATGGACTTCGATCGCGAGTTACGCAGTGCCTGAAGGTCTTCAGTTTTTACTTGAAGGCCCTTACGCTTTTCTTCTAGGGAACGTAGTGACTCTACATCAAGAGTGAAACCACGGCGCGCTAATTTTTCGGCTGTTGCGTCCAGCTCAGTACGAAGTAATTTAGAATCTAGCATGCTAATCCTGTGCTCAAAATGTTCTAAAATGCACACTATTTAACCAAACCGATGGCTAAATAATTTTTAATTCAGAAGGCGTTAGGTAACCCAACGCTTATGGGTCAACAATACCCAAAAAGCCCTATTATTGATAGCGCTTTAAAGCGCTTTTTGCATCTAAAGAAGCAAGATAATCTAACTTTTCGGTAATTTTAGTTTCCAATCCACGGTTTGTCGGCTGGTAGTACCGTGTCCCGGCCAATTCCGGTGGGAAGTAACACTCTCCCGCGGCATACGCCCCCGGCTCGTCATGGGCATAACGGTACCCTTGCCCGTAGCCTAACTCCTTCATCAGTTTAGTCGGCGCATTGCGCAGATGGTGTGGCACCTCATAATCGGGATGATTAGCCGCATCCATTTTTGCCTGACTGAACGCGGTATACACCGCATTACTCTTAGGTGCACTGGCCAAATACACAATGGCCTGAGCAATCGCACGTTCACCTTCATACGCGCCCACACGGGTAAAACAATCCCATGCTGACACGGCCACCTGCATCGCGCGTGGATCCGCATTACCGATGTCTTCAGACGCAATGGCAAGCAAACGGCGTGCGATGTACAAGGGATCACACCCGGCTTGCAGCATACGGGCAAACCAATACAGGGCTCCATCAGGACTGGAACCACGGATCGACTTATGAACGGCAGAAATCATGTCGTACCATAAATCCCCTTTGTTATCGAAACGGCCAATCTTCTCGCCAGCCACTTCCGCCAACAAGGCCAACGTGATCAACTTATTGCCTTGTGCGTCCTCTTCGGCCATGTCGATCAACTGCTCAAGGTAGTTCAGCGACATACGCGCATCACCGTTGACCAGTTCAGCCAACCGGTTTTTTACCTCATCGACGAACAGCAGGTTATGTTCTGTCACGCCACGCACCGGATCCGCCAGAGCTTGGTCGATCACGGCCAACACTTCCTCGTTGTCTAAAGACTTGAGCTTGTACACCCGCGCGCGGGATAACAGTGCGTTATTGAGTTCAAATGACGGGTTCTCCGTCGTTGCGCCAATGAAGGTTACCGTGCCGTCTTCGATGTGCGGCAAAAAGGCATCCTGCTGACTTTTATTGAAGCGATGCACCTCATCCACGAACAAGATAGTACGGCGGCCGGCCATTTTATTATCACGGGCTTTATCAATCGCAGCACGAATGTCTTTCACCCCTGAGGTGACAGCGGATACCCGCTCGACCTCGGCGTTCGCATAATGCGCTGCCACTTCCGCCAGTGTGGTTTTGCCGGTGCCCGGCGGCCCCCACAGAATCATGGAATGTAAGTGACCGGCCTCTAGCGCGCGGCGTAGCGGTTTGCCTTCGGCCAAAATGTGTTGCTGGCCGATGTATTCTTCAATGGTTCGCGGGCGCATACGGGCTGCCAACGGACGAAAATCCGATGAAAAATCGAGGCTGAAGTTATTCAAAATAACCACTCCTTAAACGAAAATAGGTGGCATCATAAGAGGCCACCTAGTAATTCAGGTAAGAGACAAGCAGAGCGCCGTTACTGGCGCTGATCGTCCAATTCCACCCCTTTAGGCGGGACAAAAGAAAACTGGCTGGCGGCCGGGATCTGCTTGGTAAATTTAGTAAACATAAAATTGCTGCGTTGGCCGTCTTGCTCAACCACGCTGAAACCACGCACATCACCACTCTTCGCGACGGTCACGACAAATTTACCCATTGAAGACGCACCGCTTTTTGGCGTTAGGGTAAACGTATCGGCTGTTTGCGCGACATTGTATTGTTGCCAGTCAGTAGCACTGTTGCGGGTCAGCAAAACAAACGGAGTTTGTTCCGTGGCATCTTTCAGCCACATGGCCGTCACTTGCTCAATGAACGGGCTGTAATACCACAAGGTTTTGCCGTCTGAGATCAGCACGTTTTCATCCGGTGTTTCAGTGTTCCAGCGAAACAGATTCGGGCGCTTGATCGACACATCGCCGTCCCCTTCCACCAGTACATCACCGTCAGGGCTGATCACTGTTTGTTTGAAGTCGGCACTGAATGCATTCACTTTGCCTAAACGGGTGCTGAGTTCTTGCTGCGGATTGGCCCACGCTTGGCTCGCCAACAACATTGGCGCTGCCACTAATACGCTCATTACCACTTTTTTCATCATTGCTATAAACCTTCTGATTGAAGGCCAGTGCCTACTCTGCACTGGCGCGTTCCTCTCTTGTCAGCCACATAGTGACCGTTCTCACCCACTTACAGTGCGCTTAATCACGCCCTGCTGGGGGTGGTGCCAATACTTCACGGTTACCGTTATGGCCCGGAGAGCTGACAATGCCATGCGCTTCTAATTGCTCAACAATGCGCGCGGCACGGTTGTAACCAATCTTAAATTTACGCTGCACCCCTGACACAGACCCTCGGCGGGTTTCTGCGACAAAAGCCGCAACTTCATCAAACAGTTGATCGAGGTCATCATCACTCGCCACCGGCGTTTCACCCGGTAACAGGCCGTCTGAACCCTGATCTTCTTCCAAAATGCCTTCAATATATTGTGGCTTACCACGCGCTTTCCAATCGTTAACAACGTTATGCACATCATCATCCGAGGCAAATGCGCCGTGAACACGGATTGGATGGTTCTGACCCGCAGGCAAGTACAACATGTCACCCATGCCTAGCAAGGATTCCGCGCCACCTTGGTCCAAAATGGTGCGTGAGTCGGTCTTGGTTGAGACGGTAAACGCCATACGGCTTGGAATGTTCGCCTTGATCAAACCGGTGATCACATCCACCGATGGACGCTGTGTTGCCAGCACCAAATGAATACCTGCTGCACGGGCTTTCTGTGCCAAACGGGCGATCAATTCTTCAACCTTCTTACCCACCACCATCATCATGTCGGCAAATTCATCGACGATGACCACAATGCTTGGCATTTTTTCCAGCAATGGCGCAAATTCATCCATGCTGTCACCCGGACGCCACAATGGATCGTGGATTGGATACCCCGCAGCGGCCGCTTCTTCCAGCTTGGCGTTAAAGCCCGCCAGATTACGTACCCCCACAGCAGCCATCAGTTTGTAACGGCGTTCCATTTCACCGACACACCAACGCAAGGCATTGCTGGCGTCTTTCATGTCGGTCACAACTTCGGTCAACAGGTGCGGAATGCCTTCATAAATAGACAATTCCAACATTTTCGGGTCAATCATGATGAAGCGACAATCTTCCGGCTTACATTTGTACAGTAAGCTTAGGATCATCACGTTCACCCCCACCGATTTACCCGAACCGGTTGTACCCGCTACCAGCAAGTGTGGCATTTTACTCAAATCGGCCACCACGGCCTCACCGGCAATGTCGTAGCCCAACACAATCGGCAATGCACTGTTTTTGTGCTGGAAGTTATCGCTCGCCACCACCTGAGACATGTAAACCGTCTCACGGTTAACGTTAGGCAATTCCAGACCAATGAACGGCTTGCCCGGGATCACTTCAACGACACGAACAGCAGAAGCCGACAAGGCACGCGCCAAGTCTTTCGCCAACCCAGAAATGCGGCTGACCTTCACCCCTGGTGCCAAATCCAATTCGTAGCGAGTGATCACCGGCCCTGGGTACACACCAACGACTTTGGCTTTAATCTTGTAATCCGCCAGTTTCGACTCCACCAGCATCGCGGTACGCTTTAGCTCTTCCTCACTGGTCGGCTCAACGTTCTGCTTTGCTGGAGCCAACAAATCAATGGTCGGCATTGGGCTAGTCGGCACCGGTAAATCTTCATCTTTACGCATTAAGAACGGGTTATCTAACCCCGCTGCATGCGCTTGTGCTTTCTGCGCATCCCGGATTTTCTTCAGGAACGCTTCTTCATCACTGAGTTCGCTGTCATCACTTGGCAGGCCATACTCCGCACGTTCCAATTCTGACATGCCGTCTTGTACACCAATTTCTATCGCGTGTTCTATTGTATGAGGTTCGCTGTCAGGCGCATTCATCGCGCTGTAAGTCGCGTCATCATCCCCATACGCAGTGTATGGTGTGGTCTGTGCGACTTGTGCGGCTGCAACGTCAGTAAAGGCTGTTGTAACAGGCGCGGTATGAACAGAAGATGAATCTTCATCGTCAGCGTCAAAGACCGGCGCCACCTCTTCCCAATCATCATACTGGGCTGTATTTGGCGCTTGATAAGCCGTAGTGCCTGTTTCTACCGCTACGGTTTCTGCGGGCTCTGTCATTACGGACTCTGTAACTGGCATTTCTGCCACGGCTTCGACGGCTGCACGCTCTGTGCTGCTTTCTACACCATAGTCTGTCGAAGCAGAGACTGTTGTATCAGAGGCTACAACGGGTTGTGCTGCCGCATACGCAGCCGCTTCCTCGTCACGCATCGCATCAACGGTGAAATCTTCATCCAGCTCTAACGCACGCTCTAGCTCTTCAATCGACATGCCCTGCGCTTGACGAGGCAAGGTATCGACCACCATGCGGTTCGCGTCGGCAGTCATCGCGGTGTCAGCAACGTTGGTTACGTCAGTATCCATTGCAACCGAGGCGGCTGCTGAGACTGGCGCGGCCTGTGCTGGTACCGACACTGCCGCAGCCAATGCGGCCGTCGCGGCAACATCATGTGCTGACGGTGTCATTGATGCCGCGGGTTGAACCGGTTGTGACACCGGCGCAACGTGAGGCTGCGGTGCCGACACTGGCGCGGTGGTCTGAGGCGTCGGTTGTGTTTGTACTGGCGTTGCTGTTTGTACTGGTGCGGTGGCTGGTACAGGCTGCGCTATCGGCGCTTGTGGCTGTACCGGTACGTGAGCTTGCACTTGAGGCTGAACGGGCTGTGCCGCCACTTCTGCTTGGCGCTGGCGCTCAGCACGCACAATGATCGGTTCAGCATGGGTTTCGGCTACGGGTTTAGCGACAGCAACTGGCGCCGCTGCAGATACGGACGCTGCTGCGGTTTGGAATTGCGGCTCTTGGCGCGCAAACGCATCACGGCTTTGTGCTGGACGCACGATTTCAATGCGACTGCTGGACGCCAACAACACATCGTCGGCATCAGGCTCCGCTGCCATTTGTTGCTGAACCAATTGCTTACCGAAAGCGGTTTGTTCTTCATCTGGGATATCGGCCGCAAAAGGCGTCAAGGTTTCTGACTTATCAGAACGCACTTTATTCAGTAGCCATGCCGAGCCGCCCAAAAATGACTCGCCCAAAGAATCAACAATGGTCAACCATGAAATACCGGTGAACAAGGTAAACCCGACGGCCCACACAAACATCAGCACCAAGGTGGCACCGAGTAAATTAAACAACGGCAAGGCCATGTTAGCGACCACATCGCCAATCACCCCACCCGATGAGAAATACCAAATATCATCAAAGTTCAGATCGGCCAAGCCACAACTGGTGACGAACAATACCAGCAAGCCTAACAAGCGGGTGCCGTAGATCATGTAATCCAGTTTCAGCGGTTGCGCGCGGCGACGGAATAACACCCACGTTGTCACGACCATCACCATGGGTAACAAGTAGGCCAGTGAACCCAGGGTAAAGAATAATGTATCGGCGACTAAGGCACCCAATGACCCTGCTTTATTTTGTACTGGCCCTTCCCATGCCGTTTGTGACCAAGACGGGTCGGCAGGATCAAAGCTCAACAATGCAACCATGATAAAAATCGCGGCCAGCACACCGAAAATCAAAAAGCTTTCCAGTAAACGCTGCCCGCCAGAAAGGCGTGATTTGGGCTGCTTCTTGCCCTTAACTGTCCTCAAAAAACACTCCGATGTAACTAATAGATGAACGTCTAACGGCGTTTTAGCGCAGCATGATTGTTCGTGATAAAAACCATCAACATTGCCCGTATGCCAGTACGAATAGATAAACTGAACCGATGCCTTATCTTATACTAAATACAGTCAATTTTTGCCATGATGCGGCGACAGGAAGGTAAAGAGTTGGTGAAATTTTAAGAGATTGAGGTGATTTTCTAAGCAGTAAAAACAAATCAAGCGGCTTACTGCTGGCCGCTTGATTTATCGCGTCATGTTGTGATGATGCATTAACGGGTCTTGATAACCAGATTATTCGTCTGTTTCACTTCTTCCATGACAACATACGTACGCGTATCATTCACGCCCGGCAAACGCAGTAAGGTCTCCCCCAATAGCTTACGGTAAGCGGACATATCAGATACACGGGTTTTCAATAGGTAGTCGAAATCACCAGAAACAAGGTGACACTCTTGAATGTCTTCAAGCTCTTGTACCGACTTATTGAATTGTTCAAACACATCTGGCGCGCCACGGTTCAAGGTAATTTCAACAAAAACCAGTAGCGATGCATCCAGATATTGTGGGTTCAATAGCGCGGTATAGCCGCTGATGTAACCCTGACGCTCGAGTCGACGAACACGCTCTAGACACGGTGTTGGCGATAGGCCAACGCGTTTAGACAGCTCAACGTTTGAAATTCGACCATCTTTTTGGAGTTCATTCAGTATGTTGCGGTCAATACGATCCAATTCCTTGGAGGGTTTTTTCTTGGTATCTACCATTTTTTATTCCACCTTCTTACTTCCTTGCAAAAAAATATACTACAACTTTTTAATTTTTAGAATCAAATACTCTTGTAGTCAAACTATACTGCCAGTAGATCTGCATTTACATCCTTGTCAATAGACAATCGTACTCGGTGCCAAGGGGGAGCAGGATGATCATTGGTGTACCCAAAGAAATCAAAGCTCACGAAGACCGAGTCGGATTAACCCCTCACAGTGTCCGCGAGCTCACGCTGCTCGGCCATCAGGTATTGATTGAAACCCAAGCGGGTGAAGCCATTGGGTTAGCTAATGCTGACTATGAAAACGCTGGCGCGGTAATTATTTCTAACGCTAAAGAAGTTTTTACCAGATCAGAGATGATTGTCAAAGTAAAAGAGCCCCAAGCAGAAGAAAGAATTATGCTGACTAACGGGCAGATATTATTCAGCTATCTTCATCTTGCGCCGGATTTTACACAGACGAAAGCCCTCATCGACAGCAAAGCTATCTGTATTGCCTACGAGACCATCACTGATTCCCTAGGCAAATTCCCTCTTTTAGCCCCCATGTCAGTGGTCGCAGGCAGAATGTCTATCCAAGCAGGGGCACAAAGCTTAGAGAATTCTCATGGCGGACGTGGCTTATTAGTTTGCGGTACCCCCGGCGTTGAAGCCGCACAGATTGTGATCTTAGGGGGCGGAGTCGTGGGCGCAAATGCCGCTCGAATGGCCTTGGGATGGCATGCAAATGTGACGCTTTTAGACACTAATATGCAGACTTTACAAGCGCTGGATCAAGAGTTTCAAGGCCGTGTCACACTCCTCTACTCAACCCATGAAACCATTGACAAACTGGTCGCTAGCGCCGATATCATCATCGGTGCCGCGCGGGTCCCCGGCGCTAAACCCCCATGCCTGATCACTGCCGAGCACGTTAAAACCATGAAAACGGGTTCGGTGCTCGTCGATGTGGCTATCGACCAAGGCGGTTGCTTTGAAACCTCCCACCCAACGACCCTGTCGCATCCCACCTACTTGGTGGATGATGTGGTGCATTACTGTGTCACCAACATGCCCAGCGCCGTCGCGCGTACCGCCACCTTTGCTCTGAACAACGCCACCTTGCCTTACGTAAAATCACTTGCCAATAAAGGATATAAACACGCTCTGCATGATGACGAAGGATTCCTAGAGGGCATGAACATTATTCACGGAAAAATCACCAACAAGGCGATTGCGACAACATTTGGCTTGCATTATACCAATCCAACCGTGGCACTTAGCATGTACTAACTGTCGCTCAATATATAACCAAAAATCATTACTTATAATAAATAAAGATAAATAAAGTAAGGATTTATTGTTTTGGATCGCCCTATTCGCCCACCGTATTGGGTCACGTCAGACACAGACACCAGGATCAAATCTCCTTTCAATAGTGACCCAATTTTCCTACAATCACCCCCTACATGATAACAATCTCATTTCAGCCTGGAGAAGTAATGAGTAACGTAAGACACTGTAAACTGCTCATCCTTGGTTCTGGTCCTGCTGGTTACACAGCAGCAGTGTATGCGGCACGCGCTAACCTTCAACCGGTGATGATCACTGGCATGCAGCAAGGCGGCCAGCTGACAACAACAACCGAAGTGGAAAACTGGCCAGGCGACGCCGAAGGCTTGACCGGCCCAGGCTTGATGGAGCGCATGAAAGAACATGCCGAGCGCTTTGAAACTGAAATCATTTTTGATCACATCAGCGAAACTGACTTCACGCAGCGTCCTTTCCGTCTAAAAGGCGACAGCGGCGAGTACACCTGTGATGCATTGATCCTCGCCACCGGCGCATCAGCCAAGTATTTGGGCCTTGAGTCAGAAGAACTGTTTAAAGGCCGTGGCGTTTCTGCCTGTGCGACCTGTGACGGCTTCTTCTACCGTAATCAAAAAGTCGCGGTCGTTGGCGGCGGTAACACCGCCGTTGAAGAAGCGCTGTACCTGTCAAACATCGCCACTGAAGTTCACGTGATTCACCGTCGTGAGACCTTCCGTTCAGAGAAAATTCTGATCAAACGTCTGATGGACAAAGTGGAAAACGGCAACATCATTTTGCACACCAACCGTACCTTGGATGAAGTGCTGGGTGATGACATGGGCGTGACCGCGGTACGCATTAAAGACACGCAATCTGACGCGACCGAAACGTTAGACGTGATGGGCGCATTCATTGCCATTGGCCACCAGCCAAACACGGCAATCTTTGAAGGCCAACTTGAGATGCACAACGGCTACATCAAAGTACAATCTGGCACCAACGGTAATGCCACCCAAACCAGCATCGAAGGTATCTTCGCGGCTGGTGACGTGATGGACCATACTTACCGTCAAGCGATCACCTCTGCCGGTACTGGCTGTATGGCCGCCTTGGATGCAGAACGTTACCTTGATGCGCTTGCAGAACAACAATAATCACCGATAGGCCACTCATTGAGTGGCCATTTTGTCGCCTTCATTCTCCCGCTTTAAGCAACATGCAGCGCAAGTTTTAATATGGATAAACAACAACAACGTGATTTAACCCGTTGGTTAAAATCACAGAGCAACCTCGCGAAACGCTGGTTAATGCTCAGTGTCGGACTGGGTTTCCTCTCAGGGGTGCTGCTCGTCGGGCAAGCGGCGTTGCTTGCTCACATTTTGCATCAGCTGATCATTGAACAGACCGACAAATACCAGCTCGTCAGCAGCTTTGTCGGCTTGTTCGTCATCGTAGGCTTACGCGCCTTGTGCAGTTGGGGACGCGAAATCTTTGGCTATCGCTGCGGCGAACAGATCCGTCTGCACATTCGCCAACTCATTCTGCAACGCTTGCAACAGCTAGGCCCGGCCTACATCAAAGGCAAACCCGCTGGTGTATGGGGCAGCTTGGTGCTGGAACAAGTCGAAGAAATGCAAGATTTCTTCGCCCGTTACCTCCCTCAAATGTCGATTGCCGTGTTAGTCCCGGTGGTCATTCTCGTCGCCGTCTTCCCGCTCAACTGGGCCGCAGGCCTGATTTTCCTGATTACCGCCCCCTTGGTGCCAGTTTTCATGGCTTTGGTCGGTTTGGGAGCAGCAGACGCCAACCGTCGTAACTTCAAAGCGCTACAACGCTTATCCGGTCATTTTTATGATCGCCTGCAAGGCCTGAGCACATTGCGCTTGTTCAACCGCGCAGAGGCCGAAGCCGAGAACCTGCATGCCGCCTCTGAAGTGTTGCGAAAACGCACCATGGAAGTGCTGCGTATGGCCTTCTTGTCGTCTGCCGTATTGGAGTTTTTCTCGTCTATTTCCGTGGCGATCGTCGCTGTTTACTTCGGTTTCGCGTTCATTGGCGAATTGAACTTCGGCCACTATGGCGTCCCTATCAGCCTGTTTACCGGCTTGTTTGTCTTGGTACTGGCTCCCGAGTTTTACCAACCGCTCCGTGATCTTGGCACCTTCTACCACGCCAAGGCACAAGCCATTGGTGCCGCAGAATCCATTGTCGAATTCCTCAATACCGAAGCGGACACCATGGATCAAGGCGATAAAAATCTGGACTCGCCAGAAACTATCGCGATTGATGTCGAACAACTGGAAGTGCTCAGTCCGGAAGGCCATGTGCTCGCCGGTCCACTGACCTTCTCGATTGCCGCCCATGAACAAGTGGCCCTGATTGGCCCAAGCGGCGCCGGTAAAACCAGTTTGCTCAATGCGCTGCTCGGTTTCTTACCGTACCGTGGCAGCCTGAAAATTAACGGGGTTGAATTGCGCGAACTGGATCATAGCCAGTGGCGCCAAGCCATCAGTTGGGTGGGACAAAACCCGCTGCTGCTACACGGTACCGTGCGTGACAACATCACACTGGGTAACCCACTCGCAACCGATGAGCATGTTCAGCAAGTCGCCAAACAAGCGTATGCCGACGAGTTTATTCAGCGTTTAGATGACGGCTATCTACACCGCGTGGGCGATCGTGCCAGCGGCCTGTCTGTCGGCCAAGCCCAGCGTATTGCCGTGGCCCGTGCCATGTTGCAAAACGGCGCATTCTGGCTACTGGATGAACCCACCGCCAGCTTGGATGCCGCCAGTGAGCACTTGGTGCTCGACAGCCTGAAACATGCTGTTGATGGCCAAACGACCCTAATGGTGAGCCACCGTCTGGATCAATTAGCCAACATGGACCGCGTGTTAGTCCTTGAACACGGTCAGTTAGTGCAAAACGGCCATTTTGAACACATTCGCCACCACGGCCTGCTGGCCGATATGCTGGCTCATACTGATAAGAGGGATCTCGATGCGTGATTTAATCCCTTACCTCAAACTGTACCGAAAGCACTGGTTTGGTTTAACACTGGGCATGCTTTTGGGACTGGCGACCTTGCTGGCCGCCATGAGCTTGCTGACGCTGTCAGGCTGGTTCATTGCCGCTTCTGCCGTTGCTGGCTTAACCATTGCCCGCGAAACCTTCAACTACATGTTGCCAGGTGCCGGCGTGCGTGGCTTCTCGATGGCCCGTACCGCAGGGCGTTGGGGCGAGCGCGTGGTCAGCCACAATGCGACCTTCAAATTACTGGCCGATTTGCGTTTATTCTTCTTCCGCAAGCTGACGCCGTTAATCCCAGGTCGACAAGCCAACTTGCGCGATGCTGATCTACTGAACCGTTTAGTGGCCGATGTGGATGCGATGGATCATGTCTATCTGCGTCTTGTCAGCCCACTGATCATCGGTGTGATTGGCCTTATCGCCATCACGGCATTTTTGGCCTACTTCGATCTCACCATTGGCTTAACGCTGGGTGCGGTTCTACTGGCCTTAATGCTCAGCTTGCCGGTTATTTTCTACCACCTCGGCAAGCGCCACGGTGCGGCACTGACCATGGCAAAAGCCAACTACCGCATCAAGCTATTGGACTGGATCCAAGGCCATGCGGAACTGCTGTTGTTCAATGCTGAAGATCGCTACTACCAAGATGCATTAAGCGAGCAAGAAAGCCTGCTGGTGGCCCAACGTAACATGGCCAATCTGACCGGTTTAGCTAACGCCATCCTGATGGCCGCAACAGGTTGGACATTGGTATTGATCACCTGGATCGCGGCAGATGGCCTAAACGGTCAGGCGCCCGACCCGTTCGTGGCAATGGTTGCGTTTGCCACCATGGCGAGCTTTGAATTGATGATGCCCGTTGCAGGTGCTTTCCAGTACTTGGGACAAACCCTGACCTCGGCCCGTCGTTTAAATGAGATCATTGAAGCCACGCCCGATACCCCGTTTGATCCGGAAGGTCATCATCAAACGGCTGTCGGCAACCTGACTATCGAGAACCTGCACTACACCTATTACGGCAGTGATAAACCGGTGCTGAGCGATGTCTCGCTGTCAATTAAAGCCGGTGAAAAAGTCGCCCTGTTAGGACGTACCGGTTGCGGTAAGTCCACCCTGCTTCAACTGCTGACCCGCAACTGGGATCCCCAGCAAGGGCATATCCAGTTAGACGGTATAGCACTGCCTCAATGGCAGGAGTCGGCACTGCGCGCCGCCATTACCGTGGTCAGTCAGCGCGTTGATATGTTCAATGGTTCATTGCGTGAAAACCTCGTGCTGGCGAAGCCACATGGCACCGACGACGAATTTACCGCCGTGCTGGAAAAAGTGGGGCTAACCACCCTACTTGAAGGCCAAGGATTGGATACGTGGCTCGGTGAAGGGGGGCGTCAAATCTCTGGGGGGGAACGCCGCCGTATCGGGATTGCCCGTGCCTTGTTGCATGATGCGCCCATCTTGCTGATGGATGAGCCTACTGAAGGGTTGGATCGCCGTACTGAACAGCAAATCATGAGCTTGCTGTTGGATCACGCGAAAGACAAGACGGTGCTGTTTATCACCCACCGCTTGGTTGGCTTGGAACACATGGATCAGATTTGCCTGATGGATGAAGGCAAAATCATTGAGCATGGCCAACACGCCAGTCTGCTGGCACAAGGTGGCCGTTACGCGGAGCTGTGGCAGCGTATCTAGCGAGTTAGCGAGTTAGCGAGTTAGCGAGTTAGCGAGTTAGCGAGTTAGCGAGTTAGCGAGTTAGCGAGTTAGCGAGTTAGCGAGTTAGCGAAGCCTGTCGGATCCCGACATTGCAACAAACAAAAACGAGCGCCGAGGCGCTCGTTTTTTTCATCATGAGAATCTGCTTGGCAACATGCGGACTAATCCAACGGCGGTTGCCATGACGCATTCAAACGCGCGGTCAGGATATGATCTTCCCAGCGACCGTTAATCAACAAATAGTCTTTGGCGGTGCCTTCTACCTCAAAGCCGCATTTACGCAGCACGGCCGCACTCTTTTCATTACGCGGCATGTACGCCGCAATAATTCGGTGAAAAGACTGATCTTCAAACATCCAACGGTTACCAGCGTCTAATGCCCGCCCCATGATCCCTAACCCTTGATAATGTTCGTCAATCGAGTAGCCCACATGGCAGGCATGGAACGGGTGACGGACCAAATTACTGTAATTCACCACCCCACAGATATCGTCACTGCCTTTTGGTTGGATAACGAAGTAATAGGCCAGCTTATGCTTGTGCAGCTTCATCAGCTGATCCAAGCGTTGCTGCCAGCCAAACTCAGTGAAAAAGCCTTCATCACGCAAGGGCTCCCACGGCTGCAAATAATCGCGATTACGTTGGTAATAGGCCGTAATGGCCGCCACATCTTTTTCCGTGATCAAACGCAGATGGCAATCTCCGATGTCGATCGTGGTGGCACGGCGAATAATGGAATGAAACAGCACGTTGTGTTCCTATGGCTATCCTTGATAAAAAGACGTTAGCACAGCTCCCCCCTATTGACTATAAACATATGGCTGGTCAATATTTACGCATAGAGATCCACGATGATTGGTATACTCTAGCTACCACCCCGTCTCCCTTTAAACGACAGTGATAACTATGCACTATGACTCTCTTGATTCTGTCTTAGGTAAAATTTACCTGCTTGCCGATGCGCAAGGATTACGCCAACTGCTGATTGCCAGCCCCGGGTTCGCCCCCGATAGCCAATGGCAGCATGATCCCCAATTTATGTCGCCCTATATCACCCAACTGGCTGAATACCTTGCAGGGAAACGCAAAATCTTCACCGTCCCCCTCGCCCCCAACGGCACCGACTTTCAACGCCAAGTGTGGCACGCACTGACCGAAATCCCTTACAACAGCCATCGCTCTTACCAACAAATCGCAGAACACATTACCCACCCTTGTGCGGTACGCGCCGTCAGCATGGCGAAAAACGTCAACCCTATCCCACTGTTCATTCCTTGCCACCGCGTGGCGTCCGAATCGGAAGCACAATCCAGTTGCCGCTATGGTCACGCCGTGATCAAACAATTGCATGCGTTAGAGAACAACGAGATCACCCTTCGCTGATGTAAACGCGAGGCATAAAAAAAGGAAGGCCCATTCAGCCTTCCTTTTTGTCATTCTGGTTCACATTACCACGTGATATCGCGAGCTCACGCACTCAGTGCTTGTTGATCCCGTATTCACGCAATTTGTTTGCCACAGCGGTGTGGGACACACCCAATCGCTTAGCCAACTTACGGGTCGACGGATAACTGCGATACAGGTTGCTCAAAATGCCGGACTCATAGCGCTTCATGATATCGTCAAGCGAACCGTCCAGAATCTCTTCGGCAATCACCGTGGAGGACTCATTTTCAGGCAACTGCACATCATCCACACGGATCTCCGCCCCTTCCAGCTGTGTCATCGCACGGAACAACACATTGCGTAACTGGCGAATATTCCCCGGCCACGCATACTGGCTCAGGTATTGTGCTACCTCTGGCGTCAGTTGTGGCTTAGGCTGTTGCAGCTCTTGGGCAAACTGGGACAAGAACAGATCGGCCAACGGCACGATATCTGCGGTACGCTCACGCAATGGCGGTACCACCAGCGATAACACGTTCAAGCGGTAGTACAAGTCTTCTCGGAACTGGTTAGACGCCACGAGATCAGGCAGTTTTTTCTGTGTCGAGCAAATCACCCGCACATTCACCTTCATTTCGCGCTCTTCCCCCACACGGCGGAACGTACCGTCTTGCAAGAAACGCAACAATTTGATCTGCAAGTGTTCCGACATTTCGCCGACTTCATACAAGAAGACGGTGCCTTCATCGGCCTGCTCAAAAATGCCTTTCTTACCCGGCTCAGTCGCCGTCGCCGCCATACCGAACAACTCGGTTTCCGCCGCATTGTCGGGCATCGACATACAGTTCACCAGCAGGAACGGCTTCTCACGGCGCAACGAACGCTGATGACACGCGCGTGCCAACATTTCTTTACCGGTGCCGGTTTCACCTTGAACCAGCAACGGCGCATCCAGCATCGACAGTTTTTTCGCTTGCGAGACTAACTGCTTAAAGCGAGAAGACTGCCCGACGAGATGTTCAAACCCGTTATCACCGCTCAGCTTGCGCATGGCGATCGGCATTTTCGCTTCCGACAGCGATTTAAGCAGGATCACGGCGCTCGCTAACACCTGCTCTTCGCTTTCATCGGTCACATACACGGGCATGACTTCCATCATGTAGTCCAAGCCCGACAGCACCACCAACTCACTGCGGGTGGTGGCTTTGTCTTTTTCTAACCACTGATGGGTGTTAAAGCCCACCAAGGTCTGAATATTTTCACCCAGAATGTCGCTACGTAGTTTCCCTAACAAGGTTTCGGCGGCGTCATTGGCTAAATCCACTTTACCTTGCAAGTTGATAGAGAAAAACGGATCGGGTAAGGCCTCTAACAAGGCTTTGAGTTCTTTATGTTCACGCTCACTCGGCATGAATTGGATCTTGCGTACATCGGTCACGCCATCCAATTGGCGGATCTGTGACATCAACTGACTGAATGATTCAAATTCCACTTCAGGACAATTGAGATAAATGATCCCCACTCGGTCTATTTCAATCCCGCGTAGATCAATTTCACGGCTAGCCAAAATATCTAGCAGTTCGCGGGCGATACCCAGTCGGTCTTCACAGAAGACTTGTAGTCTCATAAGCTTCTCTTCCAAGGTGTCAGGAATTGTTGACAGTGGAAGTGTGCGCTTTCCCCGAAAAGGAGTCAAGTCAGCACCATGGTGAGCGAGAGATTGAGCACTATCAAGCACTCGCAGTGAAAATAGCACAACGCCTCCATGAAGGAGGCGCTGTCATTATTGCGAAGATTTCGTGGTAAGCTGGCTTAACAGATCCCGGCGAATTTCACTCAGCTTCGGCTGTTGCTCTGGCTGCCAAGGCAACGGACGCATCAGGCTGATCGCTTTCAAACCTAACCGGCCGGTCAGCAAACCCACTCCGACACCTTGCGCTACACGGGTCGACATGCGCCCCGCCAAATCCATCGACAGCATATCCATGCCACTGTCCGCAATCAGTTCACTCGCACCGGCTACGGCCATGTTAGCCAGCACCAATTTCACCAAACGGATACGCGACCAGTAACCCAATTCAACGCCGTATACCGCCGAAATTTGCTCAATCAAGCGGAAGTTACGCCACGCTACCAGCAGCATATCAGCGACCGCTAACGGACTAACCGCCACCATAATGGCTGCTTCACTGGCGTATTTGGCCACCAGCTTACGGGCCTGTTTATCCTGATGCCCCAGCACCATTTGATCATACAGTTGGATCACTTCGCGATCGTTATGGGTCGCAGCCAACGCATGCTGCCAGCGATCGTACCCCACATTTTCTTCCGGTACTCTCCCCTGACGGGCTAAGCGGGTACAAAACGCACGAGCAGCACCGATACCGTCAGCATCGAGCAAGGCTTGCGCTTGTTCACGTTCACTCTGGCGATGCTTCAACCGACGCAAACTCATCCATTCACGCCCCAGCGCCGAGATCCCCGCCGTGGCCAAACCCGCCACAATCACGCTCCAGCCCATCGCGAGCCAGTCACCGCCCTGATACGCGGTCACCACATAATCCACCGTCTGCCAACCGGCCATTAGCGTACCGCCCACCAGCAAACCTTTTAACCAGCCTGCGCCACGTTTCGGTTTCGCCACCAGCGTATCCGTTAGGGCATCTTCTACCTCGGTGTCACCGTGGGTTTCCGGTAAGAACGTCGCTTTTTCCGCAAACTGCTGCTGCGCGGTTAATTCCGGTTGTGCATCGGTTGACGCCCCGTCACTATGCTGGGGATCATCAAATTCAATTTTGCTTTTGTACTGTTCATTCATCGTAATTTATCTCCCAGCAAGTATTCCAACGCTTTATCCATACGGATATGCGGCAGCGGCTCATCACTTTGTAGCCCCAATGGGCGGAAATTCACAAAATCAAAGCCCGATTGCTGCCAAAACGCCTCACTCGGTAAACGCTTAGGCACATCACCGGGGAACAAGGTTTTGGCCTCGCCCGACATGTTATGGCCACGCAATGCCGGCACTTGTTTACCGTGATAATCAACAAAGCCCGGCTCAGTGGCCTGAATCGACGACAGGCTGACACAGTCCATCGTGATCCCTTCAAATGAAGCCGTTTGCCACGCCTCATTCACCAATTGCTGTAACAAGTTAACCAAGTTCGGGTGCTGTTCTGGCGTCACATGGTCCGCCTTGGTCGCGGCAAACAACACCTTATCAATGCGCGGTGAAAACAAACGGCGCAACAACGAGCTACGGCCATAACGGAAACTTTGCATCAATTGATCCAGCGCTTGGCGCATGTCATTGAACGACTCCGGCCCCGCATTCAGTGGCTGTAAACAGTCCACTAAAATAATTTGGCGATCAAACGTCGAAAAATGCTCTTTGTAGAAGGCTTTCACCACGTGTTGTTGATAGTAACGGTAACGGCTTTTCAGCATGCCAAGGTTGGTGTCTTCGCCCGCATCCGCCCATTGCTGCTCTGTTATTCCGTCCATCCAGACCACAGGGAAGAACTGCAATACCGGCGCTCCAGCCAATTCACCCGGCAACACAAAGCGCCCCGGCTGTACCCAATGTAAACCGCCCTCGGCTTTACACTTGTACAAATATTCGGTGAAGTAACCCGCGATTTTTTCAATCAAGGCTTCATCGGCCGGGGCAAACGGGTCAAAGGTTTCCCCCATCGCCAGCCAGTCGGCCGCCAAGGCTTCACGCGTGCCTTTCAATACGTGAGCTTGTTGTTTGGACCACGTGTAGAAATCCAAATCCAACAACGGCAAATCCAACAGCCACTCCCCCGGGTAATCGACAATATCGAGGTACAAGGTCGCCGTGTCTTGTAGCAATTTCAGCGGCCCACGCTGGGGTTTATAACGCAATGCTAAGCGGGTTTGACTCACATCACGGGTCGGTGCGGGCCAGGTTGGCGGGCTGGACAGTAACGACTGCATCCCTTCTTCATAACCGAATCGCGGTACATGCATATCAAGTTGCGGGACGCGCTTGGCCCCCAGCAAATGGCCGTCTCGCACTGCTGTAAACAGCGGCAAACGCGGGTTGGTGCTGACATGCATCAATTGATTGACCAGTGACGTAATAAACGCCGTTTTACCGGCACGAGATAAACCGGTCACGGCCAAGCGCACATGGCGATCTAAACTCCGGTTCACTAGCTTATTCAACTCATTACCAATTCGGTTCATAGCCTTTCCTGAATCATTCTCGCACGCGGGTCATTAGGCCCGGTGTCCGTTGTTAGCGAAGAATATAAGGGGTGGAAGATTAACCTATGATGAACCGCTTATTCAGCATTGGCCACCCTCTTTCATCATAAGTCCTTGTTCATCCAAGGTACAAAAAAGAAAAGCAGGCACTGGCCTGCTTTTCTAGGTGATACGGCAACGTTACAGATTGCGGAATTCACGGTTCACTTTATACGCGGACGATGTGACATACGCTTCCATCTTTCGCAGGTCGTGCTCAATGTGTTCAAACTCACGCTCAACATTTTGCAAAATGTCTTTTGCGGGTTTGCCCGCCTGCCACGGCTTTTGCTTCACATGGTGCTCACGAAACAGCGATTGCTGCTGCATGCGCGCTTCCGGCATCTTATCGAGGATCAACCACGCCGCGATGTACGCTAAAGTGGCAAAGAACCCCACCCCCAGCAAAAACGCTGACACCGCCAAGATGCGCACCAGCCAGATTTCCATGCCGAAATACTCAGCAATACCGGCACACACACCGCCTAACTTACCGTTTTTCGGATCACGATAGAGGGTCTTATTCATGACTTATTCCTCCATTGTGGTGCTTCCGCATCCAAAATACGTTCAAGTGTCACAATCCGCTCTTGCATTTGCTCTGCGCGTGCCACCAGAGCTTGCAATTTGTCATGATCGTCCCCTGACAATCCTTCACTACTGTGTTTCTTAGAACGGTAGTGAAGCAGCAGCCACAATGGGGCAACGAAAATCATAAAAACAATCAGCGGCCCAACAATAAACCCCATAGACATTACATTCTCCTTAATACGCGCAGATTCATTAATTTATCACCTTGGTCCTTATCGCTATCGCGATCTGTTCCCTTTGATCACTCTTTGCCTTTGATGTCGGCTTTCATGCGCTCAAGCTCTTTCTCGATAGCGTCTTGTGCTTGCAAGTCAGCAAATTCATCTTGCAGGTTTTTACCACGGCCAAGGCTGTAGCTGTCTGCTTCCGCTTCCATCTCGTCAATGCGACGCTCGTACTGCTCGAACTTATTCAGTGCTTCGTCGACTTTTCCGGTATCAAGCTGACGGCGAACATCACGACGTGTCCCCGCGGCTTTATGGCGCATGACCAACGCTTGCTGACGGGCACGGGTTTCTTGCAGCTTACGCTCAAGCTCTGCCACTTCGCCAGCCAATTTTTCGATGGTTTCTTCCACCAGCTTAAATTCTTCGTTTAGCGTTAACGCCACGTCATTGAGTTTTTGTTTTTCAATCAGTGCGGCACGCGCCAAATCTTCACGGCCTTTTTGTAGCGCAAGGCTCGCTTTTTGCTGCCAGTCATCCCCTTGAGATTCGATGGCGTGAATACGACGTTGCAATTCTTTTTTATCTGCCAACGCACGGGCCGATGAAGTACGCACTTCCACCAAGGTGTCTTCCATTTCTTGAATGATCAGGCGGATCATTTTTTGTGGATCCTCGGCTTTATCAAGCAGCGCGTTCACATTAGCATTAACGATGTCAGCAAAGCGTGAAAAGATACCCATAATTACATCTCCAATATTACGTTCTTGATTAATCGGTCTGTGTACTGTTGTAGCTAGCACGACGACAACTATTACTAGTATTACAACAACCGTGCCAACTTTTTAGACTGTTAAATATCAACAACTTGGCTTTACACCGTACCCGCACACCTGTTACGGTATGACCAAATACGCCAACAGTTAGCGAGATTAACCATGCGCAAGCCTGATAATTTAATCGGTGAGTCTGAAGCCTTTCTTACCGTGCTCGATCATACGTCCCGCCTTGCCGCGCTCAACCGGCCAATCCTTATTCTGGGAGAACGCGGGACAGGTAAAGAATTAATCGCTCAACGTATGCATTATTTGTCACGTCGCTGGGATCAACCGCTCATTTCCCTCAATTGTGCGGCACTCAGTGATGGCGTGATTGACTCCGAACTGTTTGGCCATGAAGCCGGGGCGTTTACTGGGGCAAAAGGCCGTCACCAAGGCCGCTTTGAACGCGCCGAGAACGGCACCCTCTTTTTGGATGAGTTAGGCACCGCCCCCCTTGGCGTACAAGAAAAATTACTGCGGGTGATCGAATACGGGGAATATGAACGGGTCGGAGGCAGTAAAACCTGCCGCGCCAATGTGCGTTTGATTTGTGCCACCAACGAGAATTTGCCCCAACTCGCGGCTGACGGAAAATTTCGCGCCGATCTGCTTGACCGCCTCGCCTTTGACATCATTCACTTGCCACCGTTGCGCGAGCGCCAAGAAGATATTCTGCCGCTGGCTGACTACTACGCGGTGAAAATGTGCCGTGAACTGGGCTTCAGTTATTTCTCCGGCTTTACCCCAGAAGCCACCGAGCAGCTGCTGACCTATCGCTGGCCGGGCAATGTGCGTGAGCTGAAAAATGTCATCGAACGATCCATTTTCCGCCACGGATTGGAAGATGAGCCGGTCGATGACATCATCCTCGACCCATTCCGCGCCCCGTGGCACGACAAAAACAGCCTGAGTGCCCTTACGCCCAGCCATACCCACCATCCATCCATCAGTGCATCCTCCTCAGACGCCGTCCCTGTCGCATCATCGCCCCACAGCGCTGCACGGCCCGTGACCTTTCCGATGGATTTTCGTCAGTGGCAACACGATCAAGAAGTGGACATCATCCAACAAGCCCTTGAAGAGACACAGTTTAATCAGCGTAAAGCGGCAGAGCTGCTATGCTTGAGCTATCACCAATTGCGTGGCCTGCTTCGTAAATACCAATTAGTTGGCGGTCAGGAAATCTGACCGCTCACCGCTTCATACCTAAAAGGTATGATTACCTGACAGAAAATAGGGGCAAAAAGCAGGTATTTTAAGGAGATGACTTGGTCACTCAGTAGGATAATGGTAAATTCGTCATCTTGTTTTCAATAAAATCTTATCTTATGAGCGCCTATACTCGTCTTCTGCTTGCGTGTGTGAGCCTTGCTAGCCTTTGGGGCTGCAGCGAGCCACAGCAGGATAGCAATATTCGCAGCCGTGGCTTCGTCTATTGTGGGCAAGATACGCCTGCCACCTTTAATCCGCAGTTAACCGATGGCGGACTCACGGCGGATACACTGGCAGCGCAAATCTTTGACCGCCTTCTCTTGCTCGACCCCGTGACACATCGCCCTTTGCCTTCTCTCGCCAGCAGCTGGACTATCAGTGATGATGGCCTGACTTATACGTTCTCTCTGCGTAAAGGCATCGAATTTCAGTCAACGGACTGGTTTAAACCTACACGTCAATTCAACGCACAAGATGTGGTGTTTAGTTTTAAACGAGTCATTGACCCAACGCACCCTTTCCATGCGGTGTCTGGTGGGCGCTACCCGTGGTTTGAAAGCCAAGGCTTTGCCAATTTGGTGGAAGACGTCACCATCGTGGATCCCTACACGGTGCAATTTAGCTTAACGCGTCCAGACAACGCGTTTTTGGCGAACCTTGCCACTACGTATTCGGTGATCCACTCGCAAGAATATGCCAACAGCGTACTGCGTGCTGGTAAGCCGGATCAATTGGATAACCTGCCTATCGGGACAGGGCCGTTCTTTTTAGACCAATATTTACCCAATGACTTGGTGCGCCTAAATCGTCACCCGGGTTATTGGCAAGGGGCGGCTAAAATGGAACAAGTGGTGTTTGATATCGCCTCGCGCGGTACCGGCAGTTTGGCTAAATTGCTCAGCAAAGAGTGTGATGTGTTGTCATCCCCCGTTGCCAGCCAGTTGCCGATCATCAACGACAAAGACGACTTTTCACTCAGTGCGCAAACCGGAATGAACGTGGCCTACCTGGCCATTGATACCAGTAAACCGGCGTTGAAAGATGTGCGCGTGCGTGAAGCCATCAACCATGCGATTAACCGCGATAACCTGCTCAGCTCCGTGTATTACGGGACCGGGACAGAAGCACACAGCATTTTGCCGCCGATGTCGTGGGCCTATAGCCACAGCAACAACGCGTTGAGTTACGATCCAGAAAAAGCCCTGACCTTACTCAAAGCCGCCGGTTTCGATAAAAACCTGCGCCTGAGTTTATGGGTACCTATCGAACCGCGCCCTTACAACCCAAGCCCGCGTAAAACCGCCGAGTTGATCCAAGCGGACTTGAACGCGGTGGGCGTGCAGGTCGACATCATCATGCAGGACTCCATCAATCGCTTTAGCAACATTGATAAGTTCAACAGTGATTTGATCTTAACCGGCTGGATTGCTGACAATGGCGACCCGGATAACTTCCTGCGTCCGCTGTTATCATGTGATGCCAAAACTGCCGGCCTGAATGACGCCAACTGGTGTAATTTGGATTTTGATAACTTGCTGGAATTAGCGTCTCGCACCAGCCAGTTGAATCAGCGTTTGAATTATTACCAACGCGCCCAAGCCATTATCGACCAACAAGTGCCGATTGTGCCGTTAGCGCACGGGGTGCATTTCCAAATTCACCACAACTCACTAAAAGGCTTACAAATGAGCCCGTTTGGTACCCGTTCGTTCTCTACGGTGTACCGGAGCGAAAACTAATATGTTTATCTATACCATGCGACGGCTCAATCTGTTCGTGATCACTTTGCTGATCCTGACCATGATTGGCTACAGTATTCTTCGCCTTGATCCTGAATCCTTGTGGACCAGCCAGCCGTTCTGGGCCGGTTGGGTCGCTTACCTGCAAACCTTGTTCACCGGTCACCTTGGCCTGAACCAACAAGGTATGCCGATTTGGCACGAAGTCGCGGCGGCGTTCCCGGCGACCTTGGAACTGTGTTTCTTTGCTTTTGCGTTGTCGCTGCTGATCGGGATCCCGCTCGGTACCTTGGCCGGCATCAAACGCGGTCAGTTCATTGATACCGCCATTTCATCCGTCACACTGGTGGGCTATTCGATCCCGCTGTTTTGGTTAGCGATACTGCTGATCATGGTGTTTTCGCTGGAATTAGGCTGGTTGCCCGTCTCGGGCCGTTACAGCTTGCTGTATGAAATCGACCAACAAACTGGCGTGGCGCTGATCGATGTCATGTTGTCTGACAAGCCGTACCGTGCCGAAGCCCTGATGGACGTGATCCGCCATTTGGCGTTGCCAACCTTTGTGCTGGCGATGGCACCGACCACAGAAGTGATCCGCCTGACGCGTTCGTCCGTGTCGGACGTGATGAACCAAAACTTCATCAAAGTGGCGCAAACCAAAGGCTTGTCGATGTTTGAAATCATTTCGCGTCACATTCTGCGTAATGCCATTCCCCCGATCATTCCTAAGCTGGGGATGCAGTTTTCGACCATGATGACCTTTGCCATGCTGACCGAGTCCATCTTTAACTGGCCGGGCATTGGCCGCTGGCTGCTAGACGCCATTTCGGCACAAAACTATGTCGCCATTCAGGCGGGTGTGATCACCGTCGGCAGCTTCATTCTGATCGCGAACATCTTGTCCGATCTGACCGGTGCCTTTGTTAATCCGCTTGTGCGCAAGGAATGGTATGCTATCAAATAACATCTACCAAGAGACCAAGATCCCGACCCAATGGGAACGGGCCTGGCAGAATTTCCGCGCTAACTCGCTCGCGATTTTTGGCTTCTGGTGCCTCTTACTCCTGATCTGCCTCACGCTGGTCGCCCCGTGGCTCGCGCCGTATAACGCGGTCAGCCAAGTGGGTGAACTGTTGATGCCACCGTCGTGGGATCCCGCTGGGCACGTGGAATTTTTCTTTGGTACTGACGATCTTGGCCGTGACATTCTCAGCCGCTTATTAATGGGCACACGCCTGACCTTTGGCTATGCCATTTTGATTGCACTGTGCTCTGGCGTGATCGGGATTGTTATCGGCGTACTGGCGGGCATGACCCGTGGTTTGAAATCGAGCTTCCTTAATCACGTGCTCGATACCGTGTTGTCTATTCCGTCCTTGCTGCTGGCGATCATTGTGGTCGCTTACATGGGGCCGGGCGAATACAGTATTTTACTGGCGATTTGGCTGGCGTTGATCCCACGTTTCATCCGTGCGATTTACACCGCCGTACACAATGAAGTCGAAAAAGACTACATCATCGCCGCGCGTCTGGATGGCGCGAACGATTTCTACCTGCTGTACAACTCGATTCTGCCGAATATTTTGACCGTACTGACCAACGAATTCACCCGCGCAATTTCCATCGCGATTTTGGACATTGCAGCGCTGGGTTTCCTTGGCTTAGGGGCACAAGCACCGTTGCCTGAATGGGGTGCCATGGTCGGTGACTCCATTGAACTGGTATACCTTGCCCCTTGGACCGTCACACTGCCCGGTCTTGCCATTACTTTTAGCGTATTGGTTGTAAACTTAGTAGGAGAAGGCCTCCGCCAAGCAATCAATGCGGGGATTGACTGATGCCACTGTTAGATATTCGCAACCTCACCATTGAAATTGATACCCCTCAAGGGATGGTGAAAGCCGTTGATCGCATGAGTTTGACGATCAACGAAGGGGAAATTCGCGGTTTAGTGGGTGAATCGGGCTCGGGTAAGAGCTTGGTTGCCAAAGCCATCGCGGGGGTCACCAAAGACAACTGGCGCGTCAGCGCAGACCGTTTACGCCTTGGCGATGTGGATTTGCTGGCACTGTCACCGCGTGAACGCCGCAAGATTGTCGGCCGTGAAGTGGCGATGATTTTCCAGGAGCCGTCATCGTGTTTGGACCCGTCCGAACGCGTGGGTGAACAGTTGGAAGAAGCGATCCCGTCCAGCTCATTCAGTGGCCGTATTTGGCAACGTTTTCATTGGCGCCAGAAACAAGCCATTGCCTTGCTGCATAAAGTCGGCATCAAAGATCACAAGCGCGTGATGCGCAGTTATCCGTATGAGCTGACCGACGGGGAATGCCAAAAGGTAATGATTGCGATGGCAATTGCGAACCGCCCTCGCCTGCTGATTGCCGATGAGCCGACCAACGACTTGGATCCGATCACGCAGGCGCAAATTTTCCGTCTGCTGAGCCGCATGAACCAGTTGGGTAATACCACCATTTTGTTGGTCAGCCACGACCTGACGACGGTAACCCAATGGGCAGACCGCATTACCGTGATGTACTGCGGCCAGTCGGTAGAATCGGCCAGCCGTCAGCAATTGTTGGAATCCCCACACCATCCGTACACCGTGGCCTTACTGCGTGCGATGCCAGATTTCAATATGGATGAACTGCCACACAAAAGTAAATTGGCGACCTTGCCGGGCTCGATACCGCCCTTGCAGCATTTGCCGATTGGTTGCCGTTTAGGCCCCCGTTGCCCGCATGCGCAACGTAAATGTGTAGAAGTCCCAGAGCGCCAGAAAATCAAGACACATAAATTCAGCTGCCATTTCCCGCTGAATATGGAGGAGAACGCGAAGTGAGTGCGTTACTTGAAGTCGAAAACCTGAAAAAAGACTATCACTACCGTTCTGGGCTTTTTCGCCGCCGCACCATCGAAGCGGTAAAGCCTGTATCATTCAGCCTTGAAGCCGGTGAAACCATCGCGTTCATGGGCGAAAATGGATCGGGCAAATCGACCCTTGCCCGTATGCTGGCAGGCGTAGTTGAGCCGACAGAAGGGATCATCCGTGTGAACGGTGAACCGCTGGCGTACCAAGATTACCAAACCCGCTGTAAGCTGATCCGTATGATCTTCCAAGATCCGAACACTTCGCTGAATCCACGCATTCAGATCGGTAAGATCTTAGAAGGCCCGCTCAAGCGAAACACGGACATGACGCCACAAGCCCGTGAACGCCGCATCATGGAAACCTTGAAGCGCGTTGGTTTGCTGCCTGAACACGCATATTTCTATCCACAGATGCTGGCGACCGGTCAGAAACAGCGTGTCTCGTTGGCCCGTGCACTGATTTTGCAGCCATGTATCATCGTTGCCGATGAAGCGTTAAATGGCTTAGACATGTCAATGCGCTCGCAGATCATCAACCTATTGCTAGAGCTGCAAGAAGAAATGGGCTTGTCCTATATCTACGTGTCGCAGCACATGGGCGTGATCAAGCACTTCACCGATAAAGTGATGGTAATGCAAGACGGCGAAGTGGTTGAACAAGGCCGTACTGCGGACGTGTTTGCTAACCCACAACATGCCTTAACGCAAAAGTTGCTGGACAGTCACTTCTCGGCACCTTCGCATGATCGTACTAACCGCATCAGCAGTGCCACACCCAAAATCGAGTGCTGATCGCAAGCATCGCATAAACAGTGAGGATTCACTGACGGTTAAACACAACAAAAACGGGCATATTTCGCCCGTTTTTTTATGCGAACAAAACCAGCCCGCCCAGCACCACCGCCAGCATAATCGGCACAATCACGAACTTGCGCATGCTGCTGTCACCAATCACGCAAGCCATGCCCATTTTGACCATGCTGTTGACGGCGGCGGCAATGAAGATCCCCATCGCCGCTAACGCGACACCCACATTAGCTGTACCTTCCATGCCATTCACACTAACTGCGCTTTGCCGCCCTAATGCCAGAGTGATGGCATCCACATCCGTAATACCGGAAAGCGCCGCCAGCATCAGAGTACCGGTATTGCCGAACCACTGCTGTAACGCACTGGCCAATACGATGATCACCATCAGAATCACCCCAAACACCAGCGCAGACGTGAGTGCTAACGGATTTTGCTTCATTTCCGGTGAGGTTTGGCTGTCTGATTGATGTTGTCGCCATATCCACCCAGCGGGCAAGTAGAAACCCAGCATCATCACCAACATGGGGAGCCACAAGCGCTCTAACAGAGCCCAATTCACCACTGAGCAGACAAACAAAATACGCGGGAACATGGTGCCGCAACTGAGTAAGATACCGCTCGCTAACAACCCACTGAGCGGCGGTTGTTGCTTAGAAAGGTGTGAGAATTGCAAGGTCAATGCGGTCGAGGAACTCAGCCCCGCAAACAAACACGTAAGCAAAATGCCCTTTTCCGTGCCGCCGATTTTCATCGCGAAATAGCCGACAAACGAGATACTGGCGATCAACACCACCATCCACCACACTTCATACGGATTAATCGCGTCCCACGGCCCCATCGCTTTATTAGGCAGCAGTGGCAACATCACCACCGAGATCAACAACAAGCGCAGTGCAGCATCCAGTTCGTACTCTTGCAGTTTGCGCAGCGCGCCGTGCAGTTCTTGTTTGTTATCGAGGATAATGGCCGTGATCACCGCACTGGAGGCGGCTAATACCGGATCCCCCACCACCGCCAACGCACCGAGAAGAAAGGTCAGCAAGGTGCCAACTAAGCCTGTGATACTCAGGTTATTGTACAAGCGTAAACGGCTGACGTAGGCCACCGTGACAATCACGGTTAAAGCGATAAACGCCAAGCCCAGGAAGAGTTCGGAAAAATGATCCGCCAGTAGGCCACATAAACCACCGAGTAACCCGACCAAAGAATAGGTGCGGATCCCCGCGATGCGACTGCCAGCCGCTTCGTTGCGATCCACCCAGCCACGCTGAATACCAATAATGGCACCGAGCAGCAACGCAATGGCTAACCGTATATAGGGCGAGGAAAAATCGAGTCCCGTGTCCATGGCAACCTCCACTGGCGAGTGATAGATCCAGTGTAGGAGGTGTGGCGGGCAAGGTATGTTGGGTGGGTCACGGATTCAGAGTTTGCGAGTTTCGAGGGACTAGGTTCGAGGAAGAGCGGGGGGCAGAAAGGCCACCGGCGTGACCTTTCTAAATGGAGCGACAAATTCGGTACGTGAAGTGCCCATTATGGTAAATTCGTGAGTTAACCTGAAAATACGACCACTTCGCAGTACATGAAGTCCATCAATGCTGTTTATAACCGCTTAACAGCCCCATTCTGCTTCATATTAAGCGGTAAGTTTGTGACAGACTCAGAGCTATTCATTAGGGAAATGGCTCTAAATAAGTCTGTAAAAATTGCACGTTACACTAGGTAAACTTGATGCACATCTATATTTATGAAAAGTTTTATTGCTCTTGTATAGAATCCACAAAAAATCAAGTCACTTATTTTCAACATAGAAATCAACTTAAATGCCTACAATTGAAAGTGGTATCATTAATGATAAAAAAGTTGAGACGAAAATCTTCCTTTCTCTCGAAAAAGGGAAAATGCAGCACGTTAACTCGATCGTACTCCATAGAACAGCCTCTTCCTCTGCGACGAGTGTGCTAAATGGTTATTCAAATGGACAACAGGTCGGCGCACATTTTTTGATCGACAAAGAGGGACATATTTATCAGACAGCTAAAGTATCTCATCGGTGCTGGCATGTCGGTATTTTGTTCTCTCGATGTAGGAAAGAAAAGGTTTGCTCTCCCGATGCATTAAAAAGTATTAAATCTATTCTTTTTGAAAAAGATAAAAATTACTCTAAGCGAGTAAGGAATTTGTCAAACCACGAAAAAAGAAAGGCTATCCTGCACGATATCCAACCAACAATGACTCAATTGGTATTGAAGTCGTTGGTAGCTTTATTGGGCCTAAAAAAAGATTCGAGACACCAACTCAAAAACAACTTCAAGCAACGAAATGGCTAGTTTCTTTATTAGTTAAAGAATTTAACATTAATTTAAGAAATGACGTATACGCACATGGGATAATTGCACACAAGGAGCCATCTGAAGGTGTGCAATTACTCAAACATGTGATGTCTGGATCATCAGCATGAATAGAACACTCATCATACTAATAGCTTTCACATTATCTGCCTGCCAAAATGTGCACAATGAGATTGAAATTAACGCCATCGAAAAAAGTGTCGACAAAACAAATTATACCTATGAGATCTGTGAATCATTCACGATGAGTGAAAGTGATGTGATTCAATTCTTCAATGTTGCAACAGAAGTGGATAACGTTACGTTTCATGCTGAAGAAATTGTGGCTCCCTGTGCGTTCCAAGGGCGGTTAACAATAGGGGAAGAAAACTACTATTGGAACATCAACGCAACAGGATCTGGACTCATGAGTAGCGATGAAGATATATCAAAAACCTACTTCTGCTTAGAGCAATGTATGTCAGATATGGGGGACATCTTTCCCTAACACAGAACAGAGATCGCCAGATAATATACATATATCTGGCGAGCCACTTTTCGTTGACCACTCCCCCTCCCCTCAATAACCACACTCTCCAGCCCTTCCTCATTACTCGCTAACTCGCCCCTCGCCTTTCTCTCAAACCAACACTTGCACAATTACACATACGTGTATATGATCCGGCATCTTTTCCATAGTCAGAGATTAAAATTTTGGATGCTACATTAACGATTGCATTGAATGAGTTCTTTTATGTCGCCAAAGGCTTGGTGGTTATCATTGCCATTGTGTCGGTGTTAACCGGCTTGATGCGTGAATATATCCCCCAGGACAAACTGCAAGCGACGTTAACCAAACACGATAAGTGGGGAACATTACTCGGTGCATTATTTGGGATGCTCACGCCGTTCTGCAGTGCGGCGGTGGTGCCTGTCACGATGGCGATGGCTTCAATGGGCGCGTCACTCGGGACAGTAATGAGCTTCATCATTTCAGCGCCGTTGTGTAACTTTATTGTCTTAGCCATGATTTATGCGGCGTTCGGTTTGAAAATCACCGTTGTGTACTTCTTGATCACCTTCACAGCGGCGGTACTGGGCGGTTTCTTGATTGCAAAATCACCATGGCGCAATGAAATAAAACGTGGTGATGAATTAGAAGACACGAAAACAACCGGTTGCAGCAGCAATACTGTGAAAACATGTGGCGGCACGCCAACTTCACGCTCAAGAATGCGCAATGCGATGGCTGGCGCATGGTCGCTGTTCAAACGCATCATCCCGTACGTATTGCTTGGTGCAGCGATCAGTGGATTCTCAGCGGCCTACCTGCCTGCGGACTTGGTTGAGAAATATGTCGGCGGTGACGGTATGCAATCGATCGTGGTGGCGTCACTGATTGGTATCCCACTTTACCTGCGCATTGAAATGGCCATTCCGTTACTTAATGTATTGATTGCAAAAGGAATGGGGTTAGGTGCAGCACTGGCACTGATTATTGGTGGTACGGGTGCCAGTTTGCCTGAAATTGCGCTAGTATCAGCCGTGTTGAAAAGAAAGGCCGTTATTGCCTTTGTAGGCATCGTGCTAACAACCGCGATTATTGGCGGGGCTATCTTCCAATACGTGATATAAATGCGTCGCGCCACCACAATACGTGGCGCGATAATTCAATGAGAAGGTCATAACCATGATGGATGAAAAGTATATTGATGCACTTAAAGCGCTGTCTGAACCGAACAGATTGCGTTTATTTTGGTTATTCCTTCACGTTGATGAGTGCATCGCGGTAGCCGAAGCGATGGATATTATCGGTGATACGCAATACAACACCTCCCGAAACCTCAAAATGCTTTATAAAGCGGGATTGCTGAACCACCAAAAGAAAGGCAAGTGGGTGTTTTACACCTTGAAAGAACAGGCAGCTCCGCACTGTCGCGCATTGGTGGACTCGGTACGATTTTTACCCGAAGACGATTTTCAAGAAGTGACCAAGCGGTGCATGCTGCGCCTTTCACTCCGCGTGAACGGTGAATGTGTGGTTGGTGCGGATACCGAAATATGGCAAGCCAAACTCAATGAATAACGGTAGCAATGAAAACATTAACCCAAGCAGAGTTGGATAACATCCTCGAACAACACCGGTTGTGGCTGGAAAATACAGGCGGTGAACGTGCCGTTTTCAGCCATACCGATCTCTCGCACATGAATCTGCAAGGCGCGGTACTTTGCCGAGCGAACTTCATACGAGCAAATTGCCGAGGTAGCAATTTCTCTGGCGCGAACTTGAGCGACGCCGAGATGACGTTTGCCAATTTGAGCCATGCGAACCTGAATGGCACGATTTTCCATGATGCCGATTTACGCAATGCCGACCTGAGTTACGCGCAGATGCACAATGTCGATTTCACACGTGCAGATCTCTACCACACGAACTTTCGTCACACCCGCTTCAGTGACGGTTCATTTGAAAAGCCAACATTGGCTGGCACAATCATTACGTTACGCGATCCGAATCAGCCACGCTGCCAAACCGCGTAATCGTAAGTAGAAAGCATCGATAGGTCATATCGATGAACCGTAACAAGAAGGGGCACTCAGCCCCTCTGATACCAACAACCACAGGGCCATAGGGCCACCGCACCCAGCTCCTCACCCTACAACCCTCGCTTTTCCTAGTCCCTCGATACTCGCTAACTAGCCCCTCGCTATTCGCTTAAACGGCGCCAATATTTTCATGCCCAGCACATTGATCAACGCACCCGTCACGATCAGGCCGCCGCCCATGTACGTCCAAACAGACGGGATTTCATTAAACACCCACACGCCAAGTAAGGCAGAAAACACGATTTGCACATAAGAATATGCAGAGGCTTTACCGGCTGCTTGCGTTTGCATCGCTTTGGTCAGGCCGTATTGGCCAATTTGCGTGAAGATGCCGACGAAGATCAGCATGACGGTCAGGAACAAGCTTGGCCAAACGAAGTTATCCCAAATCAGGGTCAATGAAATCGGCAAGGCCACCAACGGGAAATAGAAGATGATGACGGAGCTGTCTTCGGTTTGGCTCAACTTGCGCACAATCACATAAGCAATGGAGCTACCAAATGCCCCGCACAACGCAATCATGATACTAAACAGAGGAAGCTCATTGACGATGTTGGTATGAATATTAGGCTGCACCATCACAAACAAACCCGCAAGGCAGAACAGAATACAGACGATAGTGGATTTTTGAATCTGCTCTTTCAGGAACAACACGCCAAGTAACGCGGTAAACACTGGGTGGACATATTGCAAAATGGTGGCTTCCGCCAACGGCAAGGTCGTCACGGCATAATACACACACATCAATGACATCGTGCCGACGGCTCCCCGTAAAAACAACAGCGGTTTGTTGGTTCCCCAAACGGAAATGCCTTTTCGCTTCACATCCAAATAACTGATGATGAGTGATACGAATGCCCTTGCCGCGACAATTTCAAACACGGGAATACCGTAATTACTGACATATTTAACGCAGGCAGACATCAGGGCGAAGCCAAACGCGGACAGCACCATAAACCTAACCCCAACCGGGATCTGTGAAAAAGAAAAAGAAGGCATATATATTTCAATCAAAGTGAGGAAGAAGGCATCATATCGCAGTTTGAGATGACCAACCTACGGGTTTGTTATCGTCCACGATAAGATTAATCTCGTGTATCACACGATAACGAGACAAACTTTTTTCATCGATGGCGCTACTAAAAACCCGACGATCATCGCGCTACACGCTGATTTGCCCCCTTTAAGGCAGTAAAAAACGCACTTTTAAAATCATGATTTTTAACGAATTTAATTTCGTGCGCACCGTTAAGCACAGTGGTAACCTTGCCAACATGTTAACAAGGAGCCATCATGAAAACGAACGATCACACTTATCAGTTTCACGCCTTCTCCCGCCAAGATTTAAGCGAACTCACGTTTACCGGCTGTACCTTTATTCGTTGTGACTTTCAACGCGCCAACTTGCGTGAGACAACATTCATTAATTGTAAGTTCATTGAACAAGGCGATCTCGAAGGTTGTCACTTTGGTAACGCCGATCTTCGCGATGCCAGCTTCCAGCAATGCCAACTGGCCATGGCAAACTTCAGTAATGCTAATTGCTACGGCATTGAACTGCGTGAGTGTGATTTAAAAGGAGCGAATTTTTTCCGCACCAATTTTGCCAATCAAGTCAGTCAGCGAGTGTACTTTTGTTCTGCATATATTACGGGCTGCAACCTCTCGTATGCCAATATGGAGCGCATCTGTCTGGAAAAGTGTGAGCTATTTGAAAACCGATGGATTGGCACTAACCTGCTGGGGGCTTCATTGAAAGAGTCGGATTTAAGCCGAGGCGTGTTCTCTGAAGATGTCTGGGGACAATTTAGCATGCAGGGCGCAAACTTATGCCATGCCGAGCTTGATGGGCTGGATCCACGAAAAGTGGACATGACTGGGGTGAAGATCGCCGCTTGGCAACAAGAACAGTTACTCGAAACGCTCGGTATTGTGATTTACCCAGATTAAAGAGGACGACAATCTGATCGCCAAAGGCGGTATTAGTGATTATCATGACCGCCTCTGTTTATCTTATTCCATGAATGCGTGGTTATTTATGTCTTTTCCACCTTGCCCAAACTGTCAATCTGAATACGTGTACCCTGACCAAAACCAGTTGGTGTGCCCTGAGTGCGCCCATGAGTGGGATCCGAATGCCGTAGAAGACACCTTCATGGTGAAAGACGCAAATGGCACCGTGTTGGCCGAAGGCGATAAAGTGACCGTTGCAAAAGATTTAAAAGTGAAAGGCAGCTCGTTGGTGTTGAAGATTGGCACCAAAGCGGTAATTAAGCGTATCGTGGAAGGCAAAGACCATCAGCTCGATTGCAAAATGGACGGCGCTGGCGACATGATGGTCACTGCGGCGTTTGTGAAAAAAGCCTAATCCTTTTTTCTGAATATCTGCGCATACTGCTATCGCACGTTACACTGCGCATAAAAAACAGGCCCTTGTGTGTACAAGGGCCTGTTTCTTTTTAATCTTTGCTATCGCTGATTATATCAAGCCAGCGTTTTGTTGATCGCAGCCAGTACCGCAGCAGGATCCGCCGCTTGGGTAATCGGACGACCAATCACCAAGTAGTCAGAACCGGCTTGTACCGCTTCAACTGGGGTCATCACACGGCGTTGGTCACCAGCTTCGCTGCCCGCAGGGCGAATACCTGGAGTGATCAATTTGAATGACTGGCCTAGCTCGCCTTTTAGCAGGCTCGCTTCTTGTGCCGAACACACCACACCGTCTAGGCCGCTGTTTTGGGTCAAGCGCGCCAAGTTCAATACGTGCTCTTGTGGCTCACACTGAATACCAATACCACGCAGATCAGACGCTTCCATGCTGGTTAGCACAGTCACACCGATCAGTAACGGACGATCTTTGCCGTACGGCTCAAGGATTTCACGCGACGCAGCCATCATGCGTTCACCGCCTGATGCATGCACGTTCACCATCCACACACCCAACTCTGCCGCTGCACGCACAGCGTGAGAGCAAGTATTTGGGATATCGTGGAATTTCAAATCAAGGAAGACAGAGTGGCCGCGGTTTTGCAGCTGACGCACAAAGTCAGGGCCAAAATACGTGAACATCTCTTTGCCCACTTTCAATCGGCAGCTACCCGGCTCAATGCGATCCACAAAGGCCAATGCCTCTTCCTGGCTTGGGTAATCAAGAGCAACAATCACTTTTGGGTCTAACATGGCATCTCCTGCTAAGTTATAGGTCAATCAAGCCCGGTATGCTGGGCGCGGTCGGGATTGTACAGTAAAAGATGAATTATGCGAACAATTATTGCTTTGCTGCACCTAAGCGTCAAAAACAACAGTTATCTATCAATGCCAATCGTTTGTTAGCCGCACATAACTCAACAACCCATCAATACTTACTGCTCCCGGCGATGATCACGCCGCACATTAGGCCGATGACACATAGCAAAAAGCCTATTCAAACGAATAGGCTTTTAGGGTCTTCATATCATGATGCATGCCGTTATGACCAACTGAGACAGGTGCTTACTCTTACTCACCGTCAAGGCCACGGATCGGCTTGATCGTGCCCCATCCCTTACAGGATGGACATTGCCAATACAGCGAATGCGTGGCAAAACCACACTGGCGGCAACGGTAATGCGGCTTTATTTTCAATTGCTCGCCTACCATACCGCGCAAGGTCATCAAGCTTTCTTTCGCTCGCCCTTCTTCTGCTTCATCCAAATGGTAATCCATTAGCTGGTAGAAGCCTTTTAGGGTCGGGTTTTTCTGCAACTGACGCGTCATGTAAGACTGCGCCATAATGGCCCCTTCACGCTTGGCGATTTCATCGGCCAGCATCAGTTCAGCGGTAGAACCGGCTTTTTCTTCCACGCAATAACGCAGGTACTTCAGCCATGCCGTCTCGCTGTTGGTCGCTTCGTAGCATTCGAGCAGTAACGGCAAGGCTTCACCAATGAAGTCCATGTCTTGCTCTGCCACACGCTCTAACTGTTTAGCAGCGGCTTTGTACTCGTCTTCCGAGATCAAAATCTTCGCCAGCATGATAGAGGCACGCACACAGGTTTTATCGGCGGCGAGCGACTTCTTCAATAGCTGCTTGGCTTTCTCTGGGTTTTGCGCGCTCATTTCCAGCATGGCCATTTCACACCAATAGTGCGCAATGTCGTGCTTAAGCTTACTCTTGCCCATTTTTACCAGCTGCGTGGACACGTCAATGGCTTTCTCCCATTCACGGGTTTGCTGATAAATGGTCAGTAACTGCAGCAACGCGCCTTTACGGTGGTCTGGCTCATCCAGCAGTTGTTCAAAAATCTTTTCTGCACGGTCAAAGAAGCCCGCGGCCATGTAATCTTGCGCTAATTGCTGTAACGCCAGATTGCGTTGATCAATCGTCAGGTTTGGACGAGCAATCAAATTCTGGTGAATACGAATGGCGCGATCAACCTCCCCCCGGCTGCGGAACAAGTTTCCGAGTGCAAGGTGGGTATCAATCGTTTCACTATCAACTTGGAGCAGCTCGATGAAGACATCAACCGCTTTATCGGATTGGTCCGATAACAGCAAGTTCAACCCCGTCACGTACTGACGTGACATGTGGTGAGACTGCTCCTGTTGTTTATTACTAGCGCTCCTGTTACCCATGTACCAGCCGTAGGCGGCAGCAATAGGCAAAAGCAGGAACAACAGCTCTAGCATTAATGATTATTCCTTTACAGGTTCGGCACGAAGCTGATTTAATTCTGTTTGCTGTTTCTGGACTTTCTTTCTCAGGCGGTTTCTAGCAAAGCGCGCTTTCAGGTATAGCAGGCCGCAAATTAGCCAACCAATCCCAAAACCGGAACCGAATGCAATTCCCAACAGTGTCGACAGCTGGAAATCTCCCTGTGCAATCAGAAAATCAAAATTGATCATTTGTTGATTCTGCGTACCCAAAGCCATGGCTACAAAGAAACAACCAACCAATAGAACAACTGTCAATGCAGTCAGTATCTTCTTCATCGTGAATCCTTCTCACTCAATAAACGTTGATGATACCAATCTGAAGTCGTCAATGCGCTAACGGAAAACGTAACAGGCACTTAAACAGATGGCATGCCTGATTATGCAAGATTTTGGCTCATCAGACCATGATCAATAAGCATAAAAAAACGGCATACTAAGCAGTATGCCGTTTTTATGTTCGATACGTGGTTAACCTGCTATTGCAGAGTTAACACGGTCACGTAATTCTTTGCCCGGTTTAAAGTGAGGAACGTACTTGCCGTCCAACTCAACCTTGTCCCCAGTCTTAGGATTGCGACCCACACGTGGAGCACGGTAATGCAGAGAGAAGCTACCAAAGCCACGGATCTCAATACGATCACCCTCAGCAAGAGTGGTTGCCATATGCTCAAGGATATCCTTGATTGCATCTTCTACCTGTTTGGCAGAAAGATGTGTTTGTTGACTACACAGCCTTTCAATTAATTCAGACTTTGTCATAAACACTCCGTTTTTAGTATGTTTCTCAATAGTATAACCGCTTAGGGGGAAAAATCTTCCCCCTTAGCTCAATTATTCGCCTTTAGCAGCTTTGAAAGCGTCAGCCATAGCATTACCGAACGCAGCATCATCTTGCTTGTTCAGTGTAGCCATTGCTTCTTGCTCTTCAGCAACGTCTTTAGCGCGAACAGATAGGTTAACTACGCGGTTCTTACGGTCAACGCCTGTGAATTTAGCTTCAACAGAATCGCCTACAGAAAGAACTAGAGTTGCGTCTTCAACACGGTCAACAGATGCTTCAGAAGCACGTAGGTAACCTTCAACACCTTCAGCTAGCTCAACAGTTGCGCCTTTAGCGTCAACAGCAGTAACAGTACCGTTAACTAGAGCACCTTTCTTGTTAGCTGCAACGTAGCCGTTGAACGGGTCTTCGTCGATTTGCTTGATACCAAGAGAGATACGCTCGCGCTCAGCGTCAACCGCTAGAACTACAGCAGAGATTTCGTCGCCTTTCTTGAAGTCACGAACTGCGTCTTCACCAGCAACATTCCAAGAAATGTCAGATAGGTGAACTAGACCGTCGATGCCGCCGTCAAGACCGATGAAGATACCGAAGTCAGTGATAGACTTGATCTTACCAGTTACTTTGTCGCCCTTAGCTTGCATTTCTGCAAATGACTGCCATGGGTTAGCTTTACACTGCTTAAGACCTAGGCTGATACGACGACGTTCTTCGTCGATATCAAGAACCATAACTTCAACTTCGTCGCCAACGTTAACAACTTTAGATGGGTGGATGTTTTTGTTAGTCCAATCCATTTCAGAAACGTGTACTAGACCTTCAACGCCTTCTTCGATTTCTACGAAGCAGCCGTAATCAGTTAGGTTAGTTACACGGCCAGAAAGTTTAGTACCTTCTGGGTAACGCTTAGCGATTGCTACCCATGGATCTTCGCCTAGCTGCTTAAGACCTAGTGATACGCGAGTACGCTCACGATCGAACTTAAGAACTTTAACGTTGATCTCGTCGCCAACATTAACGATTTCAGATGGGTGCTTAACGCGTTTCCAAGCCATGTCAGTGATGTGTAGTAGACCATCAACACCGCCAAGGTCAACGAATGCGCCGTAGTCAGTAAGGTTCTTAACGATACCTTTAACTTCCATGCCTTCTTGTAGAGAAGCAAGAAGTTCATCACGCTCAACGCTGTTTTCTGATTCGATAACTGCGCGACGAGAAACAACTACGTTGTTACGCTTCTGGTCAAGCTTGATTACTTTGAACTCTAGCTCTTTGTTTTCTAGGTGAGCTGTGTCACGAACTGGGCGAACGTCTACTAGAGAACCTGGTAGGAACGCACGGATGCCGTTAAGTTCAACTGTGAAGCCGCCTTTAACTTTACCGTTGATGATACCGATAACAGTTTCAGCATCTTCGTAAGCTTTTTCTAGAACGATCCAAGCTTCGTGACGCTTCGCTTTTTCACGAGATAGCTTAGTCTCACCGAAGCCGTCTTCTACTGCATCTAGAGCAACGTCAACTTCTGCACCAACTTCGATTTCTAGTTCGCCAGCGGCGTTCTTGAATTCTTCAACTGGGATAGAAGACTCAGACTTAAGGCCTGCGTCAACTAGTACGTAACCGTTTTCGATAGCTACAACAGTACCTTTAACGATCGCGCCAGGACGTGTTTCTAGTTCGTTTAGAGACTCTTCAAAGAGTAAAGCAAAAGATTCAGTCATTATTTAATCTTCAATCTGATTAACAACCATGGGTATCCTACCGCATGGGGTTGGTAGTAATGTCAGTTATCATCCGTGACACCGACGCCGTCTACTGAACTATTCAGCAGACAATTTCTTTTCAATATACGCTAATGCTTGTGCGGTGACTTGTTCAATCGTCATTGACGTTGAATCGAGCACTAGTGCATCGTCAGCGGGACGAAGGGGAGCAACCGCGCGGTTGCGATCACGATCATCGCGCTCTTGAATTTCTTTCAAAAGGTGGTCAAAGTTAACATCTAAGCCTTTCTGTTGCAACTGGTTCATGCGACGATTCGCACGTTCTTCTGCACTGGCATCGAGGAAAATCTTGACTTCTGCTTGCGGAAAGACAACGGTGCCCATATCTCGGCCATCCGCTACCAGCCCTGGTGCTTCGCTAAATGCACGCTGACGACGCAATAGCGCTTCACGTACACGTGGCAATGCCGCCACTTTTGATGCTGCCATGCCCGTCTCTTCTTTACGAAGTTCACCTGACACATCTTCCCCTTCAAGGATCACCTTGACGAGATCGCCTTCAGCGATGAACTGAACGTCAAGATGCGCGGCCAAGGGCACAAGCGCGTCTTCCGAATCAAGTTCTACACCGTGATGAATAGCAGCCAATGCGAGTACACGGTAAATTGCGCCAGAATCAAGCAGTTTCCAGCCCAGTTTATCTGCCAATAACATACACAGGGTGCCTTTACCTGCACCGCTTGGTCCATCGACAGTGATCACTGGAGCATGAGTTGACATAAGTGTTCTCCGAACTTGTTCTAACGTAAGCAGTAATACCCATCAACACCCCATCGAACGCTGGCGAAATGCAGATACGTATTACATCTTTTTTGCGGGGGCAGATTATACGGGAAAATACCACTGATACCAATCAGTAATCCTCACTTCCTCTCTAATCGCACCAAAAAACAACACCCGCCAACAGTGGCGGGTGTTACAGTGTCATCCTACCGCCCCAAGACGATTATTGGCTTAGTATAGCCAACTTCTCAAAATAGTCAGGGAAAGTCTTGGACGTACATTTTGGGTCATTGATCGTCACGGGTGTGTCGCTTAATGCCACCAGCGAGAAACACATCGCCATGCGATGATCATCATAGGTATCAATCGCGGCGTGTTGCAACGTTGCTGGCGGGGTAATGGTAATAAAATCATCCCCTTCAACCACCTCTGCTCCGACTTTACGCAACTCTGTCGCCATCGCCGTCAGTCGATCCGTTTCTTTCACGCGCCAGTTGTACACGTTACGAATGGCCGTTGTGCCTTTGGCGAACAAAGCCGTCGTGGCAATGGTCATCGCTGCATCAGGAATATGGTTGAAATCCAAATCCACCGCATTGAGTTCGCCGCGGCGCGCAATCACGTAGTCATCCCCCCATTCGATGTCAGCGCCCATGGCAGCTAACGCCTCAGCAAACTGCACATCCCCTTGGATACTCTTGCTGCCAATGCCGGTCACTTTCACTTCCCCGCCACGAATCGCCGCCGCGGCTAAGAAGTACGACGCCGATGACGCATCGCCTTCAACAAGGAAATCCCCCGGTGAGACGTAGGTCTGGCCACCTTTTACCACAAACTGTTGGTAATCATGGTTTTCTACCGTGACACCGAACTGCGCCATAATGTGCAGGGTGATATCAATATACGGCTTAGACACCAAATCCCCTTTAATGCGGATCACAGTGTCTGCGTTGGCAAGAGGTGCAGCCATCAAGAACGCAGTCAAAAACTGACTGGAAATCGACCCGTCAATCTCAACCTCTCCGCCACTTAACCCTGTACCGCTGATTTTAAGCGGTGGGTAATGCTCGTTCTCAAGGTAAGTAATAGAGGCGCCCGCACTGCGCAGCGCATCCACCAAGTGGCCAATCGGTCGCTCTTTCATGCGCGGCTCACCTGTCAACACGTATTCACCGTTGCCCAGACACAGTGCAGCCGCCAACGGACGCATCGCGGTGCCTGCATTGCCGAGAAACAGTTCCAGCGCCGCTGTGGACTGAAACGCCCCGCCAAGGCCGGTAATTTCACATTCAGTTTTGTCGGCAGACAAGTGGTAGGTCACACCTAGAGCCTGCAGCGCATTCAACATATGACGAATATCGTCACTGTCGAGCAAGTTGGTCAGTCGCGTCGTCCCTGTTGCTAACGCCGCCAATAGCAAAGCGCGGTTCGAGACACTCTTTGAACCCGGCAGGTTCACCGTGCCGTTAATCTTGTGTATCGGCTGTAACGTTATACTTTCCATCTCTGAATTCTTCTATCCTGTTTGGTCGCAGTCATTTCAGAGTAACCAATATTAACGCTGTGATCTATACCGATCTTTATCACAGCGCACAACGCCACTCTCGTCGCTTTTGCTTGCCGCGCTGTTATACCACTATTTGATATCAATCCGATTCGCGCTGAGTTGGTCGTTGATAAATTGACCGAACGCCTGCACATACATGCCTTCTGCTAGCGGTTTATCGCCTGCCACCATTGATGCTGAGTAAGCGACCTTCGCACCATCAAGTTGGAAGTGGTCACGGGTTAAATGCGATACCTTGCCTTCCATTTCTGCATTTGGCATGGCATCCACGGGGGACACATTGGTGACCACCCAGTGATCCTGATCATCCAAATGCGCAAAGACCATCACCCAGCCTAAGCTGCCGCCACCGTATCGGTAATCTAAGGTAAACACTTGCGGATCGGTAATCCGGATTTGGGTGCCATTCATCAACAACTCATTTTCTGGATTCAATACAGCGAGTCCCGCGAATGCCGGATCCAGCGAAATGTCGGTCACCTTATCATTGGCAAGTTGCAGCGTGGCAGCCATGCCTTTTTTCACGGACGTGACATTGTAATATTGGCCTTCGTAGTTCGCTTCCGCGTCTTGAGTCGGGTACGTGGTCCCATTAAGGGTCATGTCATAGACCGAGGCCGCTTCTATCACACCCGAAACGGTGCTGTCGGTCGGCGTATCATGGGAGACCGGCACAGTGGCCTTATCGCCACATCCGCTCAATAACACACTCAATGCCACGGCAATACTCAATGTCTTCATACACCCTTCTAAACTCATTAACTAGGTTGAATTTGATGGGGAGACCATACGCCTGAGGCATATACAAATAAAGCGCCACAAGGGCGCTTTATTTACAAACTTAGGATGATGATTTGGTGATTAGTCGTGATCAATCTTAACTTCAAGTGCAACGTTCTTATCGCCAATTACAACAGCCTCAGCATCTACACGAGTGCCATTAAGCGTTGTCATTAGCACGCCTTTAAACACTGTATTGCTATCAGTAACAAACTTCACTGACTTACGCGACTCTTCATCGTACACTGAAAACTCGCCCGCATCTTGATCGATAACGGTCGCAATACCTTCAGCTTCCACTTCTTTATTCCAAGAGCCTTTAGTTTCAAACTCAACATCCGTTGCAACTAGTTCATTATTTTTCTTAATGAATTCAACTTCAACTTGATCACCTTGTTCCAAATTCCCCATTAGACCATCATCAAAATCTGTCACAATACCATGCTTATTGATATAGATACGGCCTTGGTTATTCAGTTGGAACGCAGAGCCATCTGCCGCAGCCCAAGTAACAAAGCCTTCAACTTCAGCTTCGTTATTACCTAGGTCATCGTAATTCTCAATTTCCACTTCTTTGGCGTTAAATTCATTGCCAACAAATTGACCCTCAACTTCAACCCATTGACCAACTTCTAAGCCAGATACACCGCTGTAGTTAATTGTTAGTGTTGCTGCACCTAGCTTGAAGGAACCAGCATTGATATCAATGCTTGAAATACGGCCTTCAATTTCAGACTCAACATCAATACCATCACCTTCTAATTCAACTTTGATTACTGACAACACCTTGTAGCCATTGTAACCATCGGCAAGCGTAGGTAAAGAAGATACCATTACCCAATTACCTTCATTAATATCACTCGTTAAGCCATTGAATGTTAGTGTCAGGCCATTGACCTTAAAGGTATTACCATTAATCTCTTGGATTTGACCAAACATTGTCGGCTCAAGCTGAACGTTAATTGTTGGGCTATCCGTATCGGTGAACTTCACCATCATATTCGTTAGTGAAGCAACTGGCAGAACATTTGAACGGCCGGCATAGTCAACAGAGTTAACCATGTAATCATCGCCGTTAACGACAATTCGATTTCCTGTTGCGTGCTCAACGGTGCCGATGACAGTCTTTGGCGCATCTGGTTGCGAACCACCATTGTCGTCGCTACCGCCACCACAGCCCGCTAGAACCAAGCCAATCATCGATACCAATGCCAATTTTTTCATCTAAACACCTATGAGCTAAGGAATATTGTTTTTGTAGGCGGTATATTACACCTAGAAACGTGAAGTAGTCGTGAAGAAAAGTGAAATTATCTTATGAAAGTATTGATCGTCGATGACAACCACAGCGTGGTGGAAACCATTGCTGACTATCTGGAACTGGAAGGGATCACCATTGATTGCGCGTACCACGGCGAAGCCGCCATCGCGCGCGTGGCAGAACAGCATTATGACGTGATCATCATGGATATCATGATGCCGAAAATGGATGGGATCACGGCTGTCACCAAAATGCGGGAAGAACACTACTGTCAGACCCCGATTTTATTCCTGACCGCCAAAGATTCACTGGATGACAAGATCGCTGCCTTTAAAGCCGGAGGCGATGACTACCTGATGAAACCCTTTGCGATGCAAGAGCTGCTGTTGCGTCTGCATGCGTTAAACAACCGTGGTCCACGACAAGACATTGGCGCGCTCACGTTTGCGGATATCAGCATGAATACCCGTACTGATGAAGTGACCCGCGATGGCCGCCCTATCAAGCTCAGTCGTATTCAATACAAGATATTGAAAGCACTACTGCGCAAAGCCCCCAGCATTGTCAGCCGCCAAGAGGTGATTGAGGCGGTATGGGGCGATGAATCGCCATCAAGCGATGCCCTGCGTAGCCATATTTATGGCTTGCGCAATGCCATCGACAAAGGGTTTGACCATTCACGATTAGAGACCATTCATGGACAAGGCTACCGCATTAAAGCATAACCATTTTCCCAGCATCTATCGCAAGATCCGCTGGAGCTTTGGCATCATGACATTCGCTATGTTCTCTCTGTTTTGGTCGGTGATTTATATTGCCGAGAACCAGTTAGAGATCATCAGCCTGCATCACTGGTTAGATGCAGAAGCCGAGCGCTTTGTCGATGAGTACCGGGTACACAAAGAAAACACTCCGCTGCCCAACAGTGACGAGTTCAGCAGTTACTGGAGCGAAGGCAAAATGCCAAGCTGGCTGCATGCCTACAATAAACCGGGATTCTATGAGCACTTACTCGGCGAGGAAGACAAGCACTTTATTGCCTTTCGACACCCTTCTGGTAAAGGCTTAATGTATGTCTTGTTTCAAGATGATGCCGATGATTACCTCGATGGCTATGAAGACAGCCTGCATTCCTTCACCTTCTTATTCGGCATACTCGTGTCGCTGGGAATGGCAATGTACGGTATTTACTTTGTCCGCACTATTTCTAAACCGTTGGGTCTCATTGAAGCAAAAGTGGCACAAATGCCACCGGATCAACCCTATTTCAAGGTCGAAACGGCGTATAACGAAACCCGTAAAATTGAACAAACCCTGCTAGACAGCAAAAGTAACATTGCCAGCTTTTTCCTACGGGAAAAAGAATTCAGCCGCTTTGCCTCACATGAACTACGCACACCTATCATGGTGATTCAGGGATCGGCGGAACTCCTGAATAAAGTCCCCAATCAACCCGCTGTGGCATTAAAAGCCATTGACCGGGTAGGCAAAGCCAGCGAAGAAATGCGGGTATTAACCGAAACCTTCTTGTTACTAGGTAAAGAAAGCGTGGAACCGCATCACTTAGGTGAGCATGATTTAGAACAGAAGTTACGCCAACAATTGGAAGCATTAGCCCCGCTGTTTGCCAAACAAGATGCCAGCTACGATTTACGCGTGCTGTCATCAAAAATAGTGGTGGCCCCCGAAAGCTTCATTACCATTATCATCAATAACTTGATCAAAAATGCATTCAGTTACAGTGTCGGAGACATTTATATTCAATTAGCGGGCGAGACATTAACCATCATTAACCGCCACGAAGGGAATGAAACTTACAATGCCGGCTATGGCTGCGGGCTGGTGATTGTGGAACGCATTTGTGAACGCATGCGCTGGTTTTTCACCGCCGATGATGATGACCAACAGTTTAAAACCACCGTCACATTTAGTCCGCTCAACGATTAAGTTTGCGCCCATCTCTTCCACGCTTACGGGCGTGGGACATGGGCATCTCCTCCCCCTTTGTGTCGACTCACTCGAAAAACCCCTCCCTTAGATTAGCGTTCCGCTCACGGTCGTTTTAGTGTCTTCGACACACCAAGATCACGACCAAGGAAGTGTCCCCCATGAGCGATAAAATCCGCCTTTTTATTATCGAGTGTGTTGGCCCCATGGATTTACTGCAAGACCGATCTGAAGCTAAAGCACTCGAAAAGATCTGCCATATCATTGGTCATGAAGTGGCGATCTTAACCGCCTATTGTGCCGAGGATTTAGAGAAGTACTGCGACTATATCTCCTCTATCGATAACATCCATGTCACCCGCAGCAAACAGCGCCCACTGTGTATTCACCTGTCTGCGCATGGTAACGAGCGCGGCGTCTCATTCGGGCGGGACTTTCTCCATTGGCAACACCTGTTCATGGCGATGGATCCGCTGTTTAAAGACATGGATCAATACAATGGCGAGGTGATGATCAGCCTGTCTGCCTGTGGCGCGGGCAATCAAACCTTGGTCAATGAAATTGAACAGGAAATCCAACGACACCATGAACCTCATTGCCAAGAAACTCATCGCTCACCAACACCGCCGATTTCTCCGCCCGCGTATATTTTTGTAACCCAAGGCAGTCAGGGTGATGAAGTGATTTATTGGGATGATGCCACCGTATCGTGGACGATTTTCTATCACCGTTTATCCAAGCTGAAAAGCATTCGTGACGAAGACGTGCACCTGATCCTTGATGACATTGAGCATGCTGCTGATACCTTGCTACGGGCGTATAAGTGGGATCCGATGACGCAGCGTTATATTAAGTATTAAAATTAGGGGGGAGTTTTAAGGGACGAGGCTCGAGGAAGAGCAAAAGGCGAGTAAACTAGAAACTAGAAACTAGAAACTAGAAATATTTTCCATAAAAAAACCGCCAGCCGACGGTTTTTATCTTAGTCAACAGCAATACTTAGCCGTTTTGCTGTTCAAATTCACGCATGAAGTCGACCAAGGCCTGCACACCTTCCAACGGCATAGCGTTATAGATAGACGCACGCATACCACCGACAACACGGTGACCTTTCAGCGCTTTCAAACCTGCCGCATCGGCTTGCTCAAGGAACAACGCATCTAACGCCGCGTCTTTTAGCTGGAATGGCACGTTCATCAAAGAACGGTTATCCGCATGCACGTCATTGCGGTAGAAGTCTGACTGATCGATAAAGTCGTACAGCGTCTTGGCTTTCACTTCGTTACGTGCTTGCATGGCTGCAACACCACCGATACCTTTCAGCCACTTGAACACTTCCCCGGCCAAGTACCATGCAAAAGTCGGTGGCGTGTTGAACATGGATTCTTTATCTACCTGCACGGTGTAATCCAAAATACTTGGCAATACTGTTTGGGCTTTACCCAGCAGATCATTACGCACGATCACAATGGTCAAACCGGCAGGGCCGATGTTCTTTTGTGCACCCGCGTAAATCACACCGTATTTCGACACATCGATTTCACGTGACAAAATGGTTGACGACAAATCAGCCACAATCGGCTTATCCGTTACTGGCAGATCACGGATCTCAATCCCGTCGATGGTTTCATTCGGGCAAAAGTGAACAAACGCGGCGTCATCGGACAATGGCCATTGCGCTGCTGGTAAGATGGCTTTTTTACCGTCTTTTTCACACGTAATATCCACCACGTTTGGACGGCAGTATTTTTCAGCTTCTTCTGCAGCACTGTGGGCCCAGTAACCGCCATCCATGTAATCTGCTGTTGTCGCGTCACCCAACAAATTCATCGGTACCGCCGCAAACTGTGCACGGGCACCACCATGGCAGAACAGCACATGGTAATTGTCAGGGATCCCAAGCAGATCACGTAAGTCTTGCTCAGACTGCTGAGCCACCTGGATAAATTCTTTACTACGGTGACTGATCTCCATCACGGAGGTGCCCAGACCATTCCAGTCGGTGAGCTCTTGTTGTGCTTTTTTCAGTACGTCAGCCGGGATCATCGCCGGACCGGCGCAAAAATTAAAAACCTTATCCATGATAAAAGACTTGCTCCTGCTAAAACATGGGAATGCAATGATGTGCGACAACCTGAATCACGTACCATCAGGCTCGCCGTGTAATGGTGATCTTTTACACCTTTCTCGCCGCCCTGAAAAGGGGTGACCGTGAATTAGTTTGTGCGTAAACAACAGGATAAAAAAAACGCAGCCCGAGGGCTGCGTTTTTTATAGCGCATAGTGCTGTGTTACTTATTCTTCTTCAGAAGAACCTTCTGCTGCAGAATCAGCCGCTGGCTGTTCTGTCGATGGAATTGCTTCACCGTCAACAATCTCTGCATCAGCGATCAATTCACTTTCTTCCAGCTCATCAATGCGTTGAAGGCCAACCACTTGCTCACCGTCAGTGGTACGGATCAGCGTCACACCTTGGGTGTTACGGCCAACACGGCTCACTTCGCCAACACGGGTACGAACCAGCGTACCGCCGTTGGTGATCATCATGAACTCGTCACCGTCTTCAACCTGAACAGCACCGACAACACGACCATTACGCTCAGAGACTTTAATCGATACAACACCTTGTGTTGCACGGCTCTTCGCTGGGTACTCTGCCAGTTCAGTACGCTTACCGTAACCATTTTCGGTCACAGTCAGTACGTCGCCTTCGTTGTGCGGCACGATAAGTGAAACCACTTTATCGCCTTCCGCCAACTTCATGCCACGGACACCCGCAGCAGTACGGCCCATACCACGCACTTGCTCTTCAGAGAAGCGAACCACTTTACCTGCTTCAGAGAACAGCATAATTTGGTCAGTACTGTTAGTCACATCCACACCAATCAGTGAATCACCGTCACGCAAGTTAACCGCAATAATACCGGCGCTACGTGGACGACTGAAATCAGTCAATGGTGTCTTCTTCACGGTACCGTCAGCGGTCGCCATGAAGACAAACTTATCATCTGCATATTCTTTCACTGGCAGGATCGCAGTAATACGCTCACCTTCTTCCAATGGCAGAATGTTGACGATTGGCTTACCACGTGCCGTACGGCTCGCTTGCGGCAACTGGTACACTTTCAGCCAGTACATACGACCACGGCTTGAGAAGCACAAAATGGTATCGTGTGTATTCGCAACAAGTAGACGCTCAATGAAGTCTTCATCCTTCATACGCGTTGCCGCTTTACCTTTACCGCCACGACGCTGTGCATCGTAATCGCTCAGGATCTGGTACTTCACGTAACCTTCGTGAGACAACGTAACCACCACATCTTCTTGCGTGATCAGATCTTCAAGATCGATATCGTGGCTTGCAGCGGTAATTTCAGTACGACGTTCATCGCTAAACTGTTCTTTTACTGCATGCAGCTCATCACGAATCACTTCCATCAGGCGCTCAGAGCTCCCAAGGATAAGCAGTAATTCTTCGATGATATCCAACAGGCCTTTGTATTCATCGAGAATTTTCTCGTGCTCAAGGCCAGTTAAACGGTGCAAACGCAGCTCAAGAATCGCTTGAGCTTGTTGTTCAGTCAGGAAGTACTGACCGCCATGAATGCCGAATTGTGGCTCTAGCCACTCTGGACGTGCAGCGTCAACGCCAGCACGCTCAAGCATCGCGGCCACATCACCTAGCTGCCATGGACGTGAAAGTAACCCTTCACGTGCCACTTGTGGGGTTGGTGCGTTCTTGATCAATTCGATGATTTCATCGATATTCACCAAGGCAATCGCCAAACCTTCAAGCAGGTGTGCACGCTCACGTGCTTTACGCAATTCGTAGATAGTACGACGCGTCACAACCTCACGGCGGTGATTCACGAAGCACTTCAGCATGTCTTTCAGGTTGAACAACTTTGGCTGACCATGGTCAAGTGCAACCATGTTGATACCGAAGGTGGTCTGTAGCTGAGTTTGCGAGTAAAGGTTATTCAGAATAACTTCACCCACTGCATCGCGCTTACATTCAATAACAATACGCATGCCGTCTTTATCAGACTCATCACGCAGTGCACTGATGCCTTCAACCTTCTTCTCTTTAACCAGCTCGGCAATCTTTTCGATTAGACGTGCTTTATTCACCTGATATGGAATTTCAGTGACAACAATGGTTTCACGACCACTTTTGCTATCGACTTCAATATCAGCTTTGGCGCGCATGTAAACTTTACCGCGGCCAGTGTGGTATGCATCAATGATACCTTTACGGCCATTGATCAACGCCGCGGTTGGGAAGTCAGGTCCAGGAATGTAATCCATGAGCTGATCGATAGTGATATCTTCATTATCAATCAACGCCAAGCAACCATTCACCACTTCACCCAAGTTATGCGGCGGTATGTTTGTTGCCATACCGACGGCGATACCCGATGAACCGTTCACGAGAAGGTTAGGCACTCTCGTTGGCATAACCGCAGGGATCTGCTCTGTACCATCATAGTTAGGTACATAATCCACGGTTTCCTTGTCAAGATCCGCCAACAATTCGTGGGCGATTTTTGACATACGGATTTCGGTATAACGCATTGCCGCTGCTGAGTCGCCATCGACAGAACCAAAGTTACCTTGGCCATCAACAAGCATATAGCGTAACGAGAATGGTTGTGCCATACGTACGATCGTGTCGTAAACCGCGCTATCACCGTGTGGGTGATATTTACCGATTACGTCACCCACCACACGGGCAGATTTTTTGTAAGCTTTATTCCAGTCATTGCCTAGCACATTCATCGCGAATAACACGCGACGGTGCACTGGCTTTAGGCCATCACGCACATCCGGAAGCGCTCGACCTACGATAACTGACATCGCATAGTCGAGGTACGAGCTTTTCAGCTCTTCTTCAATGTTGACGGGCGTGATATCTTTTGCAAGATCGCTCATTGAGCCAATATCCCTCAGGTAATTTCTGTCGTATTTTTAGTACGTGCAAGGTGCGAGAATATAGCATATTTCAGCCTAAATAGGCACACCTTTCACCATTATGTTGTGAGTAATTTAGCGGATTGGTTAAAAATCGGAAACCTCGATAACGGAATTTTTCCACTATCAGTTTACTTTTCACTCAGTACGCCCTTTCACTCAACTGACGCACCGTGTGTGGCTCACCAAAATGACGCGCCAGTGGAAACACATGTCGCCCCTATCTTCATTATGTCCAACGGGGGCATTTTCGCTATAATACTCCCCTCTATAAGGAAGATGGCTTAATCACATGACCAAGCAGTTAAACGTTGATCCCGCAGAGATCAGTAAATTTGAAGACATGGCATCGCGCTGGTGGGATCTGGAAGGAGAGTTTAAACCTCTTCACCAAATCAATCCCTTACGCTTGAATTTTGTTATCGACCATGCCGACGGCTTATTCGGTAAAAAAATCCTTGATGTCGGCTGTGGTGGCGGGATCCTCGCGGAAAGCATGGCCGTAGAAGGCGCTGACGTGACCGGTTTGGACATGGGCAAGGAGCCACTGACCGTTGCACGCCTGCATGCGTTAGAAACCGGTACTAAGTTGGACTATGTCCAGCGCACAGCAGAAGAGCACGCGGAGTTGTTCCCTGAGACCTACGATGTGGTGACCTGCATGGAAATGTTGGAACACGTCCCGGATCCAGCGTCTGTGATTGCGGCCTGTGCCAAAATGGTCAAGCCCGGTGGCCATGTGTTCTTCTCTACCCTGAACCGCAATATTAAATCGTACTTGTTCGCCATTGTCGGGGCGGAGCAATTAATGAAGCTCGTGCCACAGGGCACACACGATCATGCCAAGTTCATTCGTCCGTCTGAACTCTTAACCATGATTGACAACACGCCGTTGCAAGAACGCCACATCACTGGCCTGCACTACAACCCGTTGACCGATCACTACTGGTTGGGTAGCAACGTCGATGTGAACTACATTGTTCATACCATCAAACCGTGATTTTCACGCCGACGCACACACCTACACGGTAATCGCTTTGCAGGGCACACACATTGCCCTGCTCGCGTTCACCCCAATAACCCGCTTGACTGGCACGTAATTCCCCTAAGACGAAAAACCATAACTAGCCAATAAATAACCAGAAAAGTACGCTTTTCTGTCCGTTAAGAAGGACAATAAAAAATCAAGATATTTTTTTTTAAAGCCCGTATTTTTATAGCGAATTTTTATTGCTTTTTTCTATGATATTGTCAGACCTGAGCAAATAGGTTGGTAGGCACTAACTTAATATTATGATTCCCCAAGTTATCCACAGCTGGTTAAAAATTACCATCTTGCAATACCCCCTCTTCACCACTATCTTGTAACCCTATAAGCTCAACACCCCAATATGTAGTGTTTACGTCCACCAGCAGAAATCTAACAAAGTTAACAAGCTTTGCTAACTTCCTCGCTGAAAGTGACAAAAAACACGGCTAATGCTGGAATTCTGGGAAAAAGATAAAAAATGACTCAACAGCTCACTGTTACCAAGCGTGATGGACGCAAAGAAAACATCGATCTTGAAAAAATCCACCGAGTGATCACGTGGGCCGCCGAAGGCCTAGAGAACGTGTCGGTTTCACAGGTCGAACTCAAGTCTCACATCCAATTCTACGAAGGGATCAAGACTGAAGATATCCACGAAACCATCATCAAAGCAGCAGCCGATCTGATCTCAGAAGAGAGCCCAGATTACCAATACCTTGCTGCCCGCTTGGCGATTTTCCACCTTCGCAAAAAAGCATACGGCCAATTTGAGCCACCAGCGCTGTTCAACCATGTCACAACGATGGTAGAGAAAGGCAAGTACGACGCACACTTGCTGGAAGACTACAGCCAAGAAGAATTTGCCCTGATGGACACGTATATCGACCATTGGCGTGACATGAATTTCTCTTACGCGGCAGTCAAGCAGCTGGAAGGTAAATACCTTGTCCAGAACCGTGTAAGTGGCGAAATCTTCGAAAGCGCACAGTTTTTGTACATGATGATCGCGGCGTGCCTGTTTGGTAAATACCCTCGCGAAACACGCATGAGCTACATCAAGCGTTTCTATGACGCGGTATCACAATTTAAGATCTCGCTACCGACGCCGATCATGTCTGGTGTGCGTACCCCTACCCGTCAGTTCAGCTCTTGTGTACTGATCGAGTGTGATGACAGCCTAGATTCTATCAACGCAACGGCAAGCGCCATTGTTCGCTACGTGTCTCAGCGTGCCGGTATCGGTATCAACGCAGGCCGTATCCGTGCTCTGGGTTCTGAAATCCGTGGCGGTGAAGCCTTCCACACCGGTTGTATCCCGTTCTACAAGTACTTCCAGACAGCGGTAAAATGTTGTTCACAAGGCGGCGTACGTGGTGGTGCAGCGACCCTGTTCTACCCAATGTGGCACGGTGAAGTAGAATCCCTACTGGTACTGAAGAACAACCGTGGTGTTGAAGAAAACCGTGTTCGTCATATGGACTACGGCGTACAGCTAAACAAACTGATGTACACCCGTTTGATCAAAGGCGAGAACATCAGCCTGTTCTCACCGTCTGACGTACCGGGCCTGTACGATGCATTCTTCGCTGACCAAGTGGAGTTTGAGCGTCTGTACGTGCAGTACGAACAAGACAGCAGCGTGAAGCGTAAAACCGTGAAAGCAATTGAGTTGTTCTCTCTGCTGATGCAAGAGCGTGCTTCTACTGGCCGTATCTACATTCAGAACGTGGACCACTGTAATACGCACAGCCCGTTTGACCCAAGCGTGGCTCCAATCCGCCAGTCAAACCTGTGCCTGGAAATTGCACTACCAACCAAACCACTGAACAACGTGGAAGATGAAAACGGTGAGATCGCGCTTTGTACGCTGTCTGCGTTTAACTTGGGTGCAATTGAGACGTTGGACGATCTGGAAGAGTTAGCTGAGCTAACCGTACGTGCATTGGATGCCCTACTGGATTACCAAGATTACCCATTGCCTGCGGCATACCGTTCAACCATGAACCGTCGTACTCTGGGTGTGGGCGTGATTAACTTTGCGTACTACTTGGCGAAGAACGGCGTACGTTACTCTGACGGCAGCGCAAACAACCTGACACACGAAGCGTTTGAAGCGATTCAGTATTACCTATTGAAAGCCTCTGTGGGCTTGGCGAAAGAGCAAGGTGCCTGTCCTTCTTTCAACGAAACCACGTACGCACAAGGCATTTTGCCGATTGATACGTATAAGAAAGACATTGATAACGTATGCTCTGCTGAACTGCGTTACGACTGGGAAGCACTACGCGAAGAGATCAAAACACACGGTCTGCGTAACTCTACCCTGTCTGCGTTGATGCCTTCTGAAACCTCGTCGCAGATCTCGAACGCAACGAACGGTATTGAACCACCACGTGGTTTCGTGTCTGTTAAAGCATCGAAAGACGGTATTTTGAAGCAAGTAGTGCCTGAGTACAGCAAGTACAAGGATAACTACGAATTGCTTTGGAACATTGGCAGCAATGACGGCTATCTACAGCTTGTGGGTATTATGCAGAAGTTCATCGATCAGGCGATCTCTGCGAACACCAACTACGACCCAAGCCGACAGCCAGGCGGTAAAGTACCGATGAAACTGTTGCTAAAAGACCTGTTGTCCGCGTATAAACTCGGCGTGAAAACCTTGTACTACCACAACACGCGTGATGGCGCTTCAGATAGCCAAGGCGACATGGGTGCAGACGACTGCACAAGCTGCAAGATTTAATCGGTTTATAACGTTATAACGAATGGGGGCTACGGCTCCCTTTCCTGTTGAGGGTAACATGGCATACAGCACTTTCTGTCAAACTAAAAACGACCAACTTAAAGAACCAATGTTCTTCGGCCAGTCCGTAAACGTTGCGCGTTATGATCAGCAAAAATTTGAAATTTTTGAAAAACTGATCGAAAAGCAGCTGTCTTTCTTCTGGCGCCCAGAAGAAGTGGATGTTTCAGGCGACCGCATTGATTACAACAACCTGCCAGACCACGAACGTCACATTTTTATCAGCAACCTGAAATACCAGACCTTGCTGGACTCTATTCAAGGCCGCAGCCCGAACGTCGCGCTTCTGCCTATCGTGTCACTGCCTGAGCTAGAAACGTGGATTGAAACGTGGTCGTTCTCTGAGACCATTCACTCACGTTCTTACACCCACATTATCCGTAACATCGTGAACGATCCTGCGATTGTGTTTGATGACATCGTGACCAACGAGCACATCATCAAGCGTGCGGGTGACATTTCGGGTTACTACGATACCTTGATCGCCGCGACTAACGACTACCACCGCTTGGGTGAAGGTCAGCACACCATTAACGGTACAGCCGTGAACGTGAACCTGCGTGAGCTGAAGAAAAAACTGTATCTGTGCATGATGTCTGTGAACGCACTGGAAGCCATCCGCTTCTACGTGAGCTTTGCCTGTTCGTTCGCGTTTGCAGAGCGTGAATTGATGGAAGGTAACGCGAAGATCATCAAACTGATCGCCCGTGATGAAGCCTTGCACTTGACTGGTACCCAGCACATTCTTAACCTGCTACGTAACGGTCATGACGATCCTGAAATGGCAGAAATCGCGCAAGAATGTAAGCAAGAAAGCTTCCAGATATTCAAAGATGCCGCTGAGCAAGAAAAAGAATGGGCAGAATACCTGTTCAAAGACGGCTCAATGATCGGCCTGAACAAGAACATCCTGTGTCAGTACGTGGAATACATCACGAACTTACGCATGACCGCCGTGGGCCTTGAGCACGCGTACCCGGGTGCAACACAAAACCCAATCCCATGGATCAACTCCTGGTTGTCGTCTGACAACGTGCAGGTTGCCCCACAGGAAGCGGAGATCAGTTCTTACCTGGTTGGCCAAATCGACAACGACGTCAGCGCTGACGATCTGGGTGACTTCGAACTATGAGTTCACTCACGATTACCGTGAATGGCATGGAGGTTCGTGGCAATAGCCACGAGCCTCTGCTCACTCAACTTGAGCGTATCGGACTACGTCCTGAATACCAGTGCCGCAGTGGCTTGTGCGGCGCCTGTCGCTGCAAGCTCTCGACGGGCGCCGTCTCGCAAACCGATAGCATGGCCTTCATTGCTCCCAATGAAATCCTCACCTGCTGTTCGACCCCGAAAAGCGATATTGTGATCAACTTTGATTATGAGTTAGTTCAGGACACGCAACGTATCGAGCAAAACCATTCCGGTAACCGTTCCGGGAACCGCTCTGGAAACCAAGCATCCAATGAAAAGACCGCCTAATTTCGGCGGTCTTTTTGTTTGTATCATCTATCAATGCATTCATCTCTCAACGCAGACGTTTCCTGCACTTCTTCATTACACCTGCTTGATACACATGACGTGATACACCCCGTCTTCCACTTCGGTGCCTTCGGTTTCATGCTCAAACCCCGGGAAGGCTTTATCCCACACTTCCAAGCTTTTCAAATAGCCAATCTGCGGGCTGTTGCTGTCGCCAAAACTTTCTCCCGACATCAGCATTGGAATACCCGGTGGGTACGGGATCACCGCGTTAGCTGTCACGCGCCCTTCTAGCTGATTAGACGGCACCATCTCGACGTTGTTATCAACAATCGCTTCAAACGCTGTTCGCGGGGTCACGATCGCTTCTGGCAACGTGGAATACGCCGCATTCAGTTTATCGGACGGGGTGTGTTGCTTGAGATAGTTGAACATCTTGTCGCCCAAGTCTTTAAAGCCCATCTCGCCATACACATCCGGATAGCTTTCGACTAAATCGGGCAAAACCGATTTCAATGGGGTGTTGCCGTCATAGTGCTTCTTAAAGCTGAGCAAGGTGTTCACTAACGTCGCCCATTTCCCTTTGGTGATCCCCATCGAGAAGAGAAACATGATTTGGAAATCGGTAGTTCGGGTTGGCACAATCCCAAAGCGGGTCAGATATTGCGTCACCAACGCCGCGGGGACACCGGTCTCAAGCAAGGTACCATCGTCACCCATCCCTGGGGCCAGAATACTGACCTTGATCGGATCCAACATGCACCAATCTTCCGGCATATCCGCAAAGCCATGCCATGCATCACCCGGTTTCATGACCCAGAAATCTTGCTTGGTCGCCAGCAAGTTCGGATCCGCTTCTTCAAACGGAATGGTTTTTCCGGTGAACGGGTCTTCGATGGTTTCCGCATTCCACGGCTTGAAGAACCAGTCATTATCGGCTTCAAATTCGCGGTATAACCGCCCCATCGCCTGACGGTAATCCACCGCTTCTTTGATCACTTCTTGCGTCAAAGAATGGCCGCGATTACCCGCCATTTGTGAAACGGCAATATCGTTGGAGGCGCTAATGGCATAGAGCGGCGAGGTCGTCGCGTGCATCATGTACGCCTGATTGAAACGTTGGAAGTCGATATGGTCTTTCCCATAACGCACATGGATCCACGAGGCTTGCGACAGCGCATTCAGTAATTTATGGGTAGAATGTGTGGCGAATACGGTCGGGCCATCACTGCTTTCTACAGGCTCACCGCGCATCGCGTAATGGTTTTCATAGATGGGATTAAATCGCGCGTAGCCATACCATGCCTCATCAAAGTGCAGACGGTGGCTGCTCTGGCCGATAATGTCTTGTACCCGCTTGGCGTTATAGCACAGGCCATCATAGGTACAGTTGGTGATCACCGCATACACCGGATCTTGGCTGGCATAATCACGGGTTAAGGGGCTTTCAAGGGCGCGTTGCTTCAAGGCATCCGGCGTCATTTGCGTTGGATAAATCGGCCCGATGATCCCATAACGGTTACGCGAAGGTAGCATGTAAACCGGCCGCGCCCCTGTCAGCATCAGCCCCTGCTCAATAGACTTGTGGCAGTTACGGTCACAAATGGCCAAGCTGTCAGCCTTCATGCAAATCTGCATAATGGTACGGTTAGCGCCCGATGTCCCTGTCACCAGCGAGTAAGACTGATTCGCACCAAACACTTTGGCCGCATACGCCTCACTGTCACCGAAATACCCGGTATGATCCAACAGTGAGCCGAGTGAGCCTCGCTCAATCCCCATGTCTGAACGAAATAGCCCTTCGCCGTAATAGCTGTAAAAACGCTGACCGGCAGGCGTCTTCGTAAACCCGACCCCGCCTTGGTGACCCGGTGCCGCCCACGAGTATTCGTGCACATCGTCATACTGCATCATGCCCGCCATGAGTGGCGGGAGCAGTTGATCACGGTAACGCTTCATAGCAGCAACCGCACGGCCGACAATGAAGTCGGCGGTGTCTTCCAATAACCACGCAAATTCATCCACCCGCGACATCAGTTCACGGCTGACCGCCAAGGTGATTTTCTTTCGCTCGGCCAGTAGGAATACCGGCACCCCTTGCTGGCGTTGGTTGAGCTTATCGATCAACTGGAAAAACTTGTCGTTCTCATCGGCCTGTTGCCCCGTCATTTGCGAGGTCAACATGAAACAATCCATAGCGATATTGGCATTCAATATGGAATAACAATCATCAAACGACGTCGCGATAGTGACGCTGATCCCTTCATGGTGAAACTCGTCCACCAAACGTTCTAAGGCGTTTTCAATCACGCCGACTTTTAAGGTGTCATTAAAAATCAGGACGCGTTTTTGTTTACCGTAGTTTTTCATGTGCGCATTTCCTTTCATCGGAAAACAGTCGATAACGTCAGAGCGAGCAAAACCACACGCTCTGACTCGCCATCACTCAAGACCGGCCAGTGGCATTCGCCGCATCTCGGCTGGCAATAAAGCCATAGAAAAAATAACCAAATAGCATGATCACCGTCCCGTAATACACCGAGTCGGCACCCGTGGCATACGCACCGTAAATGCTATACACCACCGCCACCGCCCCCACGGCAATGCTGACCTTGTACTCTTTATCCGGCACATGGCTGTCACGCAAAATCACGCCCAATGCCGTCAGAGAAAGGATGTAAGGGATCATGTTAATGAACACGGCCAGATCGACCAGCACATTGAACTGCTTCAATAACGTGGGCGAAATCGTCATCACCGCCAAGCCAATTTCCAATGCCAGCATGATTAACATGCCTTTGATCGGCGCATCGTACTTATTCACTTCGGAAAAGATTTTCGGGAACAGGTTAATTTCGGCGGCTGCTTTCGAGACTTGCGCGTTGGTAAATTGCCAGCCCAACAACGAGCCAACAGAGGCGATAATCGCCATCACGGTGATGATGTTCCCGATCGTGGAATCAAACATCATTGAAAACACCAACCCGAATGGCGCATCCGATTTGGCCAGTTCGGCATTAGGGACAATGCCTTGGATCACCGTGGTCGAGGCAATATATGTGATGGCCGAAAACACGGTCGCCAACATACACGCCAAAGGGACATTACGCTTGGGGTTTTCCACCGCACCGGAGTTCACCCCCGCCGATTCGATCCCGAGAAATGCCCATAAGGTTAACGCAATACCCGATGACATGGCGGTCATTGGACCCACATCATGTGGATTCCAGCCTTCTGCAAACACTTTAGGGTCAAACCAATACCAACCGATGATGGACACGCCAAGCACCGGAATGATCACCCCCCACACCGTGACAGAAGATATCCCACCAGTGATTTTGGGGCCGCGCATATTCGCCAACAGGGTTAAGGTGAGGATGGATATCACCCCAATGAAATTATGGATCGGGCTGGTTTTTAGCCAGGGTATGAAGGTTTCCAGATACCCCACGGTCGACACGGATATCGCCACGGCACTGATCACCAAGCAAACATAATAGGTATAAGATGCGATGAAGAAACTGGATTTACCGTGGGCCCGTTTGGCATACGCTGACATCCCGCCGTCTTCAGTACAATACATCCCACACTTAGAAAAAGCATACGCGATACACAGCGCACCCACCGCGGTGATCCCCCATGCCAGTAATGCGATGCCGCCAGTGGCGGCCAAACTCGAGGGCAGCAAAATAATCCCCGACCCCATCATATTTACGGTTACGATGGTCGTTAACCCCATCAAACCCATTTTATTCTTGGATGCACTCATCGTATCATTACACTCCCCCATGAGGAGACACACGGGTCCTTGTGATGTCTCTGAATAATCAAGCCTTACACGATGATAAGCTTAGTTTGATCTTTCAACTTCGCCACCGAAATGCCAAGAGGGATCCGTTACATCAGCATTATCATGACGCAATCACCACCAACAAACAGAAGATAAAAGCCGTCATAGATAACACAGCAAAAAAATGCGACTGACTTTTAAGATAATTCAAAAATAGCTGGCGATAACGGCGCAAAACGTGATGCTAACGGTGTGGGAAGAGAACGCGCACAGTCATTAAAGAAGGAGTAATGGCGCAATAAAGAATAAATAAAGAAGGAGAAAGGGGGAACGGATGATGAAAGGAGAAAGCGAAACAGCAGTCATCAGCAAATCAAAAGAAAAAATAGTGCCCGTCCACGAGCACTATCCTTGAAGAATATGTGAAGACTCAAGCGAGCGGCAAATACCGTGATGCATGCGTGATCAGCGATTCATAGTGACCAAACGCAGGCTTTCCATCGACAACACGGCGCAGCATGTCTAACGCCACCGTGGCGATCACCGTACGATGATCGCGGTATGCGTACTGTCGGCGCGTCGATATCGTTTGTGACCACACGCCATCCGTCGAGGCTAACGCTAACGTGATCTGCGGGTCATCACTGTGACTAACAGCCAGCGCCAATGACGCCTCACTGTTATTGAGTGCATCACACGCCATTGCTTCAGCGTTATTGTGTGCCGAGCTTGGACTGACTGAGCTCTGACTTACCGAGATAGGGCTGACAACCGTATTCTTACTCACAACGGTACCCTGACACACCAACTCACCAAACTCAGCCTCGTGTAATGCATTGATCACGGCACCACCGGTATAGCCTTCAACCACGGCAAGCGTCTGTGATGAGACGGTCATCGCCTGTTTTAAAGTCTCAAGCAATGGCTGCCCTTGCCCCACCACATTCTCACTTAACAATGCGGCAATCTGTTGATAGAGTGCCTCGGCCTCAGGATGTCCGAGTGGCACAAACACTTTCACTTCAATAAACGGTAAATAAGAGCGGTAACCCAGCTCAACCCCCTCCGGCAATACAAGAGGATCCAGCATGTCACTGATCCCCGACTCTGATAAGCCAAAGGTGTATAAACGTAAGCAATCGCGCTCTGTTTGATTTGCTGCAAATGACGCAGCAAGGCGCGGCAAGATTTGCTCATGCACCATCTGCTTAAATTCACGCGGCACACCGGGCGTAAAAAAGATCCACGCTCGATTTAACCGCATCGCAAATCCACAAGCGGTACCAATCGGGTTATCAATCAACTCAGCCCCTGCCGGTAACATCGCTTGCTTAATGTTTGTCGCAGGCATCTCACGCCCAACCCGCGTGTATTTTTCCTGCATTTGTGCGACCCAATGGTCTGACAGTTCTAATCCCACATCAGCCGCAATCGCAGCAGCCTGTGCGGTTAAGTCATCTGTAGTAGGTCCCAATCCGCCATTCACCACCACAATATCGGCGGTCAAACTACAATGCTCAATTTCCTTAGCCAGTTGCTCACGTTGGTCGCCCACCGTGGTTCGGCGTGTCATGGCGAAACCTTGCTCAAAAAACAACCGAGATAACCACGCGGCATTGGTATCGACGATATCGCCGTGCAGCACCTCTTCCCCGGTACTGATCATGACCACTTCTAACATGCTGTCCTCTGCACCCTGTTTAACCTGTCTTAACGGTATACTAAATCACCACACTTTCCGATCTATCTCACTCTTTTTACGCAATAAAAAATCAGAACTGCGAAGACTCCCTCTCTTTTTGATAAGGCTATTCGTGCCTACGTTCCCGTCGACAATCGCCTTTAACACCCACAATGTAAACCAAAGTTTACACACAAATAAAGATAAGTTGACAGTGGATAATTTGATCGATAATGTACAGCTCAGAGAAAAATGATAACAAATCTTTGAGTATAGCAATATACGACCCTATTGAGAGGAAATAACATGCTATTAACCTATTCACCGTCTGACTATCGATAGCCGCAACGGCCAAGTCAGATGTAATTATAACTTTACACCCTCTTGATTTCGCTGTTGTGGCTGCCACCTGATTGGGGAGTAACCACGGGTGTTCGCACCTCTCCCGCCTTTTTATTATCTTTGGGAGCAACAGAAACATGTCCATGAACAAAACTTTCGGCAGTATGCTGATCATTGCAGGTACCACCATTGGTGCCGGTATGCTGGCGTTACCTCTGGCGTCTGCCGGACTAGGATTTACCACCGCCACCCTCATCATGTTCAGCATTTGGCTACTGATGACCTACACCGCGTTATTAATGCTGGAAGTCCACCAGCACGCCGATAACACCGCCACCTTAAATTCACTGGCGCACCAATTGCTGGGAAAAAAAGGCCAATACCTCGCCAGTTTCGCGGTCGCTTTTTTAATGTACTCGTTGTGTGCGGCCTACATTTCAGGGGGGGGCGGCCAACTGAACGACAAGTTGACCCAATGGGGCGGGCTTAACGTGCTCCCACAAATCAGTGCCGTGGCGTTTACGCTGATCATTGCGACCATCGTCGGGATCGGTACCCATTCGGTCGATATGGTGAACCGCCTTCTCTTTACCCTGAAAATTATTGCGCTGGTGGTGATGCTGGGGCTGTTAGTGCCTAATGTGGACGGCGGACACTTAGTCAATATGCCGGTAGAGAAAGGGTTGATCCTGTCTGCGCTACCGGTCATTTTCACCTCGTTCGGTTTTCATGGCAGTATCCCGTCGATTGTGCGTTACATCGGCATGGACATTAAAGCGCTGCGTAAAATCATGATTTTCGGTTCGTCATTGCCACTGATCATCTACGTGTTCTGGCAACTGGCCAGCCAAGGCGTGATGAGCCAATCGGCGTTGATGGCGAATAACAATCTGGGGGCCTTTATTGCGTCTCTGAACACCTTGCTGCACAACCCGATGGTGAGCCAATCTGTCTCCATTTTTGCGGATTTGGCGTTGGCGACCTCATTCTTGGGCGTGAGCTTGGGCTTGTTTGACTTCATTGCAGACAGCTTTAAGCGTGATGGTGTGAAATACGGCCGTTTGCAAACTGCCTTTATTACCTTTGTGCCGCCGTTGGGTTTTGCCCTGTTCTACCCGCAAGGGTTCATCATGGCATTGGGCTTTGCGGCGATAGCCCTTGTGATCCTCGCTATCTTCCTGCCGGTTGCCATGGTGCGCGCACAACGTAAACAACGTATCAATGCGCAAATGAATGCCGAACCGGCTTACCAGGTAGCAGGCGGCACACCAGCGTTGATCATGGCCACCGCCGCAGGGATCGTCATTATCTCGGCCCAATTACTTCAAATGGCCGGTAAGATCCCTGCTGTAGGTTAATATCTGAACAAAAAACAAGCAGCAAGAGGTGAATATTGCACTCTTGCTGCTTTTAATTTAATAAAACAGCCACTTAACGATCTTTCATTCACAAACAAGTACAGCTCTCCCCTGCCCTACACACCCATTGAAGGCAAGATATATTCATTTGTTTTAGCGATTTTGAATATCCACTAGGCATTTTCTGCTTTTTCAGTGATACTCCCCGCCCTTAAACTCTGTCTCACTTGATCTATCGCGGAGCGTATCTTGCGCACTTCATTGTTATCTTCGTTTGTTTTAGGCTGTGCTATCAGCTCACCCGCCCTTGCTTGGTATGACAACACCCCTTATACAAACAACCATACCTATGCAAATAACCACACAGACACGACAACTCAACAAGGTACGTTTCTTAACCAGTATGCCTTAACCTCTCCATCAACGTTCCGCTACAGCGCAACGACGGATGCTGGCACTCAGGCAGCGACCCCCACAGCGCAATCCGTGAACATATTGCCGATGCACCTGTCTGTCGCTTCAGAAAAAAACTGGGACTACCTGCTTGAGCAGTCTTACACCATTTTCGGTTTAAGCGTGGCAACCGTGGGCATGATGACCTTACTGCCAGAAAGCGTGACCAAGTGGGACGAAGAAGACCGTGATTTAAGCGGACTGGGCCAGAAATGGTGGGATAACGTGAGTGAAGGTCCCGTTTGGGATAAAGATGACCATGTCCTGAACTACATCATGCACCCTTATTTTGGTGGGGTGTACTACACCGCTGCGCGTCATTCCGGTTTCAATGAGTGGGAATCCTTCTTATATTCCGCCACCATGTCGACGTTCTTCTGGGAATACGGCGTAGAAGGCTTCGCTGAAGTGCCGTCGATTCAAGACATCATTGTGACACCGCTATTCGGTGCCGCCGTGGGTGAATGGATGTTCCAGACCGAACTGGAGATCACAGCTCGCGGAGGCGAAGTGCTGGGATCAGAAACCATCGGTGATGTCAGCCTGTTCCTGCTCAACCCTGTCGGACACATCCATTACTGGGTCACAGATTGGTGGAAAGGCGACTCCGATGTCAGCCTGACTTACTCGCCGTGGTTTGGTAATGCTGATGTCGCACAATTTGCGATGGATTCCGGCGCCAACTACGACAAAGCCTTTATCGGTTTAGAGTTAAAATTGGCCCTGCAATAAAACGAACACCGTCAATCAGTAAAGTGACGCAGCTAACGCGTTCTTTACTGATTTTCAACATTTGAGACCAAATAATTCATGGTTCATGAAGTAAGGTCACGCTTTGGTGTTCTCTCGATATTTCAACGCGATATTTTGAGATAGCATTTTCAATAATCACAATAACTTATAAGCATTGGTGATGAACCAGACTTTTTCGATGTTCGAATACCTACAATCACCGGTTTGGGTTTTCGATATTCACCAAAAACGCATTCTCTGGGCCAATTCGGCGTCACTCCCACTGTGGGATGCCGAAAGCCAAGACGCTTTATTAGCGCGCGATCTTCAACGCGATATGTCACTGGCCGTCAGTGCTGTACTTGAAGGCTATCTGCCCCGTTTTGAACAAGGCGAAACCATTAAAACCTGGTGGACATTTGCCCCTAATGGCGCATTTAAAAAAGCCCTCTGCCATTTTTCTGGGATCCCACTGCCCGATGGATCGCTGGGGATGCTGGTTCACGTGATTGCCGAAGAGTCTGGTCTTCGTCAAGAACTCGCTCTGTCCAGTGGGGCCAACCTTTCCCTATTATTTGCCGCTTCTGGCGACTTGATCAGTTCCAACAATACCTTTGCCCATGAGTTCGGCGACCAACTGCCCGATCTGAATAGCTTTTTAGGTGATGCCAAACTGGCACAGGAATGGATCGACACGGCCCGTCAAGACCGCCCTTTCTCGACCAAGCGTTTGTGTTGGACGGGTAAAAGCCATTACTGGTTCACCATTGAAGGCATGTGGCTTGACGACAAACAGCTGTTGTTGCTGGATATGGTGAATATCAGCGAGAAAAAAGAAGAACAACATAAAGAGAAATACAACGCGGAACATGATTATCTTACCGGCCTGTTAAATCGCCGGGGGATCACCCATGCCATTATTCAGCATCAACCTAGCCTGCATGCGTATAGCTTGTTGTTTCTTGATATTGATGGCTTCAAGCTGATCAATGACACCTATGGCCATGCGGTAGGTGACAAGCTGCTCCGCGCTATCGCCATTCGCCTGCAAGAAGCGTTGCGCTTCAAAGGGCTACTGGCGCGCTTTGGTGGCGATGAATTCATTATTCAAATCGAACACCGCAACATCAGCGATCCGACCAGCTTTGCACAGCAACTGATCAAAGCACTGAACCGCCCTTTCCATCTCAAAGAAGTGGGTGAGCTGTCGATCGGGTGCAGTATTGGTACTTCTCAATACCCGCAAGATGCGAAAGACATTGAAACGCTGGTCACACAAGCCGACATGGCCATGCATCGCGCCAAGCTGCGGGGGCGTAACCGCAGCCACCATTTTTCGCCGGACATGGCTGATGCCTTGTACCGCAAAATGACCCTGCGTCATCACCTGACATTGGCATTAGAAGCGGAAGCGTTTGAACTGTACTATCAACCCATCGTCGACATGAAAAACCACAAGCTGAAAGGGTTTGAAGCGTTGATCCGCTGGCACGATGAAGAGCTGGGGCACGTTTCACCCGCCGAGTTTATTCCACTGGCGGAAGAAACCGGCCAAATTGTACCCTTGGGAAAATGGATCCTCAAAACCGCCTGTCAGCAATTGGCCTTATGGCGCGAGAAATACAATAAGCATTTCATTATGAGTGTGAACTTGTCGCGGGCGCAATTGCAATCCAGCTTGGCCCCTTCCGTTGAAGCCTTACTGATACAACATCAGATCCCGCCATCACAGTTGGCTTTGGAACTGACCGAATCAACCATGCTACAAGACTACGATGAAGCCAAGCAATGCTTGGAAGATTTGGCTTCGTTGGGGTTAGAACTGTATCTGGATGACTTTGGCACCGGCTATTCATCACTCTCACAGCTGCAAGATCTGCCGATCAGCACGGTAAAACTGGATCAGAGTTTTGTTCAAGGGGAACACAAGGGCAGCCAAGCGATCATTGAAGCGACCCGTGCCATCTGTGAAAAGTTAGATCTGAAAGTCGTCGCCGAAGGGGTGGAAACCCTGGCACAACTTCAGTACCTACAAAAATGCCGCTTTGACTACTGCCAAGGGTATTACTTAGGTCGACCGATGCCAGCCTATGAACATGAAGCCCGCCACTTCTCTCTACAAAACACGGTACCGGGTATCAAGTACTACTACTGACGGTAACGCTTCGGTCACGCGCCTCTACTCCGGTAGAGGCGAATTTTCTCGCGGCTTTCCCCGCACTTCCTAGCTACTCGATACTCGATACTCGATACTCGCAGCCTGCTTTTTTCGCCCCTGTTTTCTACGCCCAATGCGGCGCAAGCCCCTGCCACATCGCAATCACACCCGACACGGAACATAACACCAATAAGGCATAACGCAGCCATCCGGCTTTGATCAAATGCTGGATACGGTATGCAAAAAGTGAGGCTAAGATAGGTGCTGGCATGATCATCATGCCGTATTGGAAGTGCCACCAGCTAAAGTGCCCTGTCGCCGTTAACGCGGCCAGCGACAATAGCCCACTGAATGCAAAGTACCCCGCTAAGTTTGCCCGTAGTTTGGCCGCTTCCGCATGCTGCAATACCAAAGCCATCGGCGGCCCACCAATCGATGTCGAGGTGCCCATCAGCCCCGAGGCAAACCCGGCCCAGAACAACGCTTTAGGCGTAGGTTTGATCCGCACTTTTAATAAGCTGATCCCGACCGCCGTCAATACCCCAATCCCCAATACCAGCGCCAGTGATTGAGAGGTGATATAAAGCAGCAATACACTGGCCACCAGCGTGCCGGGAATGCGCCCGAGAAACGCCGCCCCCAACCCTTTAAATGACAGCATGGCACGGTATTGCCACATGTTGATCAAGGCCAGTACAAAGCCAACCAAACAAATCACGCCCGGCACAAACCGTGGCTCGAAGTAGTACACGATAGGTGCGGCGACAATCGCCATCCCAAAACCGACCGTGCTTTGTACAACACATCCGGCGGCAAGTGCTAAGGCGCAATAAATTAAGGTACTGGTGTCCATGTTGGCACGATCTCCGCGTGAATAAGTAAGTTCCTTGGGGTAATAGGTTTGTCGCAGAAGGTGCCGACAGTGACGTGATAGCCCGCCTCTTCCATGAAACATGCCCGGTCATACACCAACCACATTTCTAACGGACGGCGGAATAACTGTCGCAGCAACTCCAAGCGTTCCACCCAATGAAAACGCGTTTCGCCCACCTGTTGCCAGTGAGCAAAATCACAATCTGTCGGCAACGTCAGGCCTTTTTGTTCGGCAGCCCACAGACAGAAGGCTTCAAAGCCCTCATTGAGCAAGGCTTTTTGCACGTTCGGCACCGGAATATAGGTGTCCTGTCCGCTCACCGCCCGCTGCAAGCTATCAAAGCCCAAGCGGAAGCTCACTTCGACAAAGCGTAAATTACGCACCCGATTACCGGCGGTGACCGTTTCCTGCAACGGTAAACGCAAATCATGTTTCGACAATTGCAACGCACTCTGTTGCGCTTGCTGAGATAGCGGCTGATAAGCTTTACCACGGATCAAGTGATAGCAGCACGGTGAAATACTCACGGCTTGCCCCCGCTTAGCCGCCACCCGTTGTAACAACGACACGTGCAAATCCCCACAGGCATGCAGCGCGACTGCATGCTGTTGCGGCTGAATGTACTGCTCACTGTCGGAAGAAAACGCATCACCGTGTACAAACGTCATGTCCAAACCGAGCTTTTTCGCTGCCTCGCCACCGCTTCCACACAATGCCTGCTGCCACTCTAAACTCACCACGGGGGTCTGATGCGTCGCGGCCAATACACGTCCCAAGAAACCTTTACCGGCACACCATTCCAACCACGGCAAAGACAATGCCGGTAACACGCCGTTAAACGCATGCAGTTGCGTCCACTTTCGTCCCGGAATACCAGCATCCAAGCCACGCGGCGTTGCGCGCTCCGTGTGGGGTAACGCTGAAACGTGTGTCAGTGCGGTTAATGCCTCCGCCTGTGGGATCCATGTTTGCAGCGCTGAGCACAGGGCGGCAGGGTCGGCCAAATACTGTGCGATCGCTTCATCGGTCAGTGACACCAACCACTGATACAGCGCAGGATGGCGTGCTTCCCACGCTGCTGGCGTTTCGGCAAACGGCATGAATTGCCAATAATCACGGGTTTCAACCAATAGGCTGTCGAGCTGAGAAAAAAGCGGGGCGTGCATGAATTACTCTAACGAAGTCGAACAAGGCAGCGATTATACCCAAGCAGAGGGAAATACGCCGATAAAAAGTGCAGAAAGAGACTCTGTCTTTACAAGAAAGAACATCAACGACGAGGGGAGAACAAGGGAGGTAGACAGCAACCGCGTGAACAAGCGGCAGGCTACACGGGGCAGCCTGCTGATAGACTGTATTTACGGTTACTTAACGGGTAAGGGAATATTGGTAAACATGGCTTCAATTTCCGCATTGCTCTTGAGTGCAACCGCTTGGTCGACAACATTGCGGGTTAAATGCGGGGCAAAACGTTCCATGAAATCGTACATGTAAGAACGTAAGAATGAGCCTTTCTTAAAGCCGATTTTGGTCGTGCTGGCTTCAAAAATATGGCTAGCATCAATCGCGACCAAATCACTGTCGATATCAGGATCCATCGCCATGCTCGCAATCACGCCCACACCAATGCCCAATCGAACATAGGTTTTGATCACATCCGCATCTGTCGCGGTAAAAACGATCCGCGGTGTCAGTCCCGATCGGTTAAACGCACTATCTAGCTCTGATCGGCCGGTAAAACCAAACACATACGTCACCAATGAGTACGCAGCCAAATCATGAATCGTAATGGATGATTTTTTCGCCAACGGGTGATCCGCCTTCACCACAATAGAGCGGTTCCAGTGGTAACACGGCAACATGATCATGTCTTGATACAGGTGCAAGGCTTCCGTTGCAATGGCAAAATCCGTGGTGCCTTTGGAAACGGCATCCGCCAACTGCGTCGGCGTGCCTTGATGCATGTGCAAGGTCACTTTCGGATAACGTGCCGTAAACCCTTGGATCACGGCGGGCAACGCATAACGCGCCTGCGTATGGGTCGTGGCAATGTTCAGGGTGCCCATTTCCGGGTGCGTATGCTCACCGGCCACGGACTTAATGCTTTCCACACGAGAGAGAATATCACGCGAGATCTTAACGATCTCTTCACCGGCGGGCGTCACCTTGGTTAAGTGCTTCCCACTGCGTTCAAAAATCTGAATACCGAGCTCATCTTCCAGCAAACGCACCTGTTTGCTAATCCCCGGCTGCGACGTGTAAAGACTCTCCGCCGTAGAGGAAACGTTAAGGTTATTGTTCACAACCTCAACAATATATCTTAATTGTTGTAATTTCATGGTACCGCCTATTTATAGTCCATTATATCAATGCAACCATGTATGACCTTACGTTATATCTTGAATGACCGTATTTGCCTAGTCTTCGTTGAATAAAATATGGTCAATTCCTCCTTTTTGGCCGCGCACTTCTTTGCTTAATTGTTAACGACTCACCGTCACCGCCCCCTCTTGATAAAACACGCAAAAGTCACAACAAAACTAGGCCGTCTTAGTGAGATAGTGTATCTTATAAGGCTTAATGTAAGTGCGGGTGGTCATCAAACCTATGAGTATGCCATTAGTCATTGGCCTGGTAAGCCTATTGCTGGTGTTGATTGTTGGTTACAACATCATTATTCAGTATCGTCAACAACTTGAGAGCAAAAAGCAACAAGAGCTATCGAAATGCATTGCGATCATTAATTCAAGCGAAGATCTGATCGGCAACGCCCATCATTTGCCTTTCAGTAAAGATTTGTTGATGTGCTTAAATCGCCGTGTGCTCTTTACCCTTGAGAACATGAGAGAGATTGATCCGGCCGATAAGTCGCTGCCACAACGTATCAGCAACGTCTCTGAGCAGATCCGCCAATTACAGGAAAATTATTCCACCGCCGATGTGGCCAATTTCAAAGTCCCGACCACCGACCAACAAGCCTTGGGCATGTTGCAGTTAGTGAAGCGCTTGAAAGCCACCATTCGTAACGAACACAGCAAAGGTCGTATGCCAACGCAGTCTTTCGTGTCGGAAAATGCACGCTTAGAAGGCCTGCAGCTGCGCATCAACATTGAGAACGTCGTGAAGCGTGCTAACGAAGCCCGCACCAAGCGTCAGCTCGGCACCGCGAAGCAGTTGCTGAAAAAGGGCATAGAGGTCTTGGCGAGCAAAAATGACAACTACGCCAATCAGGCGCGTGAAAAGTTGCAGATCATGCTCAGTGAGATCGACAACAGCCAAAACTCCAGCCACGAGCAGTTGCGTCAGCAGATGATCGACAAAGAGCAGGACGAATTAGACGTGCTGTTCCAGCCTAAGCGCAAGTGGTAACGCATCCATAACAGGTGTTCACCCCTGCCAAACATTCTAAGGCCACGCACTGCGTGGCCTTTCTTTTGTCTCGCCTTCGGACTCACCGCGCCCGCTTATCTCTCCCCTATTATTATCGTGATACGCTTTCTTTCCTCGGCATCTCACCCTGCCTGCTTATCGCTTATCGCTTATCGTCCATTCATCGATACACGCTGACTGATTCCATTTCGGCTATTCGCCGCCACAAGCCCAGCATCAGCATCAGCATCAAAACGTATAAAACAGGCATAAAAAAACCGCCTTTCGGCGGTTTTTATTATTCAGCGATCAAGCACGACACGGTGATTACTCAGCGTCTGCGCTGTCTTTCTTCGGCTTCTTACGCTTGTCCGTGATTTCCCACTTGTCACCCACGTACAACGCCGTCCAACCTGTAGGCTTACCGTCTACCTCAGAGCGCACATAGTTCTCTTTGGTTTTACGGCTAAAGCGAACAACGGTCGACAAACCGTCTGGGTCGTGACTTGGTGCTTCTGTCAGGTACAGAAACTTTTCAGACAAACGGTCTTTAAAGCGTACCAACTCTTCAACCAACGGAGCACGGGTTTCACGTGATTTCGGGAAGCTGCTTGCCGCCATAAACAGGCCAGAAGCACCATCACGTAATACAAAGTAAGCACTCGTATCTTGGGTACATGGCAACTCAGGCAGATGCACAGGATCTTCCTTCGGTGGTGCCACTTCGCCATTTTTCAGGATCTTACGCGTATTCTTACAGCCTTCGTTCGTACAACCCATGTACTTACCGAAACGGCCATTTTTCAGCTCCATGTCCGAACCACACTTATCACATTCGATAACCGGGCCTTCGTAACCTTTGAGCTTGTATTCGCCTTTCTCAACCACGAAGCCATCACAGCCCGGGTTGTTACCACACACGTGCAATTTACGTGTTTGGTCAATCAGGTACGCATCCATCGCGGTGCTACATTTCGGACAACGTTTCTTCGCACGCAATGCGGCTGTTTCCACGTCTTCCTCTAGCACGTTCACCACACCGTCTTCGTTACCGAGGTTGATGGTGGTTTTGCAACGCTCTTTCGGCGGCAACGCATAGCCTGAACAGCCAAGGAATACGCCAGTCGATGCCGTACGAATACCCATTGGGCGTTCACACGTTGGACACTGAATATCGGTCAAAACGATATTGTTCGGCTTCATGCCGCCTTCCGCTTCATCCAGCTCCGCTTTTTCAAGCTCAGCGGTGAAATCGCTAAAGAACTTGTCCAGTACCGCTTTCCAGTTTGCTTCACCTTCTGCGATTTTATCGAGATTACCTTCCATACGGGCAGTAAAGTCGTAATCCATCAGATCCGCAAAGCTTTCATCCAAGCGATCAGACACGATTTCGCCCATCTTCTCAGCGTAGAAACGACGCTGATCCACATGCACGTAACCACGGTCCTGAATGGTCGAAATGATCGACGCATACGTCGACGGACGGCCAATACCACGTTTTTCCAGCTCTTTAACCAACGCAGCTTCCGTGAAGCGTGCTGGCGGCTTGGTGAAGTGCTGCTTCGGCTCTAGCGCCTCAAGCTGTAGCGTATCACCCACGTGTACCATTGGCAGTGTGGTGTCTTCGTTCTTACCCGATGGACGTTGTACTTTTGTCCAGCCAGCAAAGCGTAGCGTACGGCCTTTTGCTTTCAGGGTGAAATCACCCGCTTGTACCGTGATCGTACTGGAATCGTACTGTGCAGGTACCATCTGACACGCCACAAACTGACGCCAAATCAGGTCGTACAGTTTGATTGCATCTTGATCCACGCCTTCCAAATGCTCCGCTTTGACTTCCACATTGGAAGGACGGATCGCTTCGTGCGCTTCTTGTGCGTTGCCTTTACTGCCATACACAATCGGCTGAGCGGGCAAGTACGTGTCACCGTATTCACTGGTGATGTATTCACGTGCGGCTTCAACAGCTTCTTTCGACAAGTTGGTCGAGTCCGTACGCATATACGTAATGTAACCGGCTTCATACAAACGCTGAGCTAAGCCCATGGTGCGTTTTACGCCGTAACCCAAACGGGTGCTCGCCGCTTGTTGTAGCGTCGAGGTGATGTACGGTGCTGACGGCTTACTGCTGGTCGGGCGGTCTTCACGCTCGGCCACGGTGTAAGCGGCTTTTTCCAGCAACGCGTGCGCGGCCATGGTGTCAGCTTCATTCTCCGGACGGAAGGCTTTACCCGCCTGCTGAGCCACCATCAAACGCAACGCATCTTTGCCTACCGTGAGGGTATTGGCATGGATATCCCAAAACTCTTCCGGATCGAAGGCTTTGATTTCACGTTCACGTTCAACAATCAGCTTAACGGCCACCGACTGTACGCGGCCGGCAGACAAGCCACGTGCCACTTTTTTCCACAACAGTGGCGAGACCATAAAGCCCACCACGCGGTCAAGGAAACGACGTGCTTGCTGGGCATTCACCCCGTCAATGTTCAGTTCACCAGGCTGTTCAAACGCCTGCTGAATCGCATTTTTTGTGATTTCGTTAAAGACCACTCGCTTGTAACGCGCATCATCGCCACCGATGATCTCACGAAGGTGCCACGCAATAGCTTCCCCCTCGCGATCCAAATCGGTTGCGAGATAGACAAAGTCAGCATCTTCAGCCAGCTTCTGCAGCTCGCTAACGACCTTTTCTTTGCCCGGCAACACTTCGTACTGCGCTTCCCAATCGTTGTAAGGGTCAACACCCATTTTACCGATCAGCGCCTTACGATCTTTTTCTTGTTTAATCGTCGCTTTTTCTTCCGCGCTCAGGCCTTTGGTCGAGGTCGCAGCGGCTTTCTTGCCTGTACTACGTGCACCGGTCGGCAAATCACGAACGTGACCTACGCTTGACTTAACAATGAAGTCCTTACCCAAGTACTTATTGATAGTCTTCGCCTTGGCTGGGGACTCCACAATAACGAGTGATTTTCCCATAATAATTCTATTACGTCCTCGTGCTCACAAAAAATAAAAATAAAAACAAACAGTTGCACGCAAGAAACTCAAGGTAGCACGGCAAGCTGGTACACCAAACTGATTACGTAACGCTTCAAAGCATGGCTCACAACAAGGCTGAGAACGATGGTAAGTGGACACGTTACGTAATGGGATTGGTATTTACATATTGGGCTACAATCCTAGAAGGTCAACTGCTTTTTAACAAATCGAGACTGTTTGGTTGTCCCTTCTCCACTTGTTAATACTTGGTTACAGCAGGCATCTAAACAGAAATAATGGCCATGAAGCAAGCCCTTCATCAGACTTCCTTGTTCCCTTCCCTCTATATAGAGAACACGATCACAGCGGTTTCTCGGCCCCAATGGGCGCTAATGATTACCACCTCGTCGGCAATTTGACTATAAAAAACAGCTATTTTTTGCCATTGCTCACAGAATTATGACTTTTCAAGGGGTTAGTTAACTACTCTTTGTACAATTTTTCTCACACCTTTGCGTCACCTCGACTTCCCTTTGACACAATTGTCTTCCTCTCAGAAGTTACTTACACTATTTGCCACCAGTCCGGGGGGTATCCGGATAATACAATGGACATTGAGACACTCATGAGCAACAAAACAACCATTAGCCCTGACAATCTCCTTTTAATTGCTAATCAACTTATCCAAGACCACGAAAGCTACTTGGATGGCATGCGTGCGACCTCTGTTGAAGAACGCGATGGCGTGTTGATCTTTAAAGGGGAATACTTCCTCAATGAAGAAGGCCTACCAACAGAAAAAACCACGGCCGTGTTCAATATGTTTAAGTTCTTGGCACACAAATTGTCGCCAGAATTCACGCTAGCATAAGCGGTATCGCGGCGGTTTCCCGTCCGCAAAAACAACAGCCCCACCAAAGGCGGGGCTGTGTCTTTTACTTCTGGCAATAACGCCATGCCGTGAGCACCTACGGCTCACCGCCCCTCATTACATGAAAGGACGCTGACCACGGCTCACCCACTTCATCAGTAGGTTATCAGCCGCTTCACCTGTTGCACCCGCCAGCTTCTCTGCTAGCTTTTTACGTTGCACGTAGCGTACCTGCAACACATCGCGGTCTTTACAGGCTTGGCTGATGAAATCATCACTGGTGCCAATCTCGTCCACCAGCCCCAATGCCAACGCTTGCTTGCCGAACCAGTGTTCACCGGTTGCCACGGTTTCCAGATCCAAGCTTGGACGGTGTTCGGCGATAAAATCTTTGAACAACCCGTGCGTTTCCTCAATTTCAGTTTGGAACTTTTCACGTGCTTTGTCTGTGTTTTCACCGAACATCGTGAGTGTTCGCTTGAATTCACCCGCCGTCACTTGTTCAAACTCGATGTCGTTTTTCTTCAACAGTTTGTTGAAGTTAGGCAACTGTGCGATCACGCCAATGGAACCCACAATCGCAAACGGGGCAGAGATAATATTATCGGCCACACACGCCATCATATAGCCACCGCTGGCGGCCACTTTATCGACGGAAATCGTCAGCTTCACACCGGCCGTTTTCAAACGCGCCAGTTGTGATGAGGCCAAACCGTAACCGTGTACCATGCCGCCGCCCGTTTCCAAACGCAGCAACACTTCATCACCCTCTATCGCGATGGCCAAAATGGCCGTCACTTCTTCACGCAATGCCGACACTTCACGCGCATCCAAGCTGCCGTGGAAGTCTAAAACAAACAAACGCGGCTCACGCGAATGAGATAAATCCCCTTCCTTCGCGGCTTTTTTTACTTCGTTTTGACGCGCTTTATGCTTCTCTTTATCGGCTTTCTTTTCCGCTTTATCACGCGCTTTAATCAGCGGTTTATCAAACAAGTGGGACTCTAATTGAGACACCGTGTGCTTGTATTGCTCAGTCAAATCCGTCACTTCTAGCTCACCTTTCGATGCGCCGTGATGGTCTTTCAATCCTTTTACAATGATCAGAATGGCAGCAATCGCGATCACCACCGTGGCAATCTTGGCTAGGAATAGCCCATAATCAAACAAAAAATCCAATGTTGAGTCCTCATTTTTGACGTCTTCCCATTGTAACCACGTTGTCACCTGTATCGCTATCGCAATACAATAGGAAAACAAAAAAACCAATAAGGAAATAAAGCGTGGATTATCAAATCGCTGAAAACTCACTGAAAGAGAGAGTGATTCTTGTCACGGGTGCCGGGGAAGGCATTGGTCGTCAGGCTGCCATGAGCTATGCAGCACACGGGGCCACGGTGATTTTGCTCGGCCGTACAGTGGCCAAACTGGAAGCGGTTTATGATGAAATAGACGCCCTTGGCTACCCGCAGCCCGCCATCATTCCGATGGATCTCATGGGTGCCACCAAGCAAAACTATCAAGACATGGTCGACACCATTGAAGGCCAATTTGGCCGCCTTGACGGTGTACTGCACAATGCCGGCGTATTGGGTGTATTGAGCCCGTTTGATCAAATGGACGAAGGCGCGTTCGATGAAGTCATGCAAATCAACGTGAAAGCCCAGTTCCTGCTGACACAAGCCATTATTCCGCTGATCAAAAAAGCGCAAGATGGCCGAATCATCTTTACTTCATCCACCGTGGGTCATCACGGTCGTGCCTTCTGGGGCGCCTACGCGATGTCTAAATTCGCCACTGAAGGCATGATGCAAGTCGTGGCCGATGAATTAGCCAACACGCCTGTACGCGTTAATGCGATTAACCCAGGCGGCACACGCACGGGGATGCGTGCTAAAGCTTTCCCAGCAGAAGATGCAACACGGCTAAAGACACCGGCAGAGATCATGCCGCTGTACCTTTACCTGATGGGGCCAGAAAGCCGTGACGTGAATGGCCAGTGCATTGATGCGCAACCTAAACGCCCCGCCGGCGAAGCAAAGTAAGGCTTTTCACGAACGAATAAACGGATAAATAAACAGATAGTCGTAGAGAAAAGACAGACATAAAAAAAGCAGCCCTTAGGCTGCTTTTTCATTATTCTCGACACTTACTTACGTGTACGCGGTTTCGCTGGCTTGTTCTTCAGCGGATTGCGACGATTCACAGCGTTACCTGATGGCTTACGGCGTGCGCCTTCAGCATTCGGTTTACGGCGTGTATCTTCACCCGATGAACGGCGCGTGTCGTCATTCGACGGCTTGCGGCGCGCATCACCGGTTGGCTTGCGACGCGTATCGTCATTTGACGGTTTACGACGTGCATCACCCGTTGGCTTGCGGCGCGTATCGTCATTTGACGGCTTACGACGTGCATCACCCGTTGGTTTACGGCGTGTATCGTCATTCGACTTACGACGCGTATCGTCCATTGCTGGCTGGCGACGTGCTGGCTTGTGTTCTTGCGCAGCATCTGCCTCTGCCGTACGGCTTGATGAACGACGTGTATCTTGACGACCACGACGGCCACGCGGCTCTTCGTTCAAACGCTCTTCGTGACGGCGTACCGCACGACGGATCTGACGAACACCACGCTTACGCTTTTGACCTTCAACGGTTAATACCGTTTCAGTCTCTGGCGGCAAATCAACGGTCTCACGCAGGTAGTTCACTTCCTTCAGCTCAAGCTCCATCCATCCACCGCGAGGCAGATCTTTGGTCAGGTAGATGTCACCGTAACGCACACGCTTCAGGCGGCTTACTGTTACACCCTGTGAATCCCACAGACGACGCACTTCACGGTTACGACCTTCGGTGATCATCACGTAGAACGTGTGGTTCATCCCTTCGCCGCCCGCATAAACCACGTCTTCAAAACGGGCCATGCCGTCTTCCAGTTCAACACCGCGAACCAGATTACGTACCATTTCTTCGTTCACTTCACCGAAGACACGCACCATGTACTCACGCTCAACGCGACGACTTGGGTGCATCAAACGGTTTGCTAACTCACCATCGGTGGTGAACAGCAACAAACCGCCGGTGTTCGCATCAAGGCGACCCACAGAGACCCAACGACCATCACTCAGGCGAGGCAAACGGTCAAATACCGTGCGACGACCTTCCGGATCATGGCGAGTACACAGCTCACCTTCAGGTTTGTTATAAGCCATTACACGGCAAACTTCATCTGAAGACGAGATCATCTGAATATTGCGGCCATCAATGCGTACATTGACAGACAAATCTTCCAGACGGTCACCCAGCTTAGCGACTTTGCCATCGATACTGACGCGACCATGTTGGATCATCAATTCGATTTCACGGCGAGAACCCTGGCCAGAACGGGCCAGAACTTTTTGTAATTTTTCACTCATAAGACAAACCTTTGTCGCCTTCACAGGCGTCGAAATATCATCGCACTTTAAGCCATCTTAAAGCGACGGCGGATTATGCCAAAAGCTGGCTGCAGTTACCACCAAAAACACGGTGAAGCACGATGATATTCCACACCCCGTGTGATAATGGCCACGGATCGTGGATTATTCAAACGGTGTAGGATCACCTGCACCAACACGGACAATTTCCATCTCGTCATTACTGAAATCGATCACCGTAGTCGGCTGTTCACCTAAATAGCCACCATTGATGATCAAGTCCACCGCATGTTCCAATTGATCGCGGATTTCATCGGGATCGGATTCTGTCGTTTCGTTGCCCGGCAAGATCAATGACGTCGACATCATCGGCTCGCCCAAGGCTTCCAGCAACGCCAAGGCAATCGCGTTATCCGGTACACGAATACCGATACTTTTACGCTTCGGATTCATTAAACGACGCGGCACATCTTTGGTGCCTTTAAAGATAAACGTGTACGCGCCTGGCGTGTTGTTACGCAGCAAACGGAACGCCACATTATCGACCCGTGCGTACACCGATAGCTCGGATAAGTCACGGCACAGTAAGGTAAAATTGTGCTTATCGTTTAAGCGGCGGATCTGACAGATACGCTCTAAGGCAGATTTATTTTCCAACTGGCAGCCTAGTGCATAGCCGGAATCGGTCGGGTAAACAATCACGCCGCCGTCACGAATGATCGCCACGGCTTGATTGATCAAACGCACTTGTGGCGTTTCTGGATGCATATAAAAATATTGACTCATTCTTCCTCCGTCGGAAGTGGGTTGCCCGTAGGCTGTTCTTCGTCAATGCGCTTCTTCTCGACTGTCCACTCATGCCAGACCTCAGTCACGCCTTTCGGTAACCAAAGGTTACGTCCCAGCTCGGTCCATGGTGAAGGATAGTGAAAGTCAGAGCCCTGTGAAGCCAATAACTGGAAATCAATGGCGTAGTCACCCAGCACGCGGCGTTCGACCGGTGCTTGCTGTGGCAATGCCACTTCCATCGCGTCCCCGTTCGCGTCTTTGAATGCGGCGAGCAAACGCTTAATCCATTTCGCGGTCATATTATAGCGCCCCGGGTGAGCCAAAACCGCTTGTCCTCCCGCTTGGTGGATCACGTCCACGGCTTCTGCAATGGCGCACCAATCCGGCGGGACATACCCCGGGTTATTGCGGGTTAAATATTGCTTAAACACGGCCTGCATGTTCTTGGCATAGCCCTGTTCGACGATCCACTGAGCAAAATGGGCACGGGTTAATGTCGCGCCATTGGCGATGGCTTTGGCCCCAGCCAACGCGCCCGGCATACGATTTTTCTCTAACCGCTCACCCATTAATTCGGCACGCGCGACGCGACGCGCAGCCTGCGCCTCAATCAATGCAACCAACGCAGGATGTTCGGGATCAATCTGCAAACCGACAATGTGAATATCAAAATTATGCCAAAGTGTCGATATTTCAATCCCTTTGATCAGAGTTATTGGCAAATTTTGTGCTGCAATCGCAGCCTCTGCCGCCGTCAAACCTGCGACGGTGTCATGGTCAGTAATGGCCAGTACATCGACTCGGCGCTCTACCGCGCGAGCCACCAGTTCTTCTGGCGTCAAACGCCCATCCGACGCCGTGGTGTGGGTATGTAAATCAAACAACATAAATTAAATTCTTGACTTTGGTTTTATGAACTAGTTTACTAGTACGTAATTACTCGATATCACGATGTACTCACGTTACAGGATATTTACATGTTACAGCAAATTCCTCATTCACTCTGCGCTTTATTTTCTTGGTGGTGGCACCACGCAACGCGGGTTGTGGAATCTGCTGTGCCTCGAGCCAGATAATTCCCGCCCGCACCTTGCGGGCTTTTTTATACCCAAATAACCATAACGGCGAAAAAATCGTCAGAGAAAAAACTAACAATCAGTCAATAACAGCCAAATTCAGCGCCAGACACGGCCCCGACGCCGAGCGCCAACGACTTAAAAGGAAAACGCCATGATCATCGTCCTCAAGCCCAACGCTACCGAAGCACAAGCCAAAGAAATTTTAACGCGCATTGAAGCTGCAGGCCTGAAGCCGCTTTACATGCCGGGTGTCGAACGCATTGTTCTCGGCGCATTAGGCGATGAGCGTGTGCTGGAGCAACTTCACCTTGATGCTTACCCGTGTGTCGAAAACGTCAAACCCATCCTGACCAAGTACAAAATGGTCAGCCGCGAAGTCCAAGCCCATGACACCGTCGTTCGCTTTGGCAATGCCACCGTGGGCGGCGACAAGTTTGCGGTCATTGCCGGCCCCTGCTCGGTGGAATCAGAAGCCCAGCTGCTGTCTGTGGCCGAAGTGGTGAAGCAACACGGTGCGGTGGCCCTGCGTGGCGGCGCGTACAAACCCCGCACCAGCCCGTACGATTTTCAGGGCATGGGCGTAGAAGGGTTAAAACTGCTCAAACTGGCCAGTGAGCAACACGGCATCCCCACGGTGTCGGAAGTGATGGAAGTGAGTCAAATGGAGGACATGTGTGCGTACGTTGACTGTCTACAAATCGGCGCACGTAACATGCAAAACTATGCTCTGCTAAAAGCTGTCGGCGAAAGCCAAAAACCGGTCTTGCTCAAACGCGGACTTTCAGCCACTATCGAGGAGCTGCTTTTAGCAGCGGAATACATCTATGATGCAGGAAATCCAAACATTATCCTGTGTGAGCGAGGTATCCGCACCTATGAGACAGCCACACGTAACACATTGGATTTAAATGCCGTCGCTTACTTAAAACAACGCACACACCTTCCGGTTGTCGTTGATCCAAGCCACGGTACGGGTGTGCGTGAACTGGTGATCCCGTTATCACGTGCCGCCGCTGCGGTGGGCGCTGATGGCATTATCGTTGAATCACACCTTAACCCGTGTGAAGCATTGTCTGACGGTCACCAGGCATTAACCGGTCCAATGTTTGAGCAGTTGATGCAAGAGCTAAAACCGTTTGTTGAAGCGGCAGGGAGAACGCTGTGAACACTACCCCCTTAGGCACTGGCAAGCTGGAGCTGCTAAGCCTGGATGTCCCTTACGTGGCGGAGCCGACGGAGTTGTATTACTCCGTCTGTGGCAACCGCCCACATAACTTGCTGTTGGAGTCGGCGGAAATCGACTCCAAGCAAGATCTGAAAAGCCTGATGTTGATTGATGCGGCGGTACGCATTGTCTGTCGGGGCAAGCAAGTGCGTTTGGAAGCCTTGACCGATAACGGCCTGAACGTCCTGCAAACGCTGGAACCCCAGATCGCCGAAGGCATTGCCGTTCAGCGCGAGAAAGCGTGCCTGATTTTACATTACCCCACCGCCGAACGCGCATTGGATGAAGACAGCCGATTGCGTGAGCCGTCATCGTTTGATGCGCTGCGCATGATCCAACACGCGTTTGATCTCACCGGTCAGCCTCGCGAAGCGCTGTTCTTAGGCGGCTTATTTGCCTACGACGTGGTCGACAGCTTCGAGCCGTTGCCTGCGGTTGCGCAAGATAATCAGTGTCCCGATTACCTGTTTTACATTGCCGAAACCTTACTGGTGATCGATCACCAACGCCGCAAAGGCAAGCTGCAAGCGACCCTGTTTGGTGGCGATCAATACACCGCCAGCTATTTTGAACTCAGTCGCCGTTTGCAACACATCAAAGAAGCCTGTTTGGCGCCTAAACCCTTACCGGCTGCAGAATTACTGGCTGAGTGTGAACCTACCACCAGCATCAGTGATGAAGCGTTTTGCCAACAAGTCGTCGACCTCAAGCAACACGTGATCAAAGGCGATGTGTTCCAAGTGGTACCGTCACGCCAGTTTTCCTTGCCGTGCCCATCCCCCTTGGTGGCCTATCAAGCCTTGAAAGTCGGCAACCCAAGTCCGTACATGTTCTACCTGCAGGATGCCGATTTCACTGTGTTTGGCGCCTCTCCTGAAAGTGCGTTGAAATACTGCACCGACAGCAACCAAGTCGAAATCTACCCGATCGCCGGCACACGCCCGCGCGGTAAAAATGCCGATGGCTCGATTAACTTGGATTTAGATGGCCGCATCGAGCTGGAACTGCGCAGCGACATGAAAGAGAACGCCGAGCACATGATGCTGGTGGACTTGGCCCGTAACGATGTGGCGCGGATCAGTGAGCCGGGCACCCGCTATGTGGCCGATTTGCTACAAGTGGATCGCTACAGCCATGTCATGCACTTGGTGTCACGTGTCGTCGGCCAACTGCGTGGCGATCTGGATGCGCTGCACGCCTACCAAGCCTGCATGAACATGGGCACACTCACCGGTGCACCGAAAATTCGTGCGATGCAATTGATCCGTGATGTGGAACAACGTCGTCGTGGCACCTACGGCGGTGCCGTGGGGTATGTGACCGGTCAAGGTGATATGGACACCTGCATTGTGATCCGCTCAGCCTACGTCGAAAACGGTATCGCCAGCGTGCAGGCCGGTGCGGGTGTCGTCTATGACTCGGTACCACAAGCCGAAGCCGATGAAACACGCAGCAAAGCGCAAGCGGTGATCAATGCGATCCGTTCCGCCCACAGAATGCCCGCCATGGGTTCTTCAACAAGCACACCCAAACGGTAAAGGACGCATCCCATGACACAACCGCATATTGTATTACTCGATAACTTTGATTCCTTTACCTATAACTTGGTGGATCAGTTCCGCTCACTCGGGTGTTCGGTCACGGTGTACCGTAACAGTCTGAGTGCGGCGCAAGTGGAAGCCGCCATTGACCAAGCCATCGCAGACAACGCCAAACCGGTACTGGTGCTGTCACCCGGGCCGGGCGCGCCAGCAGACGCCGGCTGCATGCCAGAACTCATCACTCGTCTGCGCGGCAAAGTGCCAATGATGGGTATTTGCCTCGGCCATCAAGCCATTGTGGAAGCCTACGGCGGTACCGTATCGGGTGCCGGTGACATTGTGCACGGCAAATCGGCCATGATGCGCCACAACCACCACCCGGTGTTTGGCGATCTCGCCAGTCCGTTGTCGATTGCCCGTTACCACTCGCTGATCGCGCAAGATGTGCCAAGCGATCTACGTGTGATTGCCGATGTCGATGGCCTGGTAATGGCAGTGACACACGACCACGATCGTGTGTGTGGCTACCAGTTCCACCCTGAATCGATTCTCACGACCCAAGGAGCCCAGCTGCTGACCAACACGCTGGCATGGGTCATGTCGTCCTCCCAATAATCGTATGACGGTATTCACGACGACACTTTAACAAGGATAAGAATTATGGATGCGACCATCTCAACGCTCATCAACAAGCTGTATGACCAGCAAGCACTGAGCCAAGACGAAAGCCAGACGCTGTTTGATGCCATCATCAAAGGCGATATCGATCCCATTGCGCTGGCGGCCATTTTGACGGCCCTGAAAATTAAAGGCGAAACCCCCGCGGAAATCGCCGGTGCCGCGAAAGCCCTGCTGGCCAACGCCAACCCGTTTCCTCGCCCTGACTATGATTTTGCCGATATCGTCGGCACAGGCGGTGACGGCGCGAACACCATCAACATTTCGACCACGGCCGCGTTTGTGGCGGCCGCCTGCGGGGTGAAAGTCGCCAAGCACGGCAACCGTGGCGTATCAAGCAAATCAGGCTCGTCGGATCTGCTCGATAAATTCGGGATTGATTTGGCAATGGCACCGGAAACCGCGCGCGAAGCATTAGACGAACTGGGTGTTTGCTTCTTATTTGCACCGGAGTACCACGGTGGTGTTCGCCACGCGATGCCCGTGAGACAAACCCTGAAAACCCGCACCATCTTTAACGTGCTGGGCCCTTTGATCAACCCTGCCCGCCCGAATATCGAACTGATGGGCGTCTACGACAATGCTTTGGTCCGCCCAATTGCGGAAACCATGGCAGCCATGGGCATGAAGCGCGCGGCCGTCGTACACGGCAGCGGCTTGGATGAAGTCGCCATTCACGGTGAAACCACCGTCGCAGAAATCATTGATGGAGAAATCAAAGAATACACCCTAACGCCGGCGGATTTTGGGCTAGAGAGCCACCCGTTGGAAGCCATTAAAGGCGGTGAGCCGGAAGAAAACCGCGCCATCATCACCAACATCCTCACCGGCAAAGGCACCGACGCGCAAATGGGCGCCGTCGCCGTCAACGTGGCCTTGCTGCTGCGCTTGTTCGGACAAGAGGATCTGAAAGCCAACACCCAGCAAGCCCTTGCCGTGATGCAATCCGGCAAAGCGTATGCGCTGGTCAGCCAACTTGCTGCACGAGGTCAATAATGGAAACCGTATTAGCCAAAATCGTCGCCGATAAACGCCTGTGGGTTGACGCGCGTAAACAGCAACAACCACTGGACAGCTTTATCGATATGCTAACCCCTAGCGATCGTTCCTTTTACGATGCCCTGTCCAGCGACAATGCCGTGTTCATTCTGGAGTGCAAAAAAGCCTCCCCGTCCAAAGGGCTGATCCGTCAGGACTTCAACTTAGATGCCATCGCCGCCGTCTATAACGGTTACGCCAATGCCATTTCCGTGCTGACCGACGAGAAGTATTTTCAGGGTAACTTTGACTTTCTCCCCGTGGTACGCCGTCAGGTGACCCAGCCGGTATTGTGCAAAGATTTCATGATTGACCCGTATCAGGTCTATCTGGCTCGCCATTATCAGGCCGATGCCATCCTGTTGATGCTGTCTGTCTTGGATGATGACACGTACCGTGAATTAGCCACGCTGGCTGACAGCCTGCAGCTTGGCATTCTCACCGAAGTCAGTAACGAAGACGAATTAGAGCGTGCGATTGCCCTGAACGCCAAAGTGGTCGGGATCAATAACCGTAACCTGCGTGATCTCAGCATCGATCTTGACCGTACCAAGCAGCTGGCACCAAAACTGCCGGAAGGCACCATTGTGATTTCTGAATCCGGCATTTACACCCACCAGCAGGTGCGTGATTTAGCCGCTTACGCCAATGGCTTTTTGATTGGCAGCTCACTGATGGCCGAAGACAACATTGAGCGCGCGGTTCGCCGTGTACTGCTCGGCGACAACAAGGTGTGTGGCCTGACCCATGCCGATGATGCAGCCGCCGCCTATCAAAGCGGGGCGGTTTACGGCGGGCTGATCTTTGTGTCTGGCTCACCGCGTCAGGTTGATATCGAGCAAGCCCGTATGATCATGAGCGGTGCACCTCTGCAATACGTCGGTGTGTTCCGCAATGCCGATCCGGATGCCATCATCAAAGCCGCGCACGCCCTGTCACTGTCCGCCATTCAGTTACATGGTGACGAAACCCCGGACTACGTGCAGGGACTGAAAGCACAACTGCCTGTCGAATGTGAGATTTGGAAAGCCCACGGCGTCAGTGACACCGTGCCAGAACTGGCGCAATGGGATGTGGATCGTCACCTGCTCGATACCCAAGTCGGCCAACAGTCCGGCGGCACCGGTATCGCCTTTGACTGGCAATTGATCCCTGCGGCAGATCGCCAACGCATCATGCTGGCTGGCGGTTTGACCCCCGATAACGTCATGGATGCGGCCCACATCGGCTGTAAAGGATTAGATTTGAATTCCGGTGTTGAAAGTGCGCCGGGCAAAAAAGATTCATCAAAATTGAAAGCGGCATTTGCGGCTATCAGAAAGTATTAAGGACTAAACAGACTATGAGCAAAATTAACGCTTACTTTGGTGAATTTGGCGGACAGTATGTACCGCAAATTCTCGTGCCAGCGCTGGATCAGCTTGAGGCCGCTTTCGTTGATGCCCAACAAGACCCGGCTTTCCAGCAGGAATTTATCACGCTGCTCAAAGAGTATGCCGGTCGCCCAACGGCGCTGACACTGTGTCAAAACCTGACCAAAGGCACGAAAACCAAGCTCTACCTGAAACGTGAAGATCTGTTACACGGCGGCGCACACAAAACCAATCAGGTGCTGGGTCAGGCTTTGCTGGCTAAACGCATGGGCAAACATGAAATCATCGCAGAAACCGGTGCAGGTCAACACGGCGTGGCAACAGCACTGGCCTGTGCCTTGCTCGGCCTGAAATGTCGTGTGTACATGGGTGCGAAAGACGTTGAGCGCCAGAGCCCGAACGTATTCCGCATGAAACTGATGGGCGCGGAAGTGATCCCGGTACATTCAGGCTCTGCCACGTTAAAAGATGCGTGTAACGAAGCCATGCGTGATTGGTCTGCTACCTATGACACAGCTCATTACCTGCTCGGCACCGCCGCAGGGCCGCACCCGTTCCCGACCATTGTGCGTGAATTCCAGCACATCATTGGGGAAGAAACCAAAGCGCAAATCCTCGACAAAGAAGGTCGCCTGCCAGATGCGGTCATCGCCTGTGTTGGTGGCGGCTCAAATGCCATTGGTATGTTTGCCGATTTCATTGACGAAGAGTCCGTTGGCTTGATTGGGGTGGAACCGGCCGGTAAAGGACTGGATACCGACATGCACGGCGCACCATTGAAACACGGCAAGCTGGGAATTTTCTTCGGCATGAAAGCCCCGTTGATGCAAGACCAACACGGGCAAGTGGAAGAATCGTATTCCGTGTCTGCCGGTCTGGATTTCCCATCTGTAGGGCCACAGCACGCCCACTTAAATGCCATTGGCCGCGCCACCTATGAAGCGGTCACGGATGATGAAGCGCTCGATGCTTTCCAATCCTTGGCGCGTAACGAGGGGATCATCCCGGCACTTGAATCGGCGCACGCACTGGCCCATGCGCTAAAAATGATCCAAGCCAACCCTGAAAAAGAACAGCTATTAGTCGTGAACCTGTCCGGTCGTGGCGACAAAGATATCTTCACTGTTCATGATATCCTAGACGCAAAAGGAGCGCTGTAATGGATCGTTATCAAGCACAATTTGCCCGTTTAGCCGCCAACAACGAAGGTGCATTTGTGCCGTTTGTTACTATCGGCGATCCCAACCCTGAGTTGTCCCTCACGATCATTGAAACCTTGGTCGATGCCGGTGCCGACGCACTGGAGCTAGGGATCCCATTCTCCGATCCTTTGGCCGATGGCCCAACCATTCAAAGTGCCAGCATCCGTGCCTTAGCCTCCGGCACGACGCCTGCCGTCTGTTTCGACCTGATTGCGACAGTACGCGCCAAATACCCAGACACACCGATCGGCCTATTAATGTACGCCAACTTGGTGTTTGCAAACGGTGTGGATGCGTTCTATCAACAGTGTGCGGCCGCAGGGGTCGATTCCGTGCTGGTTGCCGATGTGCCCGTCAAAGAGTCGGCCGAATTTCGTGCCGCAGCGGAAAAACACGGTATTCACCCGATCTTCATTGCGCCGCCCAATGCCAATGAAGACACCCTGAAAACCGTGGCACAGTACGGCGGCGGTTATACCTACTTGCTATCACGCGCAGGGGTAACGGGGACAGAAACCAAAGCCGGTATGCCGATTGGCCCATTACTTGACCGCTTAAAAGCCCATCAAGCTCCTCCTGCCTTATTGGGTTTTGGTATTGCGGAACCGGCGCAGGTAAAAGAAGCGATTGAGGCCGGGGCGGCAGGCGCCATTTCCGGCTCTGCGGTCGTCAAAGTGATTGAAAAAAATCTCAATGATGAAGCCGCACTGTTAGCCAACATGCGCACCTTCATCAGCGAGATGAAAGCCGCAACCCGCTAACAGCGAACATCAAGAACAACAGTACAAGACAGAAAAGGGCCAGGTTGCCCTTTTCTTTTTTATCCTCTCTTCCCCTTCCCGCACACCTCACACCTCGCACCCCGCACCCCGCACCCCGCACTTCAGAATGCGCGCCGTCACCCGCATCAACATCACAAAAATGTGAGTGAATTGTCACTCAACCGATACACACTTGATAAATACTTCAATTAACCATTGAATCTGCGTAGACTTGCGAGTAAAACAAAAAGGCAACATATTGGGTTGCGCATTTACATAATTACAAAATAAAAACCCAATAACACTTCAACGAGTAACAAGCACAACTGAGGTACACACCGTGTTAAATGAAAAAGGCGTATTCGGTAATATTGGCGTGCAGGTCATTATTGCTATGTGTATCGGCACCGTGGTCGGCGCGCTCATGGGCCATGACGCCAGTATTTTCGCCCCACTTGGTAGTATTTTCATTCACTTGATCAAAATGTTAGTGATCCCATTGATCGCTGTCGCCATCATTTCAGGGGCGGCCGGTCTGGGCAGCAGTCATTCGGCAGGGAAAGTCGGAGTCGCCACCTTGGGCTTTTTTGGCCTCACCTCAGCAGTCGCGGTCGGGCTGGCCTTGTTCATGGGGGAAATATTTGAACCCGGTGTTGGCGTGGATGTAAAAGGCGTCGAAGGGCTGTTTTCCAACGTCTATGCCGATAAGGGCGATCTGCCTACATTTTGGGCCACGCTGGAAGGCATGATCCCGACCAACATTTTCCAGTCACTCAACGAAGCCAATATCCTCCAAATTCTTGTGTTCTGCCTGTTCTTTGGTATTGCGCTCTCCAAACTGGAAAAAGACCGCCGTGATCCGTTACTCAATGGGATCAATGCCATCGTCGATGCCATGGTTTGGATGATCAATGTGGTCATGAAAGTCGCGCCATTGGGGGTTTTTGGCCTGATGGCCGATGCGGTCGGCACCTTTGGATTCAGCGCCCTTGAAGTGGTCTTAAAGCTGTTTGTGGTGTATGTCATTGCCATTCTGATCTACGGGTTCTTGTTCTATCCAGCGTTGATCAAAGTCTTCAGTAACACGTCCCCACGCGCCTTCATTTCGGCGATGAAAAAGCCGCAAGCTGTAGCACTGTCAACCGCCTCCTCCATGGCGACACTGCCTGTCACCATGGAAGTGTGTGAAGAAGAGCTGGGGGTAAAAAACGCCACTGCCGCCTTTGTGTTACCGCTGGGAGCGACCATTAACATGAGTGGCAACGCCATTTACTATGGCTTGGTGGCGGTGTTTTTCGCGCAAATGTTCAACGTCGATTTGGATATGACCGCCTATATTGCCATTATCCTGACCGCGACATTGGGCGCGATCGGGCAAGCCGGTGTACCGGGGCCCTCCTTCTTGGTGGTCGCCGTGCTGTTAGCCGCCGGGATCCCGATTGAAGGTCTGCCGTTATTGTTCGCCCTCGATCGTATTTTCGACATGATCCGTACCGCATTAAACATTACGGGCGATGCGGCCTGTGCGGTGATCATTGATAGCATCAACACCCCTAAATAAACGCACAACCTGCGCGCTTTTGTCTCTATCCAGCCCTATCACGCCCGTCTAACGGGCGTGTTTTTACGGGCATACCTTGTGCTACACCAGTTGCTCTAATCCGCCCAGCGAGAGCCCCAGCACCATCACAGCAGCAATAATGAACGCCATCTGCACCGCCATCGAGACCCCTGCCAGTACAAGCCCGACGATCGCGTTGACACCAAAAACAAAGGTATAAACCGCCCCTGTCACGAAAAAGGAAACGACCGCGGCGATCACGCCCGCCCCTGAAAACACAATCAGTACCACACTCAATACAATGGATAATATCGTCGCCAGCACACACAGCCCCGCGCTTGGGCTATCAACGTCCAGCAGCTTTGCCGACAACTTGATCGACAACACGGTAAAAACAAGCATCGCTAATATCACTAGAATGGTATCCATACCTCACCCATCAGCCATAATTACATCAAGCTCTAGTAGAACAAAAAATACACAGATGCACATACATTAACGTGCTGATTGTTCTCAATCATGGAGGTATCCTGATGATATTTTGTACTAACATGCAACGATTACACGCCATCATGCTCTCTGCATCCCAGCATTGACCTTATATCAAATGTGATTGGCATCACATAATATCCCTGTATGATGGCTCTCTTTTTCATCCAAGAGGTTGTTACGATGAAACAACTCATTGACTTCATCCCCCTCATTATTTTCTTCGTGTTGTATAAAACCCATGACATTTTCGTTGCGACAGGCGCCTTAATTGCCGCCACCATTGTGCAAGTGATTGTGACATGGTTTTTGTATAAGAAAGTCGAGAAGATGCAACTGGTCACCCTGGTCATGGTCACCGTGTTCGGGGGATTGACGCTCTATCTGCACGACGACAATTTCATTAAATGGAAAGTCACCATCATTTATGCATTGTTTGCGATTGGGCTTTTAGTCAGCCAATACCTGGGTAAGCCGTTGATCAAACGTATGTTAAACCATGAGATACAACTGCCAGAATACGTTTGGCAGCGCATAAATACCGCTTGGGCGCTGTTTTTCATTGTATGTGCATGCGTGAATGTCTATATTGCTTTTCGCCTGCCACTCGATGTCTGGGTAAACTTCAAAGTCTTTGGCTTATTAGGTCTGACCTTGGTGTTCACCCTTGCCACTGGCGGCTATATCTACCACCATTTGCCTAAAGAATCCGATTCAGAATAAGACAGAGTCGTCCCATGACTGCAGAAAATACTATCCCGCGTGGGCAACTATTGCTACGTACCCTTGCTATGCCAGCTGATACCAACGCCAATGGTGATATTTTTGGTGGGTGGATCATGTCCCAACTCGATTTAGCCGGTGCGATTTTGGCTAAAGAAATTTCTGGCGGCCGTGTCGTCACCGTTTCCGTCGACAGCATTGCATTCAAAGCGCCTGTCAAAGTGGGTGATGTTGTGTGCTGTTACGGTGAGTGCAACCGCATCGGCAACACCTCAATGAGTGTGTCCTTGGAAGTGTGGGTAAAACCTGTTGCCATCGACGGTGTGGGTGATCGTTACCGAGTCTGTGAAGCAACCTTCAACTATGTTGCAATCGACAGCAATGGTCGTCCCCGTCCGGTTAAAAAAGACTAACAAATACAGGCCAAACGCCCTAACCGCTAGTTAGGGCGTTTTTTTTGAATTAGTATGTAACCCTTCTAATCCCTTATTGATTTTGCATTCGCAGCGCCCTTTTCTTGAACCATCATGGCCTGCGAGTACCAAGGAGACATGTCACATGTGGTACGTTATTTTTTCTCAGGATGTTGAAAATAGCCTTGAGCGCCGCTTAAGTGTCCGTGATAAACACTTGGCTCGTCTAAGTGCCCTACAAGAAGAAGGGCGTCTGTTGGTTGCCGGTCCAATGCCAGCCATCGACAGTGACAACCCAGGTGAAGCAGGTTTCACCGGTTCAACCGTGATCGCGGAGTTCAACACCTTGGCCGACGCGCAAGCTTGGGCCGATGCCGATCCGTACATCGACGCCGGTGTTTACGAGAAGGTGATCGTGAAGCCGTTCAAAAAAGTGCTGCCGTAAGCCTTGCTTCGGGAACACCTTGAACATAACACGGTCTATTCAACGACTTTTATCGTAACCATCCACTGAGATACCCGCATGCTAAAACGAACACTCGCTCTTTTGGCCGTCACCTTGTTGGCCGGCTGTGCGTCCAATGGTGACGAAGATGCTGTGCTTAACCTGGCGAAGATGCGCGCGACAGCCATTAACAGTAAAGCCCCGTATGAGAAAATCGACCAATACCAGATCATGAAAGCGAAAGCGCGTGAGAACGTGGTCGAAATCACCATTTTATACGGCGGTGGCGGAAATACCCCACCGACCACAGCGGCCAAAAATGCCGCCATCAACTACTGTAACAATGACGAACTCACCCCGCTCGTTAGCGAAGGCGTGAATTACAATATTGTGATCATGGACATGCGTGGCCGCCCAATGGTAAGCCAGCCAGTCAATACAGAAGTGTGTAGCACCCTGACAAATTGATGGTGCCTATTCCGGTTACGTGAATACATGATCGGCAACACTGAAACAGCACAAACAAAAACGCCAGCATGCATTGCTGGCGTTTTTTTATGGGTCGACAAACGACTCACTGGCGATCGAAGATCAATACCTTCAAGCCACCTTCCGGATCGATGTCTTTAAATTCAGGTGGATTATCCAGGCGGTACTGGTAATGCAGTTCTGGGGCTTCTGTGGCCATCCCTTCAATTAGGAACGACGACGATACACCCGGATCATTCACACACGCTACCACTTGCCCTTCGGCTGTCAGCAACTCAGGCAAACGACGCAGAATTTTCTGGTAGTCTTTCGTCAGCGCAAAACTGCCCTTCTGGAACGATGGCGGGTCGATAATGATCATGTCATACGGACCCAACTTGCGCACTTTGCCCCACGACTTGAACAGCTCATGGCCCAAAAAGCTCACTTTCGACAGATCATGCTGATTCAAGTGGTGGTTGTCACGGCCACGGCTCAGTGCCGCTTTTGCCATGTCCAAGTTCACCACATGCTCGGCACCACCGGCAATCGCTGCGACGGAAAAACCACAGGTGTAAGCAAACAGGTTTAAGACGCGTTTGCCTTCGGCGTGCTTCATCACCCACTCACGGCCTAAGCGCATATCCAAGAACAAACCGTTGTTTTGCTTACGGCCCAAATCCAGCTTGAACGTCAGGCCGTTTTCTACCACGTCCTGATAATCACGGCTCTCGCCCCACAACACCTCTAGCGGTGAGCCTTCACGGTCACGGTGTTGTAGCAACAACGCCGAGGCACCCGACTGTTGCCATACTTCCGATGCGGTCAGGGTGGTCAACACACGGTGCAGCTCGGCCAAAAAATCGTCTGAGGGTTCTTTAAACAAAGACACCAACACTTGACCGGATAACCAGTCAACGGTCAATTGCTCCAAACCCGGCCAACAACGACCACGGCCATGAAAAAGTCGGCGTACTTCCGTTGGCGGTGTCGCCAACGCAGCCATCAAGTGTTGCTCAAGAGTAGGTAGTGCACTAATTTCCATCACGATACTGCATTTAGTTAATGTGGATAGGATGACGCACGCATTCACGCGATCAATTTTAGCTGTTCTTGCTCAGGAAGACGGTGGCTAGCTAGCAGCACATATTCGGCTTGCATGCGCGCCTGATGCTGGCGGCGCGCACGTTGTTTAACCAGTTTACGATGTCGACGAAATGACGCCAGCCCCCAAAAACGCGTTTTATTCTTTTTTTTCTTTAATCGCATACGTAGCGATACAGAACGGGTAAGGCGCATGGTTTTCCTCGATCTAGGTGGTATCCTAGACCGGCATTATAGGTGATCTTCATCTATGGGTTAATGCCTTCTGGCCAATAAAAACGCGATTAATCAAAAATAAGTCAGAGAAAAACCACGTTTACCGCGATTATTATCAGTAAGGCTTGTTTTCACACGCTAACAACACAAAAACCGGTGTTTTTATCACCATAAAACAAACCGTGTGGTTATTTATCACCCAGCACCGTTTTGTCGGCACTGTCGCAACCCGCCTTTTATTTCTCGCTATTGGTTTAACCTTGTTTGCCCTTCCCCGGCACAGCTGGCCAATTGAGCGCCCACGGCGTTTGCCACTCGGCTAAACCGGCTTTCACTGCATCGCCTTGCCACAGTTCACCGCGTGTCGGCGGACAAACAAACTGCCACTGCTCACCCAAATACGGAAAACGCAGTGCGTAGGCATGCAAATACCCTCGATCGGCCGCTTCACAGCCGTAAATGTCATCGCCCGTGATCCCCGACCCGACACTGCGTAACGCCACGCGAATTTGGTGGGTTTTCCCCGTGTGGGGTTTACACAAGAAGAGACGGCGTCCGTCGCCACCCGTCGTCGAGAAAAACTGCGTAATGGCCGGATTGTCACGGCTCGTTTCCAGCTTCCAGCTACTGCGGCGTGAACGCGTCATGTCACCCACCACAATGCCTTGTTTTTTCTTTGGCTTCTTGGTGCCAATCGCCAAGTAATATTTTTCGACAACCCGCTGCGCGAAGTTAGCGGACAATAAGGATGCCGCCTCATGGTGCCGCCCCAGCAACAACAACCCTGAGGTCATTTTGTCTAAGCGGTGGATCAAGTACAGCTTTTCATCCCCGGTGTGACGGGCCACTTCCGCCAATAGCGGTTGTTCGTTGTCGTCTTTATGGACACTGATCCCCGGATGCTTATCGATCACGAGAAAATCAGGGTGCTGGAAAACCAAAGTAAACATAGGGGGATCTCTATTTTTCAAAAAACGTTTAGCGAAAACACGCGCAGTATATACCCAACCGTCACCTTCACAAAACGGCCAACCCAATGAGAATTCATTGGTATTCCTACCATTTCAATGCAAAATAGATAGATATGTCACCAAAATAGCAAACGTGAATGGAACAGTTTTATCAAGTACTGACTTGGGTCGGCGTGTTTCTCTACTGGTTACTGATTGCAGCGGTCACAATGCGTGTCGTGTTCAAGCGGCGAGTCGTTGGGGTCTCTCTTGCGTGGCTGATGATCATTTACATCATTCCCATCGGCGGTGTCTTCGCCTATATCTTGTTTGGTGAATTGAACCTTGGTAAGAAACGGGCCGAACGCGCCAAAGACATGTTTCAGCCCTATGAAGACTGGTTCCAAGGTCTAACGGACTGCCCGGGGCACCAACCCCACTTGATGAGCGAACATGCGCGTCCCATCAATGATCTGTGTGAAAATCGGCTCGGCATTCCTGCGCTGAGTGGTAATACCCTGTCCCTGCAAGATTCGCCACAAACCATTTTACGCGCCATGGTAGACGATATTCACGAAGCACACTCCGCTATTCATATGGAGTTTTACATTTGGCACCCTGGCGGGTTGGCCGATGAAGTGGCCACGGCCTTGATCATGGCCGCTAAACGGGGCGTCACCGTCCGCATTTTATTGGATGCGGCAGGCAGTATGCGCTTCTTTCGTTCCCACTGGCCGAAACTGATGCGCCATTCAGGTATCCATATTACGGAAGCCTTGGCGGTCAGCCCGATGCGGATGTTTTTACGCCGCCTTGATTTACGCCAGCACCGCAAAATTGTCGTGATCGACAGCCACATTGCCTACACCGGCTCCATGAACATGGTCGACCCGGCCTATTTCAAAACCGATGCCGGTGTCGGTCAATGGATTGATGTGATGGTGCGGGTGACGGGCCCGACGGTGCAAGTACTGAATGCAATCCAAGCATGGGACTGGGAAGTGGAGACTGGCGAGCGTCACCTGCCAACGATACCGGATTGCCCCTACCCTAGCGCCGTGGATGCCACCGATATGATCCAAGTGATCCCCTCTGGCCCCGGCATGCCGGATGAAATTATTCACCAAACCTTGCTGCTGAGCATTTATCAGGCGCGTGAAAGCGTGGTGATCACCACCCCGTATTTCATTCCCAGTGAGAACTTGCTGCATGCGATGAAAGGCGCAGCACAGCGTGGGGTTTTGGTCGACATCGTGATCCCCGATAAGAACGATTCCTTGATGGTGGAATGGGCCAGCCGCTCTTTCTTCTCAGAATTGCTGACTGCTGGCGTGCGTATTCACCGCTTCCAAGGGGGCTTGCTGCACACCAAATCGGTGGTGATTGATGGGAATCACTGTTTGATTGGCACGGTCAATTTGGATATGCGCAGCTTGTGGCTCAACTTTGAAGTCACGCTCGCCGTGGATAACGCCGAATTTACCCAGCAACTCAGCTGGCTTCAGCAGCAGTACATCGCCGATTCCCACCAAGTGGATGGCACCACTTGGCATGATCGTTCTATCACCAATAAACTGTTTGAACAGTTCTTCTATATGTTCAGCCCGTTGCTGTAAGTATCTATGCCTATTTTCCGGCACACCTCGAGATACACACGACGATATACACATATACACAGTGATGGATGCGCCCATCTAATGATGGGCGCACATTATCAACTCGTGACGAGATCACCTTAACGTCATAAACCATGCGCTTTACGGCAAGAAACACTGAAGCAATACGATGGAAAATAACCCTAAACTGAGCAACCGCCAGAAGGTCAGTGATGCCGTCAGGGGTCGTGGCCGAGCCGTTGCCTGCTCTCGCACGGCGGTGCTGGGGTGGGTGAAATCTGCAATACATTCTGACAACGCGATGTACCGATATTCAGCGTGAGGATGACAAGCTTTGCGCAACACCACATCCACCCACATTGGCAGATCATGCCGATAATGGCTAATAGGACAGTACTCCCGACTGTCTTTCGGCCGCTTGATCGCCGCTTTTTCTGCGGTACCGCCATACGGGTAATGCCCTGATAACATCTCGTACCATATCACTGCGATAGAAAAGAGATCCGACTGCACCGTGGCTTTCTGCCCTATGCCGCATTCGGGGGCGAGGTATTTTTTATCCCCGACCGGCACACTTTCACTGAGCAGTACACCCGCATCATCGTTAAAACTGTCGGCCTGTACCGTGCCTAAATCAATGATTATCACCGTCTCATCAGCCGTGATCATGATATTTTCTGGCTTCAAATCCCGATGGACGATGCCTTGGCGTTGCAACGCTCTGGTCGCTTTGATCATTCCTTGCGCCAACCGCTGCACTGCCGCCAAAGGCGGATCTGGGTGTGCCGCCATCCATTGGCGCAACGTGATCCCCTCGACCCACTGGCAGGCATGGTATAAAAACGCGGACGTACGCGAATACGGATAAATACGCAGAATTTGCGGGTGCCGGATCTGCGCCCCCACCCACCCCTCACGGATGAAGCCTTGCAGATACAAGTAATCCTCTGCGAAATGCAGTGAGGGGACTTTTAAGGCATACCGTTGACCATCCTTGTCACTGACTGCCTGATAAATATGGCTTCTCGCCCCGCTGTGTACTACCCCCGTGATGGTGTAATGATCTAACCGCTGCCCCACGTTCAGTACCGGCGGGATCACCCGCTGCAATAAGGCATTGAGCATTTCATCCGTCCCCCACTCAGGCAATGCCTCCACGTTCACAATCACGCAGGTGGCGTTATCCTGATCCGTCGACGGCGACTTTTTCTTCGCCGTTTTAACCGCATGTTCACTGGCATAGGCACCATCGGCTTCCCCCTTCAAGGCTGCATTCACCACGTACTGCGCCTGCTTTTCGGCTCGGTTATTTACCGCGGCGGTGTTTACTTGTGCCGCGTTTAGCACCGCGGCGAACTGCGCCTCGTTGGCGAACGCATCATGCACGCCGTCGGTGGTAAAAATCAGCTGATCACCCACGTCCAATGACAGTTGTTGATAATCCACCTCTAAATGCGAATCCATGCCTAATCCACGCGTCAGCAAGTGCTGTCCGCCGTATTGCCGACGGCGGTGATCTTGGGTTAAACAACGCAGTTGACGCTTCCCTTGCGATCCCTCTTGCCGATACAAATACACCCGACTGTCACCAGCGTGCATGATGTGGGCCGTATTGGATTTGATCACTGCTGCGCAAAATGTCGTAACCGACCCTTCATAGGCAAAATCACGCTGTTGGCCTTGGTGATAAAACCATTGATTCAGGCCATGCAAAATTTTACTGACCGATGCCCGTACCCCCCACGTTGCAGGCGCCGCGTAATAGTCTTCAATGAACTGCGTTACGGTGATCTGACTGGCTTGCTGGGCATGTTCACTCCCACTGACACCATCTGCGATACAGGCGACCACGCCTTTTTGCGTGTACTCCCGCGCTTGCCGCGGGATTTTCACTGCAAATGCATCCTGATTCACGGCGCGTTTACCCGCGCAAGAATGCCCCCCAGCCGACACCACTAAGCCATATCGATTATTGACCAGCACTTCTTCAATGATCACTGCCGTTCCCTCCTGCGTTATCGTGTTACGTCACTCTCGACAAGAACGCGATTCCCGCCTCCCCCACACACCGTAATGGTGCGAGGAGGGAGGCGTCCGCACTTAGGACTTGGCGACATCGATCAACGTGATACTGCCGTCATCATTCATTTCGGCGATTTGCCCGGTCGGCTCCTCCATCATCAGCAAGGTCATAAAGCCCAAAACGGCGGTGCCGGCGATAACATAGAAGAACGTCTGGTACTCCACCAGCGATAAAAGGGTGAGGTAACACACCGCCCCCACGTTACCGTAAGCCCCTGTCATACCCGCAATTTGTCCGGTCATACGGCGTTTAATCAGGGGGACGGTGGCAAACACCGCCCCTTCGCCGGACTGAACAAAGAACGAGCATACCATCGCCGCGACGACCGCAAGCCACACCGGCCACTGACCATCAACTTGCCCCATCAAGAAGTACCCTGCCGCCAACCCTGCCGTTAAGATCAATAGCGTCGGTTTACGGCCAAACTTATCAGACAACCAGCCGCCACCCGGACGCGACATCAGGTTCATGAACGCGTAAGCCGACGCGACCATTCCCGCCACGACAGGCGATAACGTGAAGGTTTCTGCAAAGAACAACGGCAGCATCGACACAACGGCCAATTCGGAACCAAAGGTGGCGAAATACAGCACATTTAAAATGGCCACTTGCTTGAACGAATAACGGTGGATTTTCGCCACAGGGGCAGAAAAAACCGTTTTATTCACCCGCCAGGCCTGACGCACTTCATACAAATAAACAACGACCAAGCCTGCATATAACGCCATTTCAACGGTCTCGCTGAGTAACCCCACCCCGCTCGGTGACAGCTTCCATGTCAGTAACGCCAACGCGCCGTACATCGGAATTTTCATCAAAAGCAGCAAGAAGAAATCGCCTTTTGACGTCACTTCCATCGCCCCTACTGCTTTGGGCTTGAAATACGTCGCGCCTTGTGGCGTATCTTGCACATTGCGATAAAAGATCACCGAAAACAGCAGACTCATGGCACCGGTGATCGCCATGGCATAACGCCAACCATCCTCGCCGCCTAACCACACTGCCAAAGTGGGCAAGGTAAAAGCTGCCGCTGCCGAGCCAAAGTTACCCCATCCCCCGTAAATACCTTCGGCGGTGCCCAGTTCGTTGTGCGGGAACCATTCCGAGACCAGTCGGATCCCCACCACAAACCCGGCTCCGATCAACCCCAACGCAAAACGGGCAATCGCCGCTTGAACAAAGCTGTCCGAGAAGGCGAACACCCAACACGGGATCGCACAAATCGCTAGCAGCGCCGTGTATACCAGTCTGGGGCCGTATCGGTCCGTTAGCATGCCAATCACCACCCGTGCAGGGATAGTAAAAGCTACGTTGAGGATCAACAGGGTTTTGATTTCTGCCGTGGTCAGCCCCAAGGAGGCCTTCACCGACTGCAACAAGGGCGCAAAGTTAAACCACACGAAAAAGGTAATGAAAAATGCGAACCAGCTTAAATGCAGGATTTTCATTTTCCCCGAAAAAGAAAACAGATTGAATGTGTCCTTCTCTGACACCGCACTTCTCTCTGACATAAACTTCAGCCTCCTTATTGATAGCTAACGTAGTTAATGCAGGTTACATGCCAGATTGGAGCAACCAAAAATATTCACTTTTTATCAAAGGCTTAAATGAGAGTGAGCCGTTCTTCTCTGACATTAAGTAAGGGATGAATTAACAGTGATGGTGCACGGACGCACCATCACTGTTAAGGCGCGCCAATACCTACCGACAGATCAAAAAAAGCCCTCCTTATCAGAGGGCAAATCGATCACTAATTACGAATTACGAATTACGAAGAGACAAGCTCAAAAAAACACACCAAGATACACAATGCGTCCTTAGGACATTGCGTTTATACCGCCACTTGTACCCACCCTTGCTGGCAGCGGATCGGATAGGTTTTTAGTAGGATATCCGGCTGCTCAATACACTGGCCGGTTTTCAAATTAAAATGCTGTTTAAACAAAGGGGATGCCACCACCGCGACGTCTCCCATCGAGCCAATAATGCCCCGCGATAACACGCTGGCTTTCCCTATCGGATCAAAGTTATCGACCGCATACAGCGAGTCGGTACGGGCACAGAAAAAAATCGCCACATGCTGTTCATTCAGCAGCACGCATACGCCGGCATGGGACGGCAGATCCCCCTTGGCACAAATGGTTTGCCACATACGCGTGGGCGAAGGTAAGGGAAAATCATCTAAAGGATAAGTTTTCATCGGTTCACCTCATCGGTTATATCGACCACATTGATGTGTTGAGGACGCGGATGTCGTTGCCCACGCTCAACCACATAGTGCAAATGGGTATTCGCCTGTTCACTGTTGAAGAAATGACGGAATCGCTTGAGCTTTTCGGGGGAGGCTAAGGTGGTTTGCCATTCGCACTGATACTGATCCAAGGTACGGGCGATGTCCGCTTCCAGCGCGTCAGCAATCCCCAGGCTATCTTCAATCACCACCTCTTTGAGGTAGGCCAGTCCCCCGTCCAAATTATCGAGCCACACCGACGTACGTTGCAGACGATCGGCGGTACGGATGTAATACATCAACAAACGGTCGACATACTTGATCAAGGTGGCGTCATCCAAATCCACCGCGAACAGATCCGCATGGCGAGGACGCATACCGCCATTGCCACACACATACAGATTCCACCCTTTTTCGGTGGCAATCACGCCAATGTCTTTCGACTGTGCTTCAGCGCATTCCCGCGTACAGCCTGACACCGCGAACTTCAATTTGTGCGGCGCGCGCAATCCCTTGTAACGGTTTTCAAGCGCAATAGCGAACCCAACGCTGTCCTGTACCCCATAACGACACCATGTATTGCCAACACACGATTTCACCGTCCGCACCGCTTTACCGTAGGCATGGCCGGTTTCAAACCCTGCATCAATCAGGCGTTGCCAGATCTGTGGCAGTTCATGCAATTGCGCGCCGAATAAATCGATCCGCTGCCCCCCGGTGATTTTGGTATACAAGTTAAAGTGTTTGGCCACTTCCCCCAGCACAATCAATTTATCGGGCGTGATCTCGCCGCCCGCGACCCGTGGCACCACCGAATAGGTGCCGTCTTTTTGCATGTTACCGAGGTAAATATCGTTGGTGTCTTGCAGCTCAAGGTGGGCATCATCCAAGACATAGTCATTCCAAAATGACGCCAGCATCGACCCCACGGCCGGTTTGCATATATCACACCCTAAGCCCGTGCCATACCCGTCGATCAGCGCGCCGAACGTTTTAATTTGCTTGACCCGCACAATGTCAGCCAGCGCTTGTCGGGTATAGGCGAAATGCTCACACAGGTTGTGATTCACCGTTTCACCCTGTGCTTCCAAGGTGGCATGCAGGATCTGCTGTGTCAGCGCGGCACACCCACCACACCCGGTGGAGGCTTGGGTGGCCGATTTAATGTCAGCCATGGTGCAACACCCGGCCATCACCGCTTCAGTAATATCACCTTTTGTCACGTCATAACACGAGCACACTTGTGCGCTATCGGGCAACCCTTGCGACCCCGCAGCCTCACTGCCATTCTCTGCCCATTGCGGCAAAATTAAAGCGGCGGGATTGTCAGGCAAAGACAGATCATTGCGGGTAATTTGCAACAGTTGCTCATAAGGGCTGACATCCCCCACTAACACCGCACCGATGATTTTATCCCCCTCTGGCGAGACAATCAGGCGCTTGTAGATCTGCTCAATGTCATCACTGTAGGTGTAAGACTGTGCGCCGGGGGTTTGCCCATGCACATCACCAATACTGGCCACATCGACTCCCAACAGTTTCAGTTTTGTGCTCATGTCAGCCCCAGCAAAGCGTTCTCGAACCGGCTCGTTTTGCGGTCTATCGCCCTGATTGTCGTTATGTTCGACCGCGTGAATAAACCCGTGTGCTAGCACCTTGGCCATTTGATAACCCGGCGCCACCAAACCGAAGATCTTGCCCTGCCATAACGCACACTCTCCAATGGCATACACATTGGGGTGATCGGTTTGGCAATAATCATCGATGACGATCCCACCGCGTTCGCCCACGGCAATCCCACTGTTTCGCGCCAAGCTGTCCTGTGGGCGGATCCCCGCAGAAAACACAATCATGTCCGTTTCGAGGTGCGAGCCATCGGCAAACACCATGCGATAACGGCAATGAGTACCGGATTCAATCGCGGTCGTGGCTTTGTCGGTGTGCACCTGCACGCCCAAGGCCGTAATTTGTTGCGCCAACCGCTGACCGCCACCCTCATCCAACTGCACCGCCATGAGGCGCGGTGCGAACTCCACCACATGGGTCGTTAAGCCCATCGACGTGAGGGCATTAGCCGCTTCTAAACCAAGCAAACCGCCCCCCACCACCACACCGACTTCACTGCCCATGCCGGACGCTTCAATGGCATGCAGGTCATCAATGGTACGGTACACATGGCAATGCGGCTGATCATTGCCGGGGATAGGCGGTACAAACGGGTAAGAGCCGGTCGCAAGCACCAATTTGTCATAACACACTCCCAAGCCTGACGCCGTCACCACTTGCTGATGCGCATGATCAATGTCAACCACCTTTTCATTTAGATGAAACGTCACGCCTTGCTCTTGATAAGCCAACTCGTCAGCCAGCGCCAGATCGGTCGCCGTTTTCCCGCTGAAAAATTGGCTCAATTGCACCCTGTCGTATGCCAAGCGTGGCTCTTCGCTGAACGTGACGATGTCAAACCGACGTGCTTTGTCATGCTGCAGCATATCTTGAATAAACTTATGGCCAACCATGCCATTTCCGACCACTACAATCCGCTGTTTTTGCATGCTTCTTTCCCCTTTCCCCTGAACGGCCACCCTGACGCGGCACTCTCTTTGCTATGCCGATAACGGCACGGGCTGCACGGCTGCCATCCATGATTGGCTTGTTTCTGATAGGCTCTGTTGCAATAAGCCTTGCTGCGATAACGCCACCACATCCCCCACCACAATCAGCGCCGGCGAGATCACACGGTGATGAGCGACCAGCACGGGTAAAGCCGACAAGGTGCCAGCGATCACCCGTTGATTCGGACAACAGCCATTTTCTATCACCGCAACGGGGGTCAACGCCGACATCCCTGCCGTTTGCAATTGCGTGGCAATGTCATCGGCCTTGGTCAGCCCCATATAAAACACCAAGGTATGATTAAGCTGCGCTAACGCTGTCCAGTTTAACGTCCGTTGTTTTTCAGCATTTCTTTCGGTATTTTTTTCGGCATGAGCAGTCACAAACGTACAGCCTTGCGATATCCCACGGTGGGTTAATGGAATACCCGCATAACTTGTACAACCGGCGGCGGCAGTAATGCCCGGCACCACGTCAACCGGTATGTCGTGAGCAACCAAGACCTGCAACTCTTCACTACCACGGCCGAAAATGAAGGCATCGCCGCCTTTCAATCGGCATACACGGTGCCCCTGCAGCGCTAAATCCACTAACCGTTGGTTAATCGCCTCTTGCGACAAACTCACACGGCCTTTGGCTTTGCCGACATCAATCAAACGCGCAGAAGACGGAAAAGTGGCACGAATCGCATCACTGACCAATCGGTCATACACAATCACATCGGCCTGTGCGATACATTGGGTAGCTTTCACAGTCAGCAACGCCGGATCCCCGGGTCCCGCCCCCACAAGGGCAACCTGACCGACATCTTGTTCCTGAATAGGACTCTTGCCTTGCAGCATCGACCGTACTTTCGTCTGCTGACTGACCGCTGGTTTACTCGCTTCATTCATTGCGTCACCCTGTCCTTGCGCTTTTTTGCTCATAACAAGGATTGAGCAAAGACAGTGCCAACTTCGTCAATGAGCCCTTCCCATTCACCTTCAGCCGCCGTCCTATTGGGCATGATTTATTAACCTTTCAGCCACTTATCACACGCTTTTTATTTCCCTTTCAGCACACTACCGGCCGTCATCGTCGGTACTCTCAGCGCACAGCCATCCCACACTGTCCCCACCGCTGCACAGTTATCGTGCAATGCAGCCAAGGGTTGCACCATGTTAATAACGCGGTAAACAGTAAAGGAAGACTGCCGCGTTTCATCCGGTGAACGCACCTGCTCTCTCTGGCTACGCACCCAAAAGCCAAAGACAAACAAATAACACCAATAATATCAATACGATAACTCAGGTTATCTTCGTCAAACACATCCCATCAAGCGCTCGTAAACACAGAGAACGAGCGCCTTAATGACGCCTTTTATTGCAACTGGTGCGAATATTGCTCCTCTCATTTATCAAACCGGTGAAGGAGATCGCCCTCACCAGCCCCCGTCAAGGAGCACAGATGATGACAGCGAGCAGCAATATCCAGCATCAAGACAACGAACAGGGAAAAACGCAAAACGGCTGGATAAAATCAACCTGTGCGTTCTGTGGGGTGGGCTGTGGTATTGAAGCTAAACCCAATGCACAAGGCGGATTGACGGTTCGGGGCGATCACAGCCACCCTGCCAATAAAGGGAAACTCTGCACCAAAGGCATGGCACTGGGCGATACGGTCTCTCACCAAGGCCGGTTGCTTCAACCGCAGGTGAATGGGCAACCTCAAACGTGGTCACACGCGTTGGACTACGTCGCCCAACAGTTTACGCAAATCATTGCGCAGCATGGGCGTGAAGCGATCGCGTTTTATGTTTCTGGCCAACTGCTGACAGAAGATTACTACGTCGCCAACAAGTTAATGAAAGGCTTCATTGGCAGCAGCCATATCGACACTAATTCGCGCCTGTGTATGTCATCCAGCGTAGCGGGACATACCCGTGCTTTTGGGGAAGATGTAGTGCCCAATTGCTATGAAGACATCGAACTGGCCGATATGGTGATTCTGGTGGGGAGTAATTTGGCATGGTGCCATCCAGTGTTGTATCAACGCCTGCGCGCTGCCAAAGCCAAACGCCATACCCATGTGGTGGTGATTGATCCGCGCACAACCGCCACCTGCGAATTGGCTGATCAGCATTTGGCGCTGCATCCCGACACCGACGTGGCACTGTTTAATGGCTTGTTGGCGTACCTGCATCAACATGGCCACACAGACAATACCTATATTCAGGCGCACACCGAAGGCTTTACCGAGGCCTTAGCGGCCACCGCGCCTTACGGGGATATCTCGCAAGTTGCCGCGATCACTGGCTTAGCCAAGACAGACATACTTGCGTTTTACCAGCGCGTGGCACAAACGCCCCGCACAGTGACGGTGTATTCACAAGGGGTCAATCAATCGACCGCTGGCACCGATAAGGTCAATAGCATCCTCAATACCCATCTGTCCACTGGGCGTATCGGCCTACCGGGCAGCGGCCCATTTTCAGTCACCGGCCAACCCAATGCCATGGGCGGGCGTGAAGTGGGCGGGTTAGCAACCATGCTCGCGGCCCACATGCAGTTTGATAACCCCGAACACTGCGCCCAGATCCGTGATTTTTGGCAAACCGATCACCTCGCCACCGCCCCCGGCCTCAAAGCCATAGACATGTTTGATGCCATCGGCGATGGTAAGATCAAAGCCATTTGGATCATGGCAACTAACCCTGCCGTCAGCTTGCCGGACAGTGCGCGCATTAACGCGATACTGGCGGCATGCCCACTGGTGGTGGTGTCCGATTGCATGGCAGACACTGATACGCTGCGTCACGCCCATGTCGCGCTGCCCGCCCAAGGGTGGAGTGAAAAGTCCGGCACCGTCACGAACTCTGAACGCCGAATTTCCCGTCAACGCCGCCTGTTGCCCACGCCGGGCGAAGGCAAACCCGATTGGTGGATCATATGTGAAGTAGCGAAACGCATGGGGTTTCAGCATGCATTTAATTACCGCCATGAAGCCGATATTTTCAATGAATACACCAGTATGACGACCCTCGCAAATTCGGCTGACCCTCACACAACACAACCGCATAACGAAGCACCTCGGCAATTGAACTTGGGGGGATTAACCCACCTCACCCCAACGGAATATCACCATTTGTCGCCGCAGCAATGGCCTGTGACTGTGCGAGATCAATCCACACCCCGCCTGTTTCATGATGGCCTTTTTTCCACTCCATCAGGCCGTGCGCACTGCATAGCCACGCCTTCTCATCCCCCTGCTAAGGTAAACAGCCATGCAGACAAGCATACATATAAAGACGCATATAGAAAGACATGCAGCGATGCATACCCGCTGATCCTGAATACCGGACGGGTGCGCGATCACTGGCATACCTTAACCCGTACAGGGCTGTCGCCGCGCTTATCCGCCCATACCGCCGAACCCACACTGACGGTGCATCCCAATGACGCCAACCGGTACGGACTTCAGTCACAGCACATGGTGCGGATCACCAGCCAACAGGGACACACCGATGCACGTCTGCATATCAGTACGGATTGCCAACCCGGCAGTGTGTTCGCCCCGTTTCATTGGAGCCGCAGTAACAGCAGTTTTGGCCACATCGACACCGTCATTGCCCCCCTCTGCGATGCCCTTTCCGGTCAACCGGCCTTTAAATACACGCCAGTGTACTTGTCGCCTATTTCGCTGTGCAGTGAAGCGCTGTTCATCACCCGATCCCCAATCCCGACCATGCTCTGGGCGAAGCATGGCATCGCGTATTGGGTGGAGCAAGCCATCCCCAACGGCTACCTGTATCGGCAGTATGCCACCGAACCGGCCACACTCTTAACCGGAGAAAATGAACGAATAGGTAAAACAGGACAGGTTCCATTAGCGGAACGGGCGCAGGCGTTATTCGACAGCCTGCAAGACACGACTCACACGCAATACATCACGGCGCACAGCGGCGGTACCTTACGAATGGCCATGCTGAATCAGCAACAGGTATCGGCCGCGTTGGTCTGTGCACCTCAGTTGTTACCCTTTCATCACGACACCCTGCCCGCGCTGCTCAACCGCCCCGTAACCGACTCGGCGGTACAAGCCGTCTTCGGTGATATGTCCTCTCACGCAATCACATCACACCCACCACAAGGGACGCTGCTTTGTGCCTGTCACAACATGGGACGGGCGACACTGGTTAACACAATACAGCAGCACGCCGTGACCTCTTTGCAGACACTGCGCCAGTGCACCCCGGCAGGGAGTGGTTGCGGCAGTTGCTTGCCCGAGCTACAAGGGCTAATCGATGCGCATAGTCACACTTCCTTGTAATGCGGTGTACAGTCGTCATCGTCGCGGTTCCGAGATAACATTTTTAGATCCCTGCCACACCCCCCTCGCTGGCAGCACATAAACCAGAAAAAATCTGCCAGCGTCAGCACAAAACCTGTTCTTTTCATCCTTGATGGTTGCTGTTTACCCCGCAAAATCACACGCAGCATTTCGCTCGGTACATCCAAAATTGTCGCGTAGCGGGGTTCCTCCCGCGCAAACCGACGCACTTTTCACATTCAGTGTTTTTTTATCTTCGTTATTGCGTCAATGATGGCATCGATAAGCTATTTTCTTTTTCGTTTCCATTGTTCCACGCGAACCGTTCTGGATGAACACAGGAGAGAAACCGATGAACAAAATCACGTTAATGGCCGCTTTGGTCGGGATGTCTGTCTCTGGATGGACACACGCCGCAACCGACGTCGACAAGATGTCGCAGTTGACCATTATCCCTAACCACAATCCGACCTTGGTGCGTAACTTCAACCCTTACCTGCCTGGCCGTTTGCACACGGCACGTGACTTCATCTATGAGCAATTGGTGATATTCAATGAGCTCAAAGGCAACACACCTGAGTTTCGCTTAGCCACCGATTATCACTTCAGTGACGATCTAAAACGCATCACCTTTGACATTCGTGAAGGGGTGAAGTGGTCTGATGGCAAGCCATTCAGCGCTAAAGACGTGGCGTTCACCTTTAACAACTTGAAGAAGACCCCCGCGTTGGATGACCGTGGCGTCAACAAGTTAATCGACAAAGTCACCGCTGACGGCGACACCGTCACCTTCCATCTGACGGAAATCAACACCAACGCGGCGTATGAAATTTCATTGATCCCTGTCGTGCCTGAGCACATCTGGTCAAAAGTCAAAGATCCAACAACCTTCGTCAACGAAAACCCCGTGGGTACCGGTCCATTCACCGAAGTACCGCGCTTTACGCCAAGCCTGTTCTTACAGTGTCGTAACCCGAATTACTGGGACAACGACAACCTTGACGTCGACTGCTTACGCGTACCGCAGTACAACCACAACGACCAAGTATTAGCGGCGTTAGTGAATTCAGAAGTGGATTGGGGCGGCTCATTTGTACCTGACATCGAGAGTACCTTCTTAAAAGCCTCGAAAAACCACGGCTATTGGTACACCGCAGCGGGTACGCAATCATTCATGTTCAACTTTGACAACAGCGATCCGGTGAAGCGTGAAGCACTGAATAATGTCGATTTCCGCCGCGCGTTCTCCATGGCGCTGGACCGTCAAACCGTCATTGATGTGGCCAACTACGGCAACGGCACCCTGAACGATTTTGCGTCTGGTTTGGGCTACGCGTTTGAAGCGTGGTCAGACAAAGCCGTGCACAAGCAATACAGCCCGTACATGACCTACAACCCGAAAGACGCGAAAGCCTTGCTCAAAAAAGCCGGCTTTGTGGATCGCAATGGCGATGGACTGGTTGAAACCCCATCCGGCAAGACGCTGACGCTAGAGATTCAATCGCCAGGTGGCTGGACTGACTTCAATAACGTGGTGATTTTGGCGGCGGAACAATTAGAAGAAGTTGGGATTGATATTAAAGTCCGTACCCCTGACTTTGCGGTGTACAACACCAACATGCAAAAAGCCGGTTACGACATTGCCTTCACCAACTACTTCCACGGTCCAACACCGCACAAGTACTGGAGCAGCGCTTACCACTCTAAACTTCAGAAAGGGGAAAGCATGCCGCGCTTCGCGATGCACTTCTGGAGTGATCCTAAGCTAGACACGCTATTGGATAATTTCTACAAGACGGACAAGCGCGATGAGCAAATGAAAATCGCTCACCAAATCCAGAAAATGATTGCCGAAAACCAAGTGACCGTGCCGGTAATTTCGGGCTCTAATTTCTACCAATACAACACCCAACGCTTTACGGGTTGGTGGAATAAAGACAACGCCAAAGGTCGCCCAATGCCATGGGAAGGTACTCCAGAGCGCTTGCTACACGTGTTGGATCTGAAGCCCGTTAAGAGCTAAGCGCCCCATCGCGAAAACACATCGGTTGATAAAACCAATACACTGATAAAACACAAAGCCCAGCAATCGCTGGGCTTTCATTTTTACTGCGTGTTGACGTTCACTGCCTGCTTACAGGGCGCGAATACGGGCAATTTCGTCCGCATCAATACCCAAAGATTCCAGGAACTTCTGGTGCTCTTCTGGCTCCATCGCTTCAAATTTCTGGTGCCATTTCACCATTGCCGCTTCATCAAAACCGGCTGCGATCATAATTTCTACCCAACGTGCTTTAGTAACCATTTGTGACTCCACTGATATCGGTTCTTCCAACAGGCCAATAATGGCTTTTTGCTGTTGGCGTAATTTGGCGATCTCCGCTTCTAACTGATTGAAATGATCTTTCAGTAAATCCGCTTGCGATCGTGGGGTTGTGTCATTTAACAGGTTAAGAATGTTGGCTACAGACATCCCGTAAGCCCGGTACGACACAATCTTTTCCAGCCGCTTTACTTCGGCCTCGCCATACCAGCGATAGCCGTTGTCAGCTCGCAGTGTCGGTAGCAGCAACCCTTCACGCTCGTAATACAACAAGGTGGTGCGGGAAAGTTGAAATCGTTGGGCTAATTGGGAAACGGTATATATACAAAAGACCTTCTTCTTAACGGCGGCCTGTATCAAGGTGACACTGGTAGACGGGTCAACACCCAATCAGAGAAAAAATGGAAAATTTATCACAACCTAAATTAATGCACTGTTTAATAAAGCATTTATAGCAGAAGCCATACGCATGAAACAAAAACGCCTTCACTGTGGGTATCAGGAAGGCGTTTGGCTATTTTAGCGGTTTATCGCAGGACGCGTCGAGCATTACGGGCGTTCACCCGCTGCCAGTCGACGTTCCACATCGGCCACTACCTCTGGCAAATCATTGATGGTATCAATCAGATAATGCGGCGCGCTTTTTATCAAGGTCGCACGGGCTTTTTCACGGGCAGCGTCTAATGTGGCCTCATCAGCGGCAAGGAATTCCGCTTCTGTCAGACCGGCTTCGTTGCCCGACAGCAATAAACCTACCGTCCACATGCCCGCATTATGGCCTTCATAAATCCCCGGCGCGGAATCATCCACTTTGATACACGCATTCACATTCGTCACGCCCAGTTCAATCACGTTTTTCAGGGCCATGAAAGGCGCAGGACGGCCACCTTGCGGCAAATCATCGGTCGCCACAATGTAATCCGGCTGGTAACCATAATCCGCCGCCACCGGGATCAACACATCCATCACTTCACGCGGGTAGCCCGAACAAGAGCCAATTTTGATCCCTTGTGCTTTCAGATCGTTCACCACAGCAATGGCATTCAAAATCGGCGCCGCGTAATCCGCCACTTTGGCTTTTTGCAATGGCATAAATGCCGCGTAAATCGCATCGATATCTTCCGACGTCATAGCACGGCCAAACTGGGCCAACCAACGTTTTTCGACCTCCGGCAAACGGCCGACTGCTTGGATGTGATCCCGCTTAGCCACGCCCATCGGTACGCGGGATTCTTCCAGCGAAATGTCAAAATCAAAACCTTGCTTAAAGGCTTCCACGAAAATCGTGGTCGGAGCAAACGAGCCGAAATCCACAATGGTGCCGGCCCAGTCAAAAATCACCGCTTGTACAGAAGATGTCGTCGTCATGGTATTGCTCATAGTACTGATCCCTTGTTTCGTCAATGTGTGTTATGCCAGTACGGCGGTGTCAATGTCTTGTGTCTGCCAGTACATCGCGCCACGAATCGCCACTAACAGGCGTTCAATATCAGCGGGATACACCTCACCAATGTTGCCGATACGGAAACAATCCGCACTCGAGACTTTGCCCGGATAAATGACAAAGCCTTGCGCTTTCAAACGCGCATAAAAATCACTGAACTGATAATCGCTGTCTGTCGGCGAATAAAACGAGGTAATGATCGGTGAATGTAACGCCTCATCCAGCAACGGCGTGAAACCCAATTTACGCATACCCGCCACCAAGGTGCGCTGGTTGGTTTGATAACGTGTATGACGCGCAGCAATGCCGCCTTCTTGTTCCAACTCCAACAGCGCCTGATAAAACGCGCGTACGGTATGCGTCGGTGAGGTAAAACGCCATTTGCCGTGGTTCGCTTCCATGCACGCCCACTGTGCGTACAAATCTAAACTCAATGAGCGCGCTTGGCCTTCACATGCCGCCAGCGCCTCGCGCTTGGCAATCACAAAGCCAAAACCCGGTACGCCCTGAATGCATTTGTTGGCGGAGCTGATCATAAAATCGATATCCAACTCGCCAATGTCCATCGGGATCCCACCAAAGCTCGACATCGCATCCAGAATCATCACTTTGCCGTGTTGTTTAGCCAATGCCGCTACGTCAGCGATGGGATTGAGCATGCCGGTGGTTGTTTCACAGTGCACCATCGCCACATGGGTGATGCTTGGGTCTGCCGCCAGTGCCGCAGCCACGTCCTCTACGTTCGGCTGTGCCGTTTCGCCCGAGGCCACGGTCTGGCATGGAATACGCAGGTACTGGGCTATTTCTGCCATACGCGCACCGTAAACGCCGTTATCGACCACCAGCAGTTTGCCGTTTTCGCCAATGGCACTGCCCAACGTTGCTTCCACTGACGCGGTGCCGCTGCCTTGCATTAACACGCTGGTATAACCCGGTTGCTGCGTCGCTAACGCCACCAACTTGTCGCGGATCACTTCCACAATCGCTTTGTTGTAATCGTCATCCCACGTACACCAGTCTTTCAGCATCGCACTCCGTACGGTTTCAGACGTCGATAGCGGGCCAGGCGTTAACAGCAAATAAGCATTTTTCATCATGTCATCCATCAAGAAAATTAAATTGGTCTACACCAGAGACACATTTACTCTACCAGCAGAAAATTCACGCCGTAAATGGGGGCACAGTGAAATTCACAAAAGCTTCATTTTTGGCCATCTCATGGGTTAATCGCCCACTAACACCGATTTATTCATCGTCAAATTGCCATTTTTCGTTCACGGAATCGTCACAGTCACGCTTTAGGGTAATCAGCATATTTGGTACATACCAATATGAATAATTCTGGAGAAGATGATGAAAAACCGTGTAATGAAAGGATCACTGGTAACGCTACTTTCCCTGATGACCTCGCAGGCCTTTGCGGCACAGGAAGTGACGGTTTACACCGCGTTTGAAACAGACCTTCTGGCCAAATACAAAACGGCCTTTGAGCGTGCCAATCCAGATGTCAGCATTAAATGGGTGCGTGATTCTACGGGTATCATGACCGCGAAATTACTGGCGGAAAAAAACAACCCGCGCGCGGAAGTGGTGTGGGGACTGGCCGGCTCCTCCATGGCGTTATTAAAAGAAGAAGGGGTACTGTTCCCCTACACCCCGGCAGGCGTTGAAGACTTGCGTCCTACCTTGAACGACCCGCTCACCAACCCGGCATGGTTCGGCAACGAGGCGGTGTTTAACGCGATTTGCTTTAATGAGGCCGTCGCAAAACAACGCAATCTGCCAACCCCGACCTCATGGGACGATTTGACCAACCCGATCTATCGCGGCCACATTGCGATGCCTAACCCAGCCTCTTCCGGCACTGGCTACATGCAGGTGTCTGCCTGGTTAAATACTTTTGGCGAAGCACAAGGCTGGCAATACATGGCGGAACTGGACAAGAACATGGCACATTACACCCATTCCGGTTCAAAGCCCTGTGTACAGGCCGCAATGGGTGAAGTGGCCATCGGCATTTCAATGGCAGTGCGTGGCGCGAAGCTGAAAACCCAAGGCGCACCACTGGCGATCATCACCCCGAAAGGCATTGGCTGGGAATCGGAAGCGGTCGGCTTGGTGAAAGCCTCTGACGCGGCCAAGCGCGTGGTCGATTGGTCTGTCTCACAAGCCGCCAATGAATTGTATGTCGAGTCTTACCCGGTGGTGGCTCACAAGGCGGTATCGTCGAGCGTCTCCCATTACCCGAATGTGGAAGCGGCGATGGCAACCATGGATTTTGCCAAGATGGGCACCGAACGCGCGGCGATCCTCGCGACCTGGTCTGCCAAGTTTGATGGCAAATCCGAGCCGCAATCTTGAGTGTGACTGACGTCCCTCCCCTCTTTTTTATTTCCTCTTTACTCTCTCGTTATGCTGCATCGATATCAAGGAGTGCTTCGGCGCTCCTTGTTTCGTTTTTCATGACCACCATGCTCACGGCTCACGGTTCACGCGCTTTGCTATTTGGCCCTCATTGGCGACGGAAATGTCATCGACGCGCTATAAATGTGTCATTGCGCTGAAACATAGCGACTCTACATTTGGTCTATACCATTTGGAGTATCGAACATGCACACCCCACATCCTTATTTGCACATTGAGCAAGTCGTTAAACAGTTTGGTTCATTCACCGCGTTAAAGCAGATCTCACTGGCGATCGAAAAAGGCGAGTTTGTTTGTTTTCTTGGCCCTTCCGGCTGCGGAAAAACCACCCTGTTACGTGCCATTGCCGGTTTGGATTTACCGACCTCTGGGGCGATTTACCAGAACGGACAAGAGACTACCTTCCTGCCACCGGAAAAACGCGACTTTGGCATTGTCTTTCAGTCCTATGCCCTGTTGCCCAACCTGACGGTGGAAGAGAACATTGCCATTGGCCTGAAAAACCAAGGCATGTCGACGCAAGACGCGCTGCAAAAAGTGGCACACTGGCTGGACATGATTGCCCTGCCGACCTCGGGCAACAAGTACCCGAATCAACTGTCTGGCGGTCAGCAGCAACGTGTGGCACTGGCGCGCGCCTTGGCGTTATCACCGGGACTGTTACTGCTGGACGAACCGTTGTCGGCACTGGATGCCAAAGTGCGCATCCACCTACGTAACGAGATCTGCCGCTTACAACGCCAACTGGGGATCACCACCATCATGGTGACCCACGATCAGGACGAGGCTCTGTCGATGGCCGATCGCATTGTAGTCATGAACCACGGTGTGATTGAGCAAGTCGGTACCCCGCAAGAGATTTACCAACAACCGGCAACCCGTTTTGTGGCCGAGTTTGTCGGCAGCATGAATTTCATCACCGCCTCTGCCACCAGCGATCAGCAAATCCGCATTGCCGAGTCCCTGCTACCAGCACCGACGTTAGCCAACCGTAGTATTGCTCGCGGTGACCATTTTGATTTGGCCGTCCGTCCGGAAAATCTTCGCTTTGTCGACAGCTTTAATCGCTCGCTGCCGGTACGCATTCTGGCCACCGAATTTCTGGGGGCGTTCTACCGGGTTGACTGCCAACTGCACAACGACAATCGCGCCAAGCCGATCTGTGTGGATGTCAGTATCGACACCGTACAGGCCCTAAACCTACAACCGGGCGATATCCGCTATATCCAGTTCGCCGAACAAGGCCTGCGTGGCTATGACATCCCTGCCCATGTTGCTGCCCGCGCCGCGTAAGGAAAAACCATGAATACTCGAACTGCTAACATGAGAAGTGTGATGATGTCGACAGCCCGTTTACAGCAACAGACACAGTCTCTGTTTCACCGCATCAGTCGCGATAATCTGGTGCTGTTTGTTTTGCTGACGGGGTTATCCGCCCTGATGATCCTGTTTATCGTGATGCCACTGTGGGCCATGCTCACCAAAAGTGTGCAAAACGCACAGGGGGAATTTGTCGGTCTGGCGAACTTTGCCCACTATTTTTCGTCAGCCAGTTTATGGCACTCCCTTGCTAACACGTTCACCGTGGGGCTACTGGTAACCACCGTGGTCGGTGTGCTGGCGTTTGGTTATGCCTATGCCCTTACCCGCTCCTGCATGCCGTGCAAAGGGCTGTTTCAGATCCTTGGTACCGCACCGATATTAGCGCCTTCCTTGTTGCCGGCGATCAGTTTGATCTTCCTGTTTGGGAACCAAGGGGTCGCGAAACACCTCCTCGGGGAGCAGTCTGTTTACGGAATGATGGGGATTACGCTGGGCTTGATTTTTTGGACCTTTCCACACGCGCTGATGATTCTGACGACGGCTATGCGCACCTCGGATGCCCGATTGTATGAAGCGGCACGCGCCCTGAAAACCTCGCCGATAAAGACCTTTTTTCTGGTCACACTGCCTGCCGCGAAATACGGCCTCATCAGTACCCTGATTGTGGTGTTTACTTTGGTGATCACCGATTTTGGCGTGCCTAAAGTCATTGGCGGCAGTTACAACGTACTGGCGACCGACATTTTTAAACAGGTCGTGGGGCAGCAAAACTTTGCCATGGGGGCGGTCACCAGTTTGATTCTGCTGTTCCCGGCGCTGCTGGCCTTCACCGCTAATCGCTGGGTTCAAAGCAAACAAAAAAGCCTGTTTGATACCCGCTCAGTCCCTTACCAGCCCGAACCGCACCCTGTGCGTGATGGCTTGTGTCTGCTGTACTGTTCTGTGATGTCTATTGCGGTGCTGGCGGTACTGGGCATGGCGGTGTACGGCTCGCTGGTAACGTTCTGGCCATGGAACAAAGCCCTGACCCTGAATAACTACAACTTTGCTGAAATCAGTACCTACGGCTGGCTGCCCTACGTGAACTCCCTGACCATGGCGGGCTGGACGGCTCTGATCGGTACGGTGGTGATTTTCATCGGTGCCTACAGCATGGAAAAAGGCCGTGCATTTGCCCCTATTCGCCAAGTGATGCAGGTGATCAGCGTGATCCCAATGGCCGTACCGGGCATGGTGCTGGGCTTAGGCTATATCTTCTATTTCAACGATGCCAATAACCCGCTCAATGTGCTCTATGGCACCATGGCCTTTTTGGTGGTGAACACCGTGGTGCATTACTACACTGTCGGCCACATGACGGCACTGACCGCCCTGAAACAATTGCCGGCTGAAATTGAAGCCACCGCCGCCGCCATCAAACTGCCGCAATACAAACTGTTTGTTAAAGTGACGGTACCGGTGTGTTTACCGGCTATTTTAGATATCGCTACTTATTTGTTTGTTAATGCATTAACCACCACATCTGCGGTAGTATTTCTCTATTCTACCGATACCATTCCCGCCTCAGTATCTGTCCTGAATATGGACGATGCCGGCCAGACCGGTGCCGCAGCGGCCATGGCCGTCATGATCATGATTTCGGCGGCGACCGCGAAAATAGTGCAACTGACCCTCGGCAAACTGTTAGAAAACCGTACCCAAGCGTGGCGAAAGAAATAAGGACACCGTGTGCAATACGTAAAAATTAAAGATGCGATTGTCGAGCAAATTGAATCAGGCCAATTGTCGCCACGGGAAAAGCTGCCTGCCGAACGCAAGTTAGCCGAATCGTTCGACACCACACGGGTGACGCTGCGTGAAGCCCTCTCGCTACTGGAAGCGGAAGGCCGTATTTACCGCGAAGATCGCCGGGGCTGGTTTATCTCGCCATCCCCCCTGCGGTATGACCCAAGTCAAACGTTAAATTTCACCAACATGGCCTTGGCGCAGCAGCGCACGCCAAACACCGTACTGCTGTCGGCGCAAAGCACGGTCGCCAACAAGCACGCGGCACAACTGCTGGATCTCCAGCCGTTTTCTAATGTGTATCAAGTTGATCGCGTGCGCTATTTGGAAAACCGACCGGTGGTGTACGTCACCCACTACATTCGCCCGGAATTTGTGCCGGATTTACTGCGTCACGATCTCACCACGTCGCTGACCGACATTTACCGCGAGCACTACGGCATGGTGTATCAATCCATCCGTTACCGTATCACCACCAGCACCTTACTGGGGGATACCGCCCAAGCCTTGCGCGCCACATCGGGCACACCGGCCATGGTGGTTGAGCGTATCAATTACAACCAACACGGTGAGCTGATTGACTGTGACATTGAATACTGGCGCCACGATGCCATCAGTATTGAATCGTTCGCGACGCTCGTGCGGTGATCCACGTAACGCACGCGCCACGCATGAAACTACACCAGGAATCACACCATCATCACACACAATAAGAAAAATAGGCCTCACTCAGTCAGGGATGCTGTATGACACTGTTGGCGATTGTTTTAGTGCTCCTCTCCGCCGTGATCCACGCCAGTTGGAACTTGCTCGGCAAACGTAATACGGGCTCTGGCGTGGCCTTTTCACTGGCCGCCAGTGGCTCAGCGGCGTTGCTGCTCTCGCCTTTTTTGCTGTGGTATTTGTTGACTATTGGTTGGGACACCTTATCGCCTGCGTTCTGGCAATTATTGCTGATCAGCGGTATTTGCCAGTTGATCTACTTGGTAGGGTTACTGGTCGCCTATCAACACGGAGACATCGGCTTAATCTACCCCATCGCCCGCGCATTACCGGTGTTGATGGTCGGCGGGATCACCCGCTGGCTCGGCTTGCCATTAGACGCCCTGCAATGGCTGGGGTTTATTCTGATCACGCTGGGTTGTCTCATCGTGCCCCTCAGCAGCTTTCGCCAACTCTCCCGCGCCGCCTACTGCAACTTAGGAGTCGGCTGGGCCTTGATTGCCGCGCTGGGGACGACCGGCTATTCGGTGGTCGACAAAGCGGCCATTGCGTTACTGACTGAGCAGGTACACGCCATTATGAGCGATCCCTTGTCAGCCCTGTTCTATTTGGGCATGCAGTTTTGGGCAATGGTGCTGCCCTTGCTGCTGGGTATTGCGGTTTATGCTGGTATGAAGCGGGCACGCGGCCAGCATACGGCGATACTGGCCCAAACCTGGCAACTTCGGCGCAATGCCACCCTCGCTGGCAGCATGATGGCCATGACGTACGGCTTGGTGCTCTTTGCCATGACCATGACCGACAATGTCAGCCTCATTGTGGCCCTGCGCCAATTCAGTATTGTGGTCGGCTTGGTGATGGGTACCCTGTTCCTCAAAGAAAAGTGGTACGTTACACGGGGTGTCGGTGTCGCCGCGATTCTGGGTGGCATCCTGCTGACGCTATAACGCGCTAACGTTATAACGCGCTAACGTTATAACGCACGAGTGCTATGCCCTTGATTTGCTTTCTCCTCACAAGCCGGCGGCAAGCGATTAAAGGGGATTGCCCCCGCCGTACAAGGTATCAAACGCCGGTATATAACTGTCCCATACCGGCGTATCCTGCCCGACAATCTCTTTCAGTGTGTCCAAAAACAATTTGGTTTTGATCGGCGCATCGCGATGCGGGTACACCGCGTACACCGTGCCAAAGTCATCCAGCGTCAAATCCGTCATGATCGGCACCAGTTGCCCATCCAGAATTTCATTTTGCATCATCTGTGCGGTGACCACGGCCAGCGTATTGCCCGCCACTGCACTTTTGATCACCATTTCCACATCGTTAACCTGATAGGCCGCATTGAGCTGAAACGTCTGTGGCTGATTATCGCCATCCAGATACCCGAACTTGTCGACCCGCAACCCCGGCGCGGCATAAATGGTTGCGGGCAGGGATTCCAACTGCGCCAGTGTCGTAATGTCACCATGCCGAGCAATAAACGCCGGAGACGCCACAATCAACATGCGACAACGGGCGATTTTGCGGGAAATCAGCGTCGAGTTTTTCGGCTTCCCGATGCGAAAACCGATATCGACCGCCTCTTTCACCATGTCCACCACCCGATCTTCCAGCCGCAGTTCAATCTCCACCTCCGGATAGTGCTGCTGAAAACGGGCAATGGCCGCCTGCACATACTGACGCCCGAACATGGTATGGCTGCTGATCCGCAATCTGCCTCGCGGCTCGGCATGGTAATTCTGTGCCAAGCGGTGGGTATCATTGAGCAGGGTTCGCAATTGTTGCGCCTGATGCACCATTTCTTTGCCCGCCGCCGTTAACGAAAGCGAACGCGTAGTACGGTTAAGCAAGCGCACGCCCAACTCCGCTTCCAACCGGCCAATGTGCTTGGAGATCACCGAACGATCCACATGCCGTTGCTCTGCCACTTGCGTGAACGAGCCCTGCTCTACCACGTCTAACAGCAGTAATAATCGACTGGAAAAATCCATCCCACGCCTCTCTCTTTCGTCTGTCTTTTCATTTGTTGCATTTACAGCACCAATAATGTGCCGATTCGTTCATTTATCTTAACGTATTCCACGCCTATAGTAATCACACACAACGAGGACACGGCCTTTTACTGATGTCCCATCCCATAAGGAATACGACGATGAACGCTCAATCAAACTTGCTTGCTATCACTCACCACAACGGCATTGCGACAGTGGCGATCAACAACCCACCCGTGAATGTGATCACCAGTGATTTAATCAACGCCATTAATGCCTTTGTGTTGTCACTGAAAGATGACCGTGATACCAAAGTGGTGGTCTTCAAATCCCTGCATGAGACCTTCTTCTTGGCGCATTTGGATTTGAACGTGATCAACGGGACACAAGGCGGCCAAGCGGCATCGATTGAGTTCAACCACATGATTGCCAATATCAAAGCGATGAAACAACTGTCTGTTGCGCTGGTAGACGGTGTGGCGCGTGGGGGCGGTAACGAATTTGTGATGGCGTGTGATTTGGCCTACGGCACTGAAAACGCTGCATTTGCGCAGCCAGAAATTCACGTCAACATTCCAACCGGTGGTCAGGGTGCGGTGCAATTTGCCCGTCGCATGGGGAAAAACAAAGCACTACAGGCATTGCTACTGGGCAACGACTTCACCGCACAACAAGCGGAGCAGTTGAACATCATTACCCAATTTGTGCCTAAGGCAGAGATGGAGGCTTTCCTTGCGGCCACACTGGGCGTGATCAGCACATTAGAAGTGCGCGATATCGTGATGTACAAGGAGATTGTCGCCACCTCCATCGTCGATGAAGACGCCGGTGCCGAATTAGAACTGCGTTACTTCTTAGAACGCGCTAAAGAGCAGAAGACAGCCAGCATCATTGCGGCGTTCTTAAAACACGGCGGCCAAACCGAACGTGAAGCCAAAGATATTCAAGGGATTTTTGTGGATACAGCGGCCGAATTATCAAAATAAGCGGTAGTAATAAACACGGCTAACCGCACTAAGCCAACCGAAAAAACCGCTGATAGCGATAAACGCCATCAGCGGTTTTTCTGTTTAAGAGGCCAATGTCAGCGGCTTATTGTGCGCCTGTTCGCCCTTTCATCACCCACAAATACAGCGATGGGATCACGGTCAATGTCACTACCCAGGAAATCACACATCCCCACCCGACCACAAGCGCCATCGGCGACATGTAGTTATCATAACCACCTAAGCCATACGCCAATGGGATCAGCCCCGCGACCGTGGTGATGGTTGTCAGGCTAATGGCGCGCACGCGGCTTTGCGTGCCTTTGATGACATACGCCACCCAACCTAAGGCCGCACGCTCGTGCACCGTGTCTTTCAAATGCCAGATCAGCACCAAGCTGTTGTTCACCATGATCCCGATGAGCGCAATCATGCCGATGATCGAAAAGAAACTCAGCACTTGGTTATGCAGGAACAAAATAAATAGCGCACCACCAATACCAAACGGGATCACCGCCAGCACAATCAGTGACTCCAGCACATTGTCAAACAACAACAACAGGATCAGTGCAATGCCGATCAACGCCACCGCAATCGCAACCGTAAAACCGGACTGCGCTTCTTGAGTTTCCAAAATTTGTCCCATCGGCACAATACGCGCACCCGCATAATCTTTCCCTTCGGCCAGATTGTCACGGGCAAAGGCCGTCTGCACCTGTTCAAACACCGTCAACGGATCGGTCACGCTGGCATCTAACCCTGCCGACACACGAATCACTCGCTCACCGTTAAAGTGGTCAACTTGCGCGACCGTGTCACGCCACGTCCAGCGCACCAGTTTGTTCAGGGGGACAAGTTGCCCGTCTTTCGCCCTGACGCGGATCTGATCCAACTCGGCCAGTGACTTGTCGTTCTCTTCCAAGGTGACACGGAAATGGACTTCTTCCTTACCATTGAAAATACGCGTCACACGCTGCCCTTCAATGGCGTATTGAATAATGTCACCCACTTGCGTGGCACTGATCCCGTAATACGTCAGCCAGCGATGTTGCAACGCCACTTCAATCTGCGGGGCCGGTTCATTCACATCCCGTTTGACGCGCGTGGTGCCCGGCAAGGTACGCAACGTGGCTGCGACGTCATCTGCCAGTTGTTCACGCCCCGCATCAGTCCCTCCGACAATGCGCAAGTCAATCGGACGCCCTACCGGCGGGCCACCGCCATCGATATCAAACTCGACTTGGCTTAATCCCGCCATGCCTTCCATGCGCGCTTCCCAGTCCGCCACTATCGCTTCAGCGCTGCGGGTACGATCATTAGCAGGCGTTAACGACAGCACCCATGTGCTATTGGGGGAGCCAACCTCCCCGAACCAGTACGCCACTTCTGGCGTCTGTGCAAACAGCGTTTCTAACGCTTGGGTTTGTTGCCACACATCATCCAACGCCAGCTCTGGGTTCGCCTCGGCACTGACTTCAATCAGGTACGCGCCGTCGGTGGGATAAAACAGGTAGCTGATGTTTTTCAGCGATACCGCTCCCATCGCCACCACCGCAATAATGGCGCCTGGCAACACCCATTTGTATTGCCCAATCGCAGCGGCAATGCCTCGGTTGATCAGCGTAAACTGACCGCCTTGGCCTGACTTTGAATCAGATTTTGAATCAGGCTTTGCTTTTAGGCCGTGGCCTTTTTTCAACACGCCTTTGAGATGAGCCGGAATAAAAATCAAGGCATCAATGAATGAGAAGCACAGTGCGATGATCACCGTCAGCGGGATCACGTACATCATTTTGCCGCTGTTACCCGGAAAGAACAGCAACGGAATAAAGGCCACCATGGTCGACACAATACTCGCCACCACGGCCGGGAACACGCTTTTCACCCCATCAATCACCGCACGGTCAAGTTCGTAGCCTTCTTCCACCAGCGAGACAATTTTGTCACTCACCACCACCGCATCATCAACGATGATCCCGATGATCAAAATCAGGGCAGACAAGGTAAACACATCGAGGATCTGACCAAAATGCGGCAATACTGCCAAGGTGCCAAAAATACACACCGGGATCGAAATCGCCACCCAAAACGCAATACGTTTGTTTAAGAACAAAGCCAACGTCGCCAACACCAAGACCAACCCCATCAAGCCGTTGCTCTGCACAATATTGGCTTTTTCTTGAATGTCCGCCGACAAATCAGAGCCTATGGCTAGCGTATAAGTATCCCCTAACTGGGCTTCTTGCTGTGACAATAAGGCTTTCACCGCCTTTGAGGTGGCAATCACATCGGCACTTTCATTGGTGCGCAAATCAAACAAAATGCTTTGCTTGCCGTTAATCGAACCGTAAGACGCCCCTTTTTCAAACCCTGCGGTGATCTCACCGGCGACGTCTTGCAGTTGCAGATTCGGACTGAACGCAATGAACATCTCACGCAGCGCCTGCAAGCTATTCAACTCAGCAGCGGTGATCAATTCCGGATTGTCTTTCAACGCTTCCAAGCGGCCACCACTGATCAGCGCATTGCGCTCGGCAATAATGCTGGCCACTTCATCCAGCGTAAAGCCATAACGCTTGAGTGAAATCGGTTCTAACTGGATCAAAAACTCCGGATCACGTAAATCAATCGGATGCACTTCGCCAATCCCGGGCACGCGGCGTAATGCCAACTCGAGATTTTTCGCTTTATCACGCAAGGTGGCATACGGTACATCTCCGGCGATACCCACTACCATAAAATCCAGACTGTAGGATTTTTTGATGGACAAGGTTGGCGCATCGGTCACGCCACTGGGTAGATCCGAAACGCGGGTGATGGCATCTCGCACATCCTGATAAACCGCATTCGGATCGGAAACCTGGCTGTCCAACTCAAAAGCAATATCCGAACGGCCGTTTTCCGAAGTTGAGGTAAATTGTTTGATACCGGAAATCGACAGCAGCTCTTTTTCCAGCTTACTGGTGACGTTACTTTCCACATCCAACGCCGTCGCCCCCGGATACTGGGTCACGATGTTACCTTCACGCATATCGAAACGGGGCTTTTCCGCCAATGGCAGGTGGTAAGCTGTCCAAGCACCGATACCGATAATTAACAGTGTCAGCAGCTTGGCGGCATATTTTCGGGTAAACAGTAGGTTTAATAAGGTATTCATTGACCCGCCTCTGCCGTTGGCGTGTGCTCATTCACATGCACGTAAGCTTCCATACCCGGTAGCCACTGCTGCTGGGCATTATCAATGGTCACTTCCACTAAAAAGCCCGGATCATTATCGGCCATTACCGGTGAAAACAATGAGACCGTCCCTGCCACGGTTTGCGCATCAGCTGGAATGGTCACCTGCACCGTATCGCCTTTATGGAACTGATCAAAATCACTTTCCAGTACGTGAAAACGCACTTTCAATGTATGAATGTCGGCAAGGGTATAAAGGGCATCACCCACCGAAATAAACTGCCCGACCTCCACTGCGCGCAAGGCCACCACACCGTCAAACGGCGCATTCGGCGTGGCTTTGGTGAGCGTACGCTGCGCAATCGCATACTGGGTTTGACTGCGCTGTTGTTCGGCCCGGCTGATATGAGTCAGGCGCAATTGGTTTTCATAATCCCCTTCCGAGATCCCGTGCTTTTTAAACAGGGATTGATAGCGGATTAGCTGTTTTTCCTGCATATCGCGCTCGGCCTTTTTGACCGCCAGATCATACTTGGCCAAGTCGGCTTCCAAGGTGTAATCCTGCTGTGAAATCGACAGCAATGGTGCGCCCTGTTTAATGGCATCACCACTGTCCACCTGATAGCTATCCACAATGCCGCTGACTTCACTGCGCACTTCCACCTGCTTTTCTGGCGCTAACTTGCCAACAATATAATTATCTGCAAACGCCCCTGCCGAGAGCAGGCATAACGTCAGCAGCGACAATGCTTTTTTCATTGGATATTCCTTGCTTGTGATACGTTGTTATCAGGAAAAGACGACAGGCTATTGGTGGTCAATAGGCCAGCCACCGACAACCAGTGTAAACAAGGAAAAGTGGATAAAATGTCGAAGGGAGAGAGGAGGGATACGTGGGAAATCTAAAACATAAGATAAAAAACCGCCGAGAGATCGGCGGTATATCATTCATTATCTCAAGTAGCTATTACGACTAATCAAGAAACGTTTTATCAATCTTAATGATCACTTTTTCAATCTTATCCGGCAAGACAGAAGCAATCATTGGACGGTGCCATTCCCCCGGAAAGAAGATGGCATATTGATGAGGATGAAGTGTGACAAATTGCTCATCATTCACACTGGTATTCAATTGTGCATCATTGTCAAAACGTTGATCAGACATACATGCCGCATCCGCTGGTTGAATGCCATACCCAATTGTCTCTTGGCCGGTTAAGACAATATGGACATCAATATATTGGCGATGCACCTCAGACAGTGAATCTCGCATCAGGCGCGTTTCACCACTGACTCGATTAAAAAACACAAATCGTCCTTCAATGACATGCTCACCGGTCGACAGGTGAAGAGGATCCGTCGCCATGACTTGTTGAATGATGGCGTCAATTTGCCTGTGTTGACCACAGTGCGCAATATCAGAAATAATCATATTCGTTACTCACTAAATTACCAAAACAAGGCGTGGTGATCTTCTAATCTCAACACGGCTTCAAAGAAAAAATAATCGCCATAAGGGAGCATTGCACGATCGGCACCGCGTTGAACAAAATAGGCTCCAAAATCCAACATCCCTTGCGCCTCATCGTTATCCAATAAAGAGCAATGTGTTAACAGGCCTTCCATCATGCGCACTGCCGCATCGCGGTAATATTCGCGATTAACCTCATCGCATTCCGCCAATGCCGCTAAACCTGCACAAGCAATTGCCGTTGCCGATGAATCCCAAATCACGCCTCGATCATCGATCGGCGCGGTAAAGTCCCAAGGACATAGCCCTTCTGGCGAAAGATTGTCAATGCAATATGTCGCCACTTTATTTGCAGCGATGAGAAAATCTGCGTCTTGTGTATAACGATATATTTGCGACAACCCATGAATAGCCCACGCTTGTCCTCTCGACCAACAAGACTCATCACTAAAACCTTGAAGCGTTTCTCCTCTAATTGGCTCTTGAGTCGCCGGATCGAACTTATACGTATGGTAAGTACTACCATCTTCACGAATAAGGTGTTTTACCGCTGTATTCGCATGCGCATAAGCCACATCATAAAAACTTTGTATGCCCGTTTGTTGATGGGCCCAAAACAGTAAGGCCATATTTTCAAAACTGTCAATCAACATACGTCCAGCGGCTAGTTCATTCCGGTTTTCAGTATTGATTTTTGTGAGTGGCCAAGCCTGAATAAATTCGCCCACCTGCTGATACTGTGCTCGCAGAGACTCAGCCGCCCGAAGTGCCAATTGCTTCGCTGAGGCATCCGCAGTCAACTTATATTGCGCAACCTCCGTTAAAGAAAATAGAAAACCCAAATCATGATTAATGAGTGATGGCTGATTTAACAGGTGCTCAAAAAACGGCCTCCTCATACGCGCTTGATTGGCAAATTTTTCGTCTCCGGTAAGCATGTATGCCAGCCAGAGCTCGCCGACATAAAAGCCTGCAACCCAATACCCCGACTCACACATCACCCAAGTTAAATCCTGACGCCCGATTTTCGGATTATCGTTGCCGATATTCAGAAGTTGCAGGGACAACTTCTGAATAATTTTCTGCTTAATGGCATGCATATTAAATCAACCCAAATAACCGAGGCAGCGCCAAACTGATCGCCGGCACATAGGTCACTAACATGAGAATAATGAACAGTGCGATGAAGTAAGGGATAAGTTTTTTTATTACCGGTTCAACAGATACGCCTGCCACGGCCGAGCCCGCAAAGAGCAAGGTACCCACAGGAGGTGTACAAATACCTAACGCCAAGTTCATCACCACAATCACACAAAAGTGCACAGGATCCACACCAATCGAAGTGGCAACAGGCATTAAAATAGGAGTAAAAATCAATACCGCTGGCGTTGCGTCCATGAAAGTGCCGATCACCAACAACATAATGTTGATCACTAACAGCACCATAATCGGATTTGGTATACCGCCGAGGAAGTCTTTCACTAAATCAGGAATCCCTGTAAAAGCAAACGACCAAGACATAATGCCGGAGGCCGCAATCATAAATAGCACCGGTACAGAACCGCGTACTGTCTCAATCACAACCGTCCAATATTCTTGCTTCGGTGTGCGATAAACCACGGCTAATATGATGGCATATAGCGATGCCACCGCACTGGCTTCTGTTGCAGTGAAAATACCCGATAGGATCCCCCCCATCACAATGATCACCAATAACAAAACAGGGATCGCTTCTAACGTGATACGTACCGCTTCTTTAAACGCAGGAATTTTGGTGACAGGGTACTGGTTTTTCTTGGCGTAAAACACAGCAACGACCATACAAGCGATACCCATTAAGATACCCGGCAAATACCCCGCCATGAACAGAGCCGAAATTGAACTCCCCGTTACCAGTGAAATAATAATGAAAAGACCACTAGGCGGGATCAGCATCCCTGTTGGCGCCGATGCTATATTCGTAGCAGCAATGAATGCCGGATCATACCCTTCTTTCTTCTGGGCATTCGTCAGGGTTGAACCCATTGCGGTTGCAGAGGCAATCGCCGAACCTGAAATAGCACCAAAAATCATGTTACCGAGGATATTTGTTAACGCCAGTGCACCAGGAATAAAACCGATCATCAATTGCGAAAACGCAATCAGTTTATTAGCCACACCGGAACGATTCATCATGTTACCGGCAAAGATAAAGAAAGGGAGTGCAATCAATGCAAAGCTATCCAATCCCGCAAACATTTTCTGCGTTGCAATGAAGACGGAGCTTTCTAGTGGGATAAAGGGAGCGATAGAGACTAATGCCGCCAGTACCATCGTAATACCAATGGGTACACCGGATACCAACAATAATACAAACGTCACTAACAACATGAGAACAGATAGTTGTGATATATCCATTATGCGGTCTCTCCTTGACTGAATGTTTCTTTTATTTTAATAATACTGATAATTGAACATAGAAAACCAGACACAACGAAAGCCGAATAAATAACACCAAGAGGTATCCCTAACACTGGGGATGTTTGATCCATATTGGATGATGCAGCTATATATCCACCGTAGATAAATACAGAGATATTAAACACCAATGATATAATATGATTAAACAAAACAATAAAACGTTTTTTTGTTCCTTTCAATGAATTGCTTAATAATGCCATACCAAAGTGCATATCATTTAATGTTGCATATCCTGATCCTAAAATAACCATAAGGATAATCATGAAGCGTAAAGCTTCTTCTGTAAAGGTACTTGGATCATTAAATATGAATCGTGATGCCACCTGCCAGATAGTTAATATTAACATCAATACAAACATGGAACCCAATGCGTATTCAAATATTTTATTTATTTTTTCTTTCATGATTTAAAAACTCTAAAACAGAAAAGGGCTTACGACTATATAAGCCCCTTATAGTGAGTAATTATATAGCGCTGTTGATTTGTTCAATGATCAACTTAGATTCAGGATTTGAATCGGTAACTTCTTTATAAAGCGGTTGTACTTTCGCTTGGAATAACGCTTTATCGACTTCATTAAATTGAATCTTACCTTTGGATTCAGCAATAGCCTGATCAATCGCTTTCTTGGCTAGTGTAATTTCATAGACTGTCGCATCTTTTGCTGCACGCTCAATAATATCCAGTTCTTCTTTACTTAATCGTTTTTTGGTTTTTTCTGAAATCAAGATAAATTCTGGATAATTGAAGTGCTCATCAAATGAAAAATACTTCGACACGTTACCATGACCGTGTTCGATCAGTGCTTGAGGGGCATTTTCGGCACCATCAATCACCCCTTGCTGAAGTGCTGCGTACACATCCCCCATCGGCAATGGCGTTGGCGATGCGCCTAACAGTTCCATTGTTTTAATCGCCATCTGAGAGGGCATAACGCGTACTTTCATCCCCTTGAGATCGTCAGGGGTATGGATAGGTTTGCTCTTGGTGTAGAAAGAACGAGCACCAACAACAAAATAATTCAAGGGATGAATACCGTCCTTTTCCATTTCGGTAAACAACGTTTTCCCTGCATCACCATCCATAGATCGAATAAGGTGATCGGTATTATTGAAAATATAGGGCAACGTTACAGGTTTAACAGAATCAGTAAAACTGTCAAGTGTTGCTGCACCGATACGCGCCATATCAATGACACCTTGTTTTAGGTGTTCAACATTTTCACGTTCGTTACCAAGAATACCATTTGAAAACACTTTTACCGTAAGTTCACCATTTGAATACTCTTCAACCTTATCTGCAAAATAATAAACACCATCAGAATTTGGTACACCTGTTGGCATCGTATCAGCCAAACGTAGCGTGGTGGCATTTACGCCTAATGATAGAAATGTTGCAATAATTGTAGATAGGCTAACAATACCTGTTTTCAGTTTCATTCTTATCATTCCTTAAATGAAATTCAATTTATGCCGATATATATCGGCATAATGTTTTACTATTTCGAAATTTTGCCTTTCATTAATGGGAGCATGGCTGCGCCAATAACACCACTTGAATCACCGTGTTTCGCCTTCACCACCTTTGTCGTTATTGACTTAGTGAAGGTATACATTCCAATGCTATTTTCAATTTGTTGGTAAATAATATCTTGATTAGATAGTCCCCCCCCTAATACGATAATATCGGGGTCAATAACATTAACAAGTGAGCCAATAACTCGTGCTAATTGGTCACAGAACAATTCAATATGCGCACATGCCTGCGTATCCCCGCGCTGTGCACTATCAAATATCTGTTTTGCTTTCAGTGGTGGATACTTCAGCGCATAGCTTCTTTCAAACCCAGTACCAGAAACAAAGGATTCATTACAGTTAGTTGAACCGCAATAACACGTTACCGACTCACCGTCTTTTTCTACCGAATAACCGGGTAATGGATTATGACCGATCTCACCCGCAAGCCCATGTTTCCCTTCAACGATTCCACTATTGATAATGACGCCACCGCCACACCCAGTTCCGATGATGATCGCAACACAAGAAGAAGCGGCATCACTTGCAGCACCGGTTTTAAATTCTGAAATAGCCAAACAATTTGCATCATTCGACATTTCAACAGGTACGGGATAAGTCGCCTGTATATCTCGCAGAAAAGGTTGGCCATTCAGATACAAAATATTTGCACCTTTCATCAACCCTGAATCTGACGATACCGACCCGCAGCACCCAATACCAATAGACATGATTGACGTTTCTACCAATGCATCAATCACGCCTTTCACCGCACAGAGGAAATCAGCATAATTCGTTTTAGGTGTGGGAACGCGAATCTTTTTCGCCACTTCCAGAGTGTTAGGTTCAACTAACACTCCTTCAATTTTCGTCCCACCAATATCTAAACCGATTAACATAACCCTTTCTCGATCAATGCCTCCAGTTTCGCTTTATTTTCAGCGCTGACAGCATTCATTGGGCGACGACATGTCTCATTTTGAATAATACCCTTCGCTTTCAGTACATACTTCAAAGATGGGATAACGCCACCTTCTACCAAAGTATCAATCACAATGTTAGCGTCGCGCTGTAATGCCGTTGCTGTTGCCACATCATTGTTACGAATCGCATTGTAGATATTCGAGATACGTTGAGCTTGAACGTTATAAGTAGAACCGATACCGCCCTTCGCACCAACGGCCAAACCCGACACTAAAATTTCATCAAACCCGTTGTACACCGTCATATCAGGGTTACGGCGAGTAATTTGTTCCATTTGGTATAAGTTTGCCGATGTCTGTTTAAGCGCAACTACGCCATCAATATTAAGCAATTCTTCAATTTGATCGCCAGATAAATTCACGCCAGCAAAAGCAGGGAAATTATAAACAATCATTGGCTTACCCGATGCCTGAATAATGTCTTGATAATGTTGTTTCAATTGCGCAAATCCGACTGGGTAATAGAACGGAGTAACTGCTGAAATCGCATCATAACGCAGATCGCGTACCGCTTTTGCCAACGTTTCACTCTTACGCGTTGAAATATCACCAATGTGCGCAATCAATTTTTTATCAGCAGATGCTTTATCAGCCGTAATTTCAAGTACCTGAATACGCTCTTCTGTTGAGCACATAAACGCTTCAGCGGTTGAACCGCCAACATAAAGCCCCTCTAGTTCTGATTGGCAGTTGAATTCAACCAGTTTCGCTAAATCTTCAGTGTTGATGGTTTCATCAGCATTAAAAGGCGTCAGAGTTGCTACATATAAGCCGGATAAGTTCATGGATTTATTCTCTTGTGTGTTGTTCTAAGTTGATAAGACTAGTATGCTGTCATACCAGTATACTGTCTGTGAGTATGATCACAGATGGTATAATAGGATCCTTTTCTGTATACTAGGATCATCGCCTGAACGGCAACCAAGCTCATCGTTGTGAATTGCAATAGCCTTTAACTTCATACATTTAAAATGCAACTTTGCGGCGTTACTAACGGAATCATTCGTAAATTAGAGGACGCGATGTCACCTTTTGGAAATGGCTCTTTGAAGCCTCTGAAAAAGAAGAAGCTCTCAGATCACGTCAGTGATGAGCTAGAGCGATTAATCATTAACCACACGCTAAAAGAAGGTGACACACTGCCTTCTGAGCGAGATTTAATGGAAGCCTTCAATGTGGGCAGACCTTCTGTGCGTGAAGCTTTGCAAAAGCTCGCACAAAAAGGCTTAGTCGAGATCAAAAGCGGAGAAAAGACACGAGTAACCCGCCCTTGTGTTGAAACCGTCATCAGCAATGTCTCAGGCATTGCAATCGGCGTGCTGGCCCAGCAAGCAGAACGCGTTCAATTTGAACAGATTCGTCAATTATTTGAAGTGGCCGTTGTCCGAGAGGCCGCGCGGGTACGAACAGAGAATGATTTAGAAAAACTAAAAATCGCACTCGCAAACAATAAAGCGAAGTTAGGTGATTACGAAGGCTTTGTGGAAACCGATGTGCAGTTTCATATTACGATCATCGAGTGCTTAAATAACCCTATGGCATCCAGCATGTACAGTGCATTCATCGACTGGCTGATCAAAGCGCGACAAAAAGAGAGCTTCTTTGAATTGCATGAACAAAGCTATGTGCATCACTGTAATATCTATCAAGCCATTGAAGACAGCGATCCTGACAAGGCTGAACAATGTATGCTTCAACATATACAATATGTGATAAACCAAGCAGATCAGTAACAAACAGCCATCATCAATGTAATACGCCCACATTGAATTCATCTTCGCATGTGGGTATCTGCTGGAATATCACGCCACAAAATAAAAAGCCTCTACGGGGGAACGTAGAGGCTTGTGATTCCATCACTGATTGTGACGATTAACGGTAATTAACGCGAACCGGCTGGCAGTGCATCCGTGTGTAGGAACTCACCGATACCCAAATCCGGTGGTGTGTCGGTGTCCATATTGGCACCCCAACGGTGGTTTGGCTTATCGCCCATCAAGAATTCAATGTCGCCACCCTGCATGATTTCCGCATGCGTCAGGTACGTGCGGTTGAAGTCTTTACCATTCAACGTCGCTGATTGGATAAAGATGTTTTCACGGCTCACGTTCTTCGCTTTCACAGTGAATCGCTGGCCGTTATCCACGGCGATAGAGGCCGTTTCAAACATTGGCGTACCGATTTCGTAAATGCCCGATGAAGAGTTCACCGGGAAGAAACCGAGCGCACGGAACACGAACCATGATGACAAGGTACCGAAGTCATCGTTACCACAGATACCGTCAGCGGTGTTGTCGTAACACACGTTAGTCGCGGCTGTGACTGCTGCTTGGGTTTTCCATGGCTGTGCCACGTAGTTGTACAGGTAAGGCACATGAATATCCGGCTCATTACCTTGAACGTGCTGACCGAGATTACCCGTATTAAATACCGGGAACTGGTTATCACCGGCGTTACGGTCTGGGTACGTACTGAAGTACTCATCCAAACGTGCGGCAAACAAGGCACCGCGCTCCGCCACTTCATCGCCCGCTAGCGTAGACTGTTCAAACTCGGTCATCAGATCCACCAAGCCGTTAATGTCGTGCTGAACGCTGAAGGAATACTGCCAGCCATTCGACTCAGAGAACGCCCAGTTAAACATATCTGGACGCCAGTCTTTACCGACCGCCTTGCCCGTCTTAGGGTCTACCCAACCCGCATCAATGAACTCACCATCGTTATCACGCGCTTTAAACCAACCTTGGTACTTCTCGCCACCAAAGTCGAACTGGGCCTGCCAGTTATTTGAACGGTCCGCAAACTCTTTGTATTCCGGTGCATCTTCACCCATCACAAGAGCGATGGATTTTGCGATGTTCCAGTCATTCATCGAGTACTCTAGCGAGTAAGATGCGGTCCATGAATCTTTAAACGGTGAGTGGCCGCCGTATGAGTCAGGCGGTGTATCATGCAATTGTGCTGGCACGTAGCCTTGTGCTTCATATTCCTTAATCCATGCGACACCTTGGCTAGACACGGCACGGGCATCAGTGATCATTGCGTTCACCAGACGCACTTTCACGTCTTGACGATCTGCATCAGAGAAGCCTAAGTCGATCATGCGATCATCAAGGTAGCCTTTCGACAGCGCATCATAAATGATTGGGGTGGAGTGCATCCCCATCATCATGCCCGTTTCGTTACCTTTGAAGGTCCACTCTGGTAAACGGCCGCGCTTGATTTCTCCCTTGTCGTTCGTCCACTCTTCTTCCGCATAAGAGAGCATCGACAGCACCATGTCAGCAATACGCGCAGGCTCGGTGATAGAGGCTAACGGCTGAACCGCACGGTAGGTATCCCACAGTGAGAACGTATCGTAACGGGTGTAATCGGCTTTACCGTCTTTGTTAGCATCCGCAGTACGGATCGACTCTTTTAGCGTGTCGATCTTGTCACCCCATGGGGTATTACCATCTGGGTAGGCGTTACGGCCTTGGTGTGTTTGACGGTAACGACCATCCAAATCAGACAGCATGGTTTGGCCTGAGTACGAGCGGTACAAAGCAGTATAGAAGGTTTGCTTGTAATCCAAATCGCCTTCTACACGGATTTTGCCTAACTCATCTTCCCACAACTTGGTCGCGGCCTGACGCACTTCATCGAAGTTCATGCCGGCCACTTCCGTCATGTTCAGTGACGCACCGGTCTTTCCCTCTTTACCGATTTCAACGTTGGACAACGCCAATTTCGCTTCTACCGTCAAACCGGCTTTTGCGGTATCAAACTCGACGTAGGCACGAGCGTATTGGTATTTACCCAGTGTTTCGCCACCGATTTCCAACGTGCCAGCTGGCGCATCAGTGTACTGTTTACCGTCTTTGTCATAATAAGCAAAACGGATGTTTTTGATCGGCTGGTCGAATTCCATCACAAAGAATTCTTTCTGGTTCGCTGCCCAACCATCCGAGAAGCGGTGACCTTCTAATCGGTTATTTTCTTTATCCCATTTCAGGTATGAATCTGACGTGTAGTCCCAGTTAATTTTAAAGCCGGTGTTAACGATGATTTCGGATTTATTATCACGCGGGAAGGTATAACGGTGTACACCGACACGATCAGATGCTGTCAATTCAGCAGTAATATCGTAGTCAATCAAGTCAACTTTGTAATAACCCGCAGTGGCTTGTTCATCTTTATGCTGGAAACGGGACGCTTCAAGGTTCAGCGTGGCCGAGCCTTCATTGAGCATATAATTTGAGCGGCTGTTGATTGGCATCACCAAAATATCATTCAGATCGCCTGCGCCCGCACCGGATAAATGGGTATGTGAGAAACCAGACACGCGCGCATCATGGTAATAATAACCGGAAATATATTCCCAACCGTTTGCACCGTTATTCGGTGATAATTGCACCATGCCGTGAGGAGTAGTGGCACCTGGGTAGTTATTGCCTAAGTTACCCGTACCAATAAAAGGATTCACATGGCGAGTCACATCCATATCGGCAAATTCAACTGGCGTATGCACGCCCATATCAATAACCGGCTTTTCAGTGCTTGGCTTATCGTCACACTCTTCATCACCCGTCGGCGGACAAACCGGTTTGCCCGTTTCTGGTGTGACCGTTGGCGGTGCAACATCGACATCACCATTATAATTAATCGTTTCATCATTACAGCCAGTTAAACCGACTAATCCCATAAATACAGCAATAGATAAGATGTTCTGTTTAAATTCCATTTTCTGCCTTATTTATAATTAAACGTTTTCTTGTCGATAACGTTGTACTTGTTGATAAACGTGCTTGTAGGAAAAGAGAGGAGATAAAACACCTCCTCTTTCTTATGAGTTAATAATATGGATATAAATTACTGAGCTTTTAACGCTTGCTGTTTATCGTTGGTCATTTCAAAGTGCAGCACACCACCGTCTTTTAATTCACGGTGATGGAACGATAAATTCTCCCCAAGCGGTTTGCCGTTAATCGTCGCATTTTTCACGTAGATATTTTCTTCCGAATTATTATCCGACGTGATCGTAAACTGACCGCCATCTCCCACCGGGATCACCGCTTTATCGAAGATCGGGCGACCAATGGTGTAGGTTGGCTCCCCTGGTGTGACTTGGTAGAAGCCCAGCGCCGACATGATGTACCACGCAGACATCTGGCCCACGTCTTCGTTACCGATCAAACCTTCATGGGTCGGGTGGTAGAAGTCGTTCATTGCCTGATTAACGATTTCCTGTGTTTTCCACGGCTCTGCCGTCCAGTTGTACAGGTAAGGCACGTGATGATCCGGCTCGTTACCCATCACGAACTGGCCGATGAAGCCTGACATATCATGCGATTGCGTCGTATCCGCCTTGGAATCGGCATTAAACAGTGCGTCAAGGTTCGCCAAAAATGCCGCTTTGCCCTGCGCAGTCATGACTTCTGGCGCGGAATAATCCGTCCGTTCTTGTTTATCACCACCCATGATGTTCGCCAGGCCATTGAGGTTTTGTGGCGCAAACCAGGTCCACTGCCACGCGTTACCTTCGGTGAAGTCTTCACCACGGTGCTCCGCACGGTATGGCCAGAAGTGATCGCCTTGCACCAAGTTCTTGCGGTCTTTACACCAGTTGTAATCTTTGTCACCTGGAATATCCAACTTGAAGTTGTCATCCAGACACTGGCTGCTCAGGTTATTGGCAAACTCCGGTGTTGCTGAACCTGTCACCTGATACACCGGACGCATAAAACCGGTCGCCCCTAGGCTTTCGTTATTTTTGCCCAGCAGTTTGCCGTAATAGTCCGGGTTATAGTCAAAATACGCCTTGAAGGTTTCAGAACGCTTCATGTAACGGGCGAACATTTCATCATTGCCAGCCAATTTGGCGATCTGTGCAATGGTCCAGTCGTAATACGCATTTTCCAGACCGTACGCGACCGATTCATTCACCAGTTCATCGTATTTATCTTGTTTTAGGCCTTCGACATACGCGGGCTTATTTTTATCCTCGTCTGGGTTCCATTTCACATTGGCCGGCACATAGCCCAACTCTTCCGCGTATTGGCCGTGACGGGTCATGACAGTGAAACGCTTATCTCCGTTCCATGCATCGCGGTAAGGCACCCAGCTTTCAGTAATGGACTCATCAAAGTTGGCCGAGACATCCGCCGCCTGTAAAGCCAATTCAAAATCAGTTTGGGTAAAGGCTTCAGGGTGTTTCACCATGGTATCGGCAATCACGGATACCGCTGGGTAACCCACCATTTCACCGGTGTAATCAGAGTGCAGTTCCCACTTTGGCAGTACCCCGCCGGTCTTGAATTTGTTGATCAAATCATGGACGTAATCAATCGCACGATCTTTGTCGATAATGGTTTTCAGTGGGTGAGAGGCACGGAAGGTATCCCACATGGAGTACACAGACAGGTTAGTGAAACCGTCTTCGGCTTGATGCACTTTGCCGTCCATGCCACGGTATTTACCGTCCACATCCTGGTAAACAAACGGCGCGACAAAAGTGCGGTACAGCGAGGTGTAGAACATGGTCTTGTCAGCGGTTTTTGCGCCTTCCAGCTCAAACTCACCCAAGACATCAATCCAGGCGTTGCGGTTTTTCGCCACCACCGCATCAAAGTCAAAGTCGTTGGTATCAGCGTCGAGGTTTTTCATTGCCCCTTCCACGCTGGTACCAGAAATGGCCACTTTCACCGTGATTGGCTCATCGCCCGCACCAAAGTTCAAGTGGGTCATGATATCGTTGGCACGCTTAGCTAAACGGTCGGCATCTGGCGCGGGCTCGTTCGGCATCTGCTTATGTTCAGCGTAACCACGGTAGTCGGCGAGGCCAACTTCAGTGGCATCAACCGGTGATAATTGGCTTTCAGATGCCAGCTTGGCGTAGAGGTTTTCTTCCACAATCGGCGCAGAGAATTCAGCGACGAAGAAGACGGTTTGCCACTGTCCCCATTCATTCGAGGTACGCGCACCCACTACGGTGGTATCATTAATACGCTTATAATAAATATTACGTGAGTGGTTGCCGTATTGTTCTAATAGCTCATGCTGTAAATCAATACGAACTTTACGATCGCCACCTTTATTAAACGTGAAACGTTGGAACGCAACGCGATCGGTCGCGGAGAGTTCGGCTTTAACGCCGGTCTCAATCAATTCAACAGAATAATAACCGACTTCCGCCGTTTCTGTTTCTTTGTTCATGGTTGGCGCATCGGTATTAAAATCAGAGTACGGCAGGAATGCGAAATCATTTAAATCGCCTTTACCCGCACCTGAAATATGTGTCATGGTAAAACCAGACAGGTATTTATTTGACGGATCGTATTCAGACGGTGAACCTTTGCCATTCCAACCATTAGGATCATAGTTATCAGGTGACGGTTGGATCATGCCTTCAGGCATAACAGGAGACGGGTTAACATTTCCCAGTCCTTTGGTGCCAATGAGGGTATCTACATATTTCAGAACCGTATTTTTCGACAGCCCAGGTTCTAACGTATTGCCGTCATTATTATTTGATGAATCGCTATTACAGCCCGTCAACGCCACCATGCCCAATAGCACGGCAATGGATAATACATTCCGTTTAAATGTCATTTTGATATTCCAAACAAATTAATTCTTAAAAAAGGGGCGAGCGCCCCTTTTATGCAATATTCATTACTGTGCAAGATTGGCTTTCATGGCCTGTGATTTATCGCCCGTCATGACGAAACGCAATTCACCACCGGCTTTGAACTCTTCATGCTCAAAGGTATTAAACGAGTTCAGTGGCTTATTATTGATAGTCACCGATTTCACATACATATTTTCAGGGCTGTTATTTTCTGCAATCACAGTAAATAAACCGGAACCAATATGAACCGTTGCTTTGTTGAAAATAGGACGACCGACGGTGTACGTTGGATCGGTCGGTGAAATCTGATAGAAGCCCAGTGCCGACATGATGTACCACGCTGACATCTGACCCACATCTTCATTACCGATAATGCCGTCCGGTGTTGGGGTATAGAATGTCTTGTACACCTGATCCAAATATTCCTGCGTCTTATACGCTTCTTCTGTGCGCTGGTACAAGTAAATCACGTGGTGTGACGGCTCATTCCCGTGGATGTACTGGCCAATGTAGCCCGTCATATCCTGATGCTGATCACCTTGGTCTGAGTCTGCCGTAAACAAATTGTTCAGCTTCTCATTTAAGCCACTGGTGCCGCCCATGACTTCGGTCAGCTTGTCCAGATCCTGCATGAAGGCCCATTGCCACTGCCACGCATTACCTTCGGTGAAATACAGTGGATCCGCTTTATATGGACTAAATGTCTCCGTTGAGTATTTAAATGCACATGGGTCACCGTCTTTCAATTCTGTCGGTACGAAGAAACCAACACTATCATCCCAATGCATTAAAGAGTTATAAGAGCGCGCTTTAAACTCATCATAGGTATGCATGTCACCGGCGGCTTTGGCCATTTCAGCAATGGTCCAGTCGTAGAACGAGAATTCCAGTGAGTAAGAGACGGAGTTCCAGTTTGGCGCTCGCACACACTGCTCTTTGACATGGTAATTTAACTGACCCGCCATCAGAGACGTTAAGATCCCATCATTGATTTGTGGAAAATCGTGCGGGCGGTAACGGGCCGATTTCACCGAAGCATCCAGTGCGGTTTGCGCATCCACCAGCCCTTTCGTCACCGCATCACCCAGAATCGCCGTCGACGGGTAACCAATCATGGTGCCGGTTTCAGAACCGTGGCCTTCCCACTTCGGCAGCATGCCAAACTCATCGTTCGATTTACGGATCAAATCTTTGACGTACAGCGTCGCTTGCTTCGGATCGATAATGGTCCACAGCGGGTGTACCGCACGGAACGTATCCCATGTGGAGTAAATGGAATAGTTTGGCGTATCGCCCTTCTCTAGCGTGCGCACCGTACCCAGCATGTCAACGTACTTACCATCAACATCATAGAACTCAATCGGCGCAATCATCATGTGATACAGGCCGGTGTAGAAATTGGTTTTTTCAGCGTCCGTGCCGCCTTCCACTTTCACCTTAGACAGTTTCTCTGCCCACGCGTATTCCGCCTGATCTTTCACCTTGGCAAAGTCATAGGTCATGGCTTCGGCTTCCAGGTTTTTCTGTGCGCCATGCCAGTTCACAGGCGAAATCGCTACGCGCACTTCAATGGCTTTATCACCCGGGCCAAAGTTTAGGTACGCCGTCATATCATCGCCCTGATACACGTAATTTTGGCGCATCTCCTTATCATCCGGCGCACTTTCTCCGGTACCTAATAGTGCTTTCGCTACTGGCTCATTAAATTTGGCATAGAAGAAAATATCTTGGCCCTGATGGTCTTGCCCCTGGAACCAACCGGTAGAGGTTTTACGGCCACGAATAGTGTAGTCATCCAAAATTTCGATTTTGGTCTTTAGCGTTTCGCCGTTGTTGTTCAGCAGTGTATGGCCGAGATCGAATTTAATATTACGGTCAGCGCCTTTTTCAAAGGTATAACGGTGCAAACCCACACGCTTGGTGGTGGTCAGTTCAACGTCAATGTTGCCTTCATTCAGCCTGGTTTTGTAGTAACCCACACTGGCGTGCTCGTTGGACTTATCAAAGGCATTAATCAGGGTATCTTTCATGTCGCTGTAAGGCAGGACTAAGATATCACCCAGATCCGTTGCCCCCGTCCCCGACAAGTGGGTGTGAGAGAAACCGTAAATTGGGACATCTTTATCAACGATAATGCCGTTCTCTGAGTAATCTGACGAATCCCAGTAACCTGACGCAGAGTGCCAAGGGTTTTTGTCCGATTCATGATCAATTTCAGACCCGACAAAGGTATCTGGCGACAACTGCACCATACCCGCAGGCACCACGGCACCCGGGAAGGTATGGCCGCTGGCAGCGGTACCGATCATGGGATCCACAAAGCGCGTTAATGAACGATCCACTTCAACCGGTGACACTGGTGTGCTCGGCTCCAGCGGCGTCGTTGGGATAGATGGCTCGGGTGTGATATTGGTAATATGTGTGGTCTCGTCATTACACCCCGTCAAACCAACGATACCAACAAACACCGCAAGAGAAAGTACATTACGTTGAAATTTCATTACTATACCTTTTATTGTATTTTTTAGATGGAAAGTAAAACTGCCCATAGGATAATTCGTTATTCACATTCTCAAATGCAAATAACGAATTACCATTTAAAATAACAAAAACAATATTTACAGATAGACATACCATTAATCAGACAAACATAGCATCAATATTTATCGAAGCTATTTATTGTCGTTTTTTTAATTAACGACAGGCATACCTGACACTGGGAATGGAGAAATCATAGGGATTAAATTTCCGCTTGGTAAGTTGACTTTTTTAGCATTCACTGGACTTTTGTACCTGCGCCATTAAAGTGTGACGCCAGTGACAATTGCGAACGATAAATAATCACAGCGCATCACGCAAAGCCACAAAATACAATAAAAACAATTAGTTAAACCCAAATCAAAAATCATCAAATGACATGATAAAATGTCATTTGATGTCAATTTGTGACATGCGTTCGGAAAATACAGAGAATAACAACTTCACTATTCATCCAAGCTCATAGTTTTCCCTTTGTGCAGAATTGTCCTATTGCTTGTGCATGATGCGAAACCGCACTTTCCTGTATTTCCAATAAATAGAAGCAACATCACATATTCAGCCTGTAACTATTTATGCCAAAATGTGTCAGACTGAAATATATTTCAATATTGTCATATTTACCGCCATCCACAGAGCATAAAAAATAATCAACGGCGAATCAAATACAGGTGATTTATACAAAAAACAATAAAAGGAAGATGTAAAAAATGAGAAGAGAAAGAATGATGTTAGAAAGAAAAAAGAAAAAAGAAAAAAGAAAAAAGAAAAAAGAAAAAACACATAAAAAATAGGCCTGCAGATGCAAGCCTATTTGTCATGTAAAATAGCAATATGTATTACTGGGCGCCCATCGCTTGGGTTTTATCACCCGTCATTACGAACTTCAGCTCACCGCCCGGTTTGAACTCGGTGTGATTGAAGAACAAGCCGTCATCCAGTGCTTTGCCATTAATGGTAACGGACTTGACGTACATGTTGTTGTCAGCGTTGTTTTCTGTGGTGATGGTGAACGTACCGCCATCAACCGGGATCACCGCTTTATCAAACAGTGGACGGCCAATGGTATAAGTTGGATCCGCCGCATTGACCTGATAGAAGCCCAACGCCGACATCACATACCACGCTGACATCGCACCCACATCTTCGTTACCGATCACCCCTTCCGGTGCAGCGAAGTACATGTCATCCAGAATATAGTCGACCACTTCCTGAGTCTTCCATGGCTCTGCTGTCCAGTTGTACAAGTACGGAATATGGTGGGATGGTTCATTACCGAAGGCCACCTGACCGATCAGACCGGACATATCGGCCGTTTCATCACCGGTGATCTTGGCGGTAAATGTCGCTTCCAAGTTTTTCTGGAAAGCCGTCTCACCACCCATGATGTTTTTCAAACCCGCAATGTCGTGCGGCACAAACCATGTCCACTGCCACGCATTCCCTTCGGTATAGTTACCCGTCTCATGCGCGGTGCCGTACGGATCAAACGGCGTCATGAAGCTTTCATCAATCATCACCGGACGCATAAAGCCTGTCACGCCATGCTCAGCGTACTCACTCGGGTTATGATCGAAATACTTCTGATAACCCTTCGAACGTTTCAGGTATGTCGCTTCAGCCTCGGTATCCCCAGCGGCTTTGGCAATTTGGGCAATCGCCCAGTCATAGAAAGCATTTTCTAGGCCGTATGACACGGACTCAATGGTATGGTCTGGCTCAATCGGGTCACCATCGGCATCACGTTGGATAGCAGGCGCAAAGCCATTCTTCTCAATGTAATCGATGTGCTTGGTCAGAGTACGATTCAACACAGGTACATCCCACTCAGTAGCAAGCGCGGCATAATTGTCGTACGTCGATGAATCAATTGCCGCTTTCAATGCAAGGGCTTTCTCTTCTTGGGTAAACGCATCCGGGAACTTGGTGATCGCATCGGCAATCACAGCCACAGCGGGGTAGCCCACCATGGTGCCGGTTTCATCCCCTAAGTGTTCCCACTTCGGCAACAAACCACTTTCGGTGTACTTCTGCACCAAGTTCTTCGCATACTGAACAGCACGTGTCGGCTCGGTAATGGTTTTTAGCGGGTGCAGGGCTTTGTGGGTATCCCACAATGAATACACCGAGAAGTTCGGCAGCTCTTCTGTCGCTTGGCCATACGCGATGGAATACTCGCCCTCGCCTTCACGGATTGAGCCTTTGCCCATGCCACGGAAGCTTCCATCAACATCTTGGTGAACCTGCGGCGCAATTTTGGTGTGATACAGCGCGGTATAGAAGATTTCCTTCTGCGCTTCCGTACCGCCTTCAATCGTGAAATTCAGCGCCTTGGCCCACTTCTCACGCGCTTGCGTGCGCGCGGTATCAAACGACATATCGGCTTCTGCTGCGTGGTTATTCAATGCCCCGTCGGCATCGACCGCCGACAATGCCACTTGTGCGTTCAACTGCTGTGAACCGCCATCTTCAAACTCAATGTAGGCAGTGACATCAGCCTTAATACGCTTAGTCGGTTTACCCGCGTCATCATAGATCAACGATGTAACGTGCTCGGCGGTCAGACCGTCCACCGGCTTGCCGTTTGCCAGGATATACACCTCTTTGATTTTCTTATCAAAGGTGGCATGGAAGAAGATTTTTTGGTTTTTCGCCCAACCGGAGAAATGCGCCGCATCACGTTCACCGGTCACGCTGTAACCATCCTCACTGACGGTCAGCTTGTTACGCAGTGACGTCGAACCCCAGTCGCTGTTCAAAATCGAGTTGAGGTCGATCTTCAAACGCTGCGGTTGATCTTCAGGATAGGTATAGCGGTGGAAGCCCACCCGCTCAGACGCCGTCAGTTCCGCTTTGATGCCATTATCCGTAATGTTCACCGCGTAATAGCCCGCTTCCGCCACTTCAGAGGTTTTATCCATCTTGACGGAAATCGCCTGCTTGTAATCGTCGGTATCTTCAATGTACTTGGCTTTGTCTTCGGTAAACGGCAGGAACAAAATGTCGCCTAAGCCGCCCATGCCGGTGCCTGACAAGTGAGTATGGGAGAAACCAAACAGCGTTTTCTTGTCGTAGTGATAGCCCGATGACGAGTGCCAGCCCATCAGCTCGGTATCTGGCGACAATTGCACCATGCCTTCCGGCACCACCGGTCCCGGGAAGGTATGGCCGTTAAATCCGGTACCGATAAACGGGTCGACGTATTTTAGCGTACTGGTATCCACCTGCGTTTTGCTGGTCGTATCATCATCGTTGCAACCGACCAAGCCCACTAAACCGGCGATCACTGCGGTGGTGATCATGCTTTTTGAGAAATTCATGTGATGTCCTTGTCCTGATGAGGGGAAACTGACCGCTTCCCCTTCATTGTCTGAATAAATGCGCTTATTGCGCTTGCATGGCTTCTTTCTTATCGCCGGTCATCACGAAGCGAAGCTCGCCGCCTGCTTTGATTTCACTGTGCTCAAAGGTCAACTCGTTAGAGAGTTCTTTGCCGTTGATGGTGACGGATTTCACGTACTTGTTATGTGGGCTGTTATTGTCAGCAACGATGGTGAACGTACCGCCGTCAACATCGATAGCTACTTCATCAAACAGCGGGCGACCAATGGAGTAAGACGGGTCTGCTGGCGAGACTTGATAGAAGCCCATCGCTGACATGATGTACCACGCAGACATCTGGCCGACGTCTTCGTTACCAATCAAGCCCGTCGGCTCGATGGTGTACATTTCTGCCATAATGCGATCCAAGTACTCTTGCGCTTTCCAAGGTTCATCCGTCATGTTGTACAAGTAAGGAATGTGGTGTGACGGTTCGTTACCGTGCATGTACTGGCCAATGTAACCAGTTAAGTCAGGCAGCTCTTCACCGGTGTTTGATGAACGTGCCGTAAACAACTCATCCAAATCTTCGCGGAAGGCTTTCTCTGGTGTCGTTTCTTTGTTGTTCGCCACATCTGCGTTGTAGATTTCTTGCTTCAGACGCGCAAAGTCATGCATTGGCTGGAATTTCCATTGCCATGCATTGCCTTCGGTAAAGGCAAATTCATCGACGTAATATGGGTCGAAATCAAGAAGCGGACATTCTAGAGATTCGCCGCTTGGGTGATTTGGCCACGCAACAGTCACACACTCATCTTCGCGAGATTCGTCAACAGGCTGGTTAAACGCCAATGGTGGTTTGTTTGCACTTGAACTGTTTGGATGGTTCTTCGGACGCAAGAAACCGGTTTCGCCATCCCAGTGATGTAGCCAGTTATCGGCGCGTGCAAGAAACTCCTCTTGCACCTTCACATCACCCGCCATACGTGCGATTTCAGAGACCGCCCAGTCACCGTAAGCGAATTCCAATGTGTAGGATGCAGAGTTCCAGTAACCGTGGTGAACGAAGCCATTGTCTTCATACACTTTGACTTGCACCACGTTCGCCGCACCGATGTTTTGGTCAGCCGTCCAATCAGGGAACTCGCTTTCTTCGTGGTAGCGCGCTGTAAACTCAGCCGCTTCCAACGCGTCTTGCGCGTCGACATCCAGCCCTTTCGCCATGGCATCCGCAATGATCGAAATTGCAGGGAAACCAATCATAGTACCCGTATAGTGACCTTGCAGCTCCCACTTCGGTAAGATGCCACCGTCTTTGTACTTGCGGATCAGATCGTTCGCGTATTCTTCAGCGCGATCTGGGTTAATAATGGTCTGCAAGGGATGGAATGCACGGAAGGTATCCCACATCGAATAGATGGAATAGTTTGGTATATCGCCTGCGTTTTTCAGCTCTTGAGTACGCATCGCACGGTATGTGCCGTCCACATCTTGGAATACCATCGGTGCAATATTGGCGTGATACATCGCCGTGTAGAAAATCTCTTTCTGCTCTTCCGTACCACCCTTCACAGACACTTTTGCTAGCTCGTTATGCCATGCTTGTTGCGTTTTTTTCAGTACCTTATCAAAGCCCCATTCAGTAACTTCTGCATCCAAGTTTTTCTTCGCACCACGCACACTGGTTGGAGATAAGCCAAGGGTTAGTTCGATAGGTTTATCTGAAGGTGCAAACTCTAGGTAAGCAATGCTCTTAGTCGCTTGAATCGCATCGTTTTCAAGGGCGATGTCGGTTTCCACACCGTCGATCATGCCCGTCGCTTTTACGATAGGTTGATTGAATTTAGCGTAGAAATAGATGTGCTGGTTATTCGCCCAGCCGTCAGAACTTCGTTTGCCACGCACGGTGTATTCATCAATGAATTCGATATCACCTATCGTGGTACGGTTGCCCCAGCTTTTATTCAGCGTGTGGTCTAAATCGAGTTTAAGGAACGGCGTGGTGCCTTCTTTAAAGGTATATTTGTGGTAGCCCACACGTGGCGATGTGGTTAATTCCACTTTAATGTCACCACGGTTTAATTCGACAGAATAATAACCCGCTTCCGCTTTTTCATTTTCTTTATCGAAGGTGTTATAAGTCGCATTGCCTTTTTCAGTGAATGGCAGAATAAGAATATCACCTAAATCCGTGATACCCGTTCCAGAAAGGTGGGTATGAGAAAAACCGTAAACAGGAATGTCTTCTTTTTTACCGTGGTCAAAATAACCCGCAGCAGAGCCCCAACCTTCCATTTCCGTATCAGGAGAAAGCTGCACCATGCCGCCAGGGTAGACAGCACCTGGGAAGGTGTGGCCATCAGCGCCCGTGCCAATAAATGGGTCAACATATTTAATCAGTGATTTATTCACCACTTCACCAATTTTATCTTGAGTATCATTATCGCTGTTACAGCCCGCAAGGCCTAGCATGGCAACGATCACTGCGGTTGAAATAAGGGTTCTTTTCAGATTCATTGTTATGTCCACGAATAGTTATGGTTATAAAGCGTTATTTCCCTTAAGGGGGAGGAAGGGATATAACGCCGTCTGTATTTTTTATTACGGATTTTTATTGCGTGTTTTATTGAATATTTTATTTGATGCTATATTTCATGGCAGTCATGACGTTTGAAGGTTCTGACGTCATGAAGAAATGCAGTTCGATATCGTATTTCAACGCACTACGTGAAGAAAAACAGCTTTCGCTAAGTGGCTGACCGATAAAAGTAAAAGCGTGACTATCGACAGGAATAGACAAATAATGCCGTTGAGATGTCATTGGGTGTATTCTCTTTTGTATTAATAGGGCGTTTCCCATTAATTAGCCGGGTAATATCTTGCGCTGTTAATTTTCATCACCTGTTATATTTGCCGTCAACGTATTGTCATTATGATATGACCGTGTTTATCGACAAATGTCATGCATCGCTTCAAGTGATCGGTATCAGCAAGAACGGAAAATTAACCAGGGCAAAATATATCGTTACATCAAAAAATAATAAAAAGAGAAAGTAAACAGGCCCGTAGGATAACTTTGGTATTCACATCATGAATATGAATAACGAAACCATCTTAAGGATGGGGACCTATTGGTCCCCATGTATTGCGTTAGCTATTATTTCATTTGTACTTATTGCAAGAACACTTAGGCTTTAATCAGTGTTGCTGCGTTTTTCATTGCTTCTTTCGTAGAACATTCAACTTGGCGAATGTTGGCGAAACGCTCTGATTCTTTCACTGGGATATCATGAGCAAGGATGATGAACTTCGCGTTTGCCACATCTTTTGCTGTTAGCTTATTCACTAGGCCGTTAGAACCCTGTGTTTCAACTTTAATCTTGATACCCGCTGCAACACCGGCTTTCTCTAGCGCTTTTGCTGCCATGAAAGTGTGTGCTACGCCAGAAGGACAACATGTTACTGCTAGTACATCGTACTCGCCTTCACCTGCAACAGGTGCCGCTTGAGTTTGTACTGGTGCTTCAACGGCTGCGGTATCTTCTTCAAACACGGGCTTCCAGAAGCCAACAATCACTGCTGTTGTTAGAGAACCTAGTGCAATACCAACCACGTACATTGGGATGTTGCTAGAGACTGGTGCAGTGATTAGACCGCCCCAAGGTGCATGCAGTAGTACGTCTGTTAGGAAACCGAATACACAACCTACGATACCACCCGCTACGATTGAAGGAAGTACACGCATTGGGTCGTTCGCTGCGAATGGGATAGCACCTTCAGAGATACCGATTGAACCCATGATTGCTGCTGCTTTACCCGCTTCTTGCTCTTCTTTCGAGAATTTCTTCTTAAATAGGAACGTCGCTAGTGCCATACCCAGTGGTGGTGTACAGATTGCGATACCCACGCCACCCATTAGCCATGGCTGTGTGTCTACCTGCGTTTGAGCAAACAGTGTCGCTACCTTGTTGATTGGGCCGCCCATATCGAACGCCGTCATACCACCAAGAATCGCACCCAGTACCGCTTTAGACGAACCTGCCATAGATGCTAGGAATTCATTCATGTTCACCATGAAAGAAGAGATAGCCGCACCTAGGCCCCACATAACGATACCTGCAGATACCAAGGTACCAACCAATGGGTAGATGAAGTACACACCCAGTGCACTTAGGTGAGCAGGAATCGGTAGCTTCTTAAGCTGAAGAACCACACCACCCGCGATGAAACCCGCGACGATACAGCCAAGGAAACCACCGCCCAAATCCGCCATGATGCCAGAAGCGATAAACGCAGGCGCTAGTGCAGGTTTATCCGCGATAGAGTAACCAATGAAACCACCCAGAATGATTGGGAAAAGCACAAGGCCTTTGATCGCAATCGTCGAAATATCTGCAAGCACACCCGTATCTGGTACCGCACCTTTACCGGTTGCCATTACCGCTAGGGCCAATAACACACCACCCGCTACCACGAAAGGCAACATGTGAGACGTACCGAACAACAAGTGTCCTTTCAATTTGGATAAAGTTTGTTTCCAATCACTTTGATTATGCGTAGCTGCAATCGTTGACATAAAAGTAATCCTAAAAGTTAATTAGTCAGTAGATCTAAAATTTGTTGTTCCGTGGTCGCTTTTTGCATATCGGCAATAAGGTCATCACCGAACTTTTCAAATAGCGCTTGTAGTGCATAAATATGGTGGTCGCCGCTTTCTGGTGAGGCAATCATGAAAAATACGGTTGGCTGGTCATCATCTGCGCCGTACTCGATGGCTGTTTTTGACACACCCACTGCAATAGCGGGTTCAATAACCGCCGCATTTTTAGTGTGAGGGTAAGCAATGCCCATGTCAGCAGTCACACACTGCGCTTCACGTGCATAAATACCGGCTAGAAAGTTTTCTTTATTATCGATGCGGTTATTTTTAAACAGCATTTCAGCTAGCTCAGAAAACACACCGTCTTTGGTTGTTGCTTCTAAGTTCAATTTAATAAGGTTGGTATTTACTAGTGTCGTGATCATGGTATTTCCCTTTATAAAACTTTTTGCTTAATTCAATCTTTATGAATTTGATGAGCGAATCATAGGGATTAACCGACAACTTGGTAAGTTGACATTTACGCCATTTACTGGATTTTTGTACCCATGGAATCAAAGTGTGATATCAGTGACAATTACGAAAACAAAGAGCAAAGAAAAAAGCAATCACACATGAAATTACAATAAAAACAATAATATATACACAAAGCGACAGAGTAGAAGATAAGAGAAATGAGAGGCGAAGCACATAAAATGCGACACGAAACGTCTGGATAACCCTGCCCTGCAAGCTGAACATTTCATCCAAAAACCTATTTTTTCTGTTGTCATATTTCTTTTTTACCACCTTCCTATAAGGAGCCCCCTTCGTTCCTCACTTGAAAAATAGAACCCACATCACACAAAGATCTCAGTATATTGAATCATGAGACCGTCATACTATGTGATCTTTATCGCTATAATAATTAGCCCGCCTATAATAGGCATATAAAAGCCAATGTATCGAAGGCGTACAATAAACGGTTAGGTATAACGAGATATAATATTGTGAGAGTAATAAACGCAAAAAGGAGGCGCTATTACGCCTCCTTTATTATTGCTTGTTTATCAACATTTCATGCCGAACAAGATTAGGGTGTGTCCCTCAATTATGTTGCTTCCATCGCGACCAGTACATCAATCACATCGTATACATCTGCATTATTCTGTTCAGCAATGTCGGATAACGTCTGATCGCTATTCACCGTCAACCCTGCAGCTTCTAAAGCCGTTTGTGCGTCTTGCTCTGTCACGCCAAACACGCCAGCCACCGACACCAGTTTGGCATCAACGGCCGCATCAAACATTTCACCTGCGGCGTAGTTGTCATTGAAAGACAAAGCGGATAACCCGACACCGGCCACCAAGCCCACCAGCATCGGCATTCTTAGTTTCTGGCTGAAATATTTCACAAAGACTTTCTTGTGGGTGTAGGCATGACACCCCACAGCCACCATCAATCCCATGCTCATCCATTCATGGGTCGCTCTGACGCTCCCTGTCGACAACTCGAAAAAGAGCAACAACCCAGTAAGGGCAGACACGGCGAATAAACCAATCGTGATAGACGTAGCAAACTTTTGTGTGTTCATGGGGATCATCAAGGTCATTAACGAATCGCCATGCTAGCGCAGGAAAGATCAAAAAAAGATGAAAAGGGAGGTCTGGATTTGAATGGGGATAAGGAAGGTTTGATTGAGGTAATTTCGTCATTTCACAAACGACAGACGTAAAAAAACCAATAACAGAGTAGCGGTTTCTTTGAATGTGGTGGAGCCAGAACAAGGTATAGGGGGATTTGAAATTCCATGACCACAGAAACACCAGACGTAAAAAAACCGCTAACAGAGTAGCGGTTTCTTTGAATGTGGCGGAGAGATAGGGATTTGAACCCTAGGTGGGCTATAAACCCACGCCGGTTTTCAAGACCGGTGCTTTAAACCACTCAGCCATCTCTCCTAATTTTATATCTCTTAAAGAGATATGGCGGTGAGGGGGGGATTCGAACCCCCGATACGTTGCCGTATACACACTTTCCAGGCGTGCTCCTTCAGCCACTCGGACACCTCACCACATTGTTGCTGGACGCTGTGCGTCTCAACGGCGGCTAATGTAATCATTACATCCATCAGGGTCAAGCGCTTTTCTTGAAAAACCATTCAAGTGGTGAGTAATGATCCGATTTGTGGCAATCTACATCAACCTATTGGCGTTCAGTACCCATACGGTAGCAGAAGGGTTACCCTTTCCGCTTTCATTGTTCCTCTCTTCGTTCAGCTTATTACGCCAACATCATGGAGTTTTATGATCATTCGGCTTTTACTGACCGTCTTCCTGACGCTCTTACCTTTACTGGGTCCCCCTGCTTTCGCACAAGCAACAGACAATGCAGCCCGGGCGACACAACTCACTGATCGCATTGAAGCCCTACAGGCACAAACCAATACCCCAGAGATCCTCAAACAGCTCGATCTCCTGCTCAATGCACAAGAAGAGCTCGAGAAAACCGACGAGTTCGAGCAACTCACACAACATTATCGCCAACTGGTCGAAACCTTTCCTGCACGTACCGCCGAGCTAAAACAGCGCATCGCCAATTTTGCCGTCACCACCTTTCCCGATTTCAGCCAAATGGATCACGATGCGCTCACACTGGCGATTGCCGATGAAGATCGCATCCTCAAGCAACTGGAGCAAACCCGCAGTACCAGCAAAAATGAACTGCTCGACATAGAACGCGGGATTGATGAGTTCTCCTATCTTTCCTCTCAACTGCGCGAGCGGATAAAAAAAGAAGAGCTGGCGCTACAGTTAATGAGCAATCAGCACGATGACAACGACAACGCACTGATCCATCAAATCACCCAGCAATACCTGCTCAGCCAATTGGCGATGCTGGAAGCACAGCAACTGAGCGCTGGCAACCGACGCACCTTGGTCAAACAACAGATTCAACTCAATAACCTCGAGATCGATGCGCGCCAAGCCTACCGCAATAACTTACAGCGTGAACTCGCCCGTGAGATCCGCAGTGAAACAGAAGCCACACCCGCCCCCACCTCGCCTACATCTGATGAGAGTGAGCAGCCGCAAGCCCTTCGTCAGTTAACAATAAACAATCAGCGTTACCAGTCTTTCCTCAAGGCAATCACACGCCAAACGGCGCAGGTACAGCAACAACTCAGCACCACCAAAGAGCATATTCAGGTGGTAGAGAAAACCGCCGCCGATCTCAACACCATGGCAGAATGGCTAAAACTCAGCCCAGCTTTCAGTGAAAATCTGCGCACCCGCATCAACCGCTTGCCGGCCAACCCGCCGATTACTACGTTAGATAAAGACATCGCGCAGAACCAAATCAAAAAATACGAATACCAACAACTGCACGATACCTTGCGTGAACGTGCGAGTTTGCCGCTTGATCCTTCCCTGAATGATGACGAGCAGCAACAAGCCAAAACCTTGATGACCAGCAACCTCAAGCTGCTCACGCAACTGATCGACCAAACCGATACCCTGATCTACCAACAAGCCACTTTAAAAGTGTCGTATGAACGCCTAAACAGCAACCTCAACGATCTAAAAGTACAGGCCAATAAACAGCTGTTCTGGGCGCCGGATACCAATGCGCTAAGCCTGAATCTGGCACTCTCGACATGGGAAAAACTCAAATGGTTTTTCTCGCCGTTTCAATGGGTCGGCTTTATTGCGTTCCCCTCTTCTATCGAGAAAACACCGCTGTTTGTTGCCTTGGGCGGGATTGCCATTCTTCTTGGCGGTTTACGTTTATGTCGCCGTTACTGGAAGCGTTTCCTTGACGACACCAGCAAAAAAATCGGTAAAGTCACCCAAGATAAGTTCCGCTTTAGTTACAGCAACGTCTTTTTCGCCTTCTGTCTCGCCTGGCCGATCCCGCTCATGGTGGGTCTGGCTGGGTTAATTTTTTCGGCTGCTTGGCAGTACCCCTTTGTGCACCACTTTGGCCAAGCATTAACGGTGCCCATGTCACTGCTGATGTTCTGTTTCGTCCGCGAGTTAGTACGCCCACACGGTCTATTGATCAGCCATTTTGACTGGCATCCCGACCTTGTCGCCCGTGCGTTTGGCCATTACCGCCGCTTGATGTGGGTATACTTACCCATGATGGTCATTCAGCAGTTTACCCACCTGTATAGCGACATTGATGTGAATGCCACCCTCGGCCGCTTGGCGTTTTTAATCAGCAATGTGGCGATCAGCTATTTCCTCTGGCGGATGTACAAAGAAAAGCTGCCCATGACCTATGGCAATCTTCCTGAGGGGAAAGCCCATCTGGGGCATCACCTGTTCTGGTGGGCGCTCATTGTGATCCCGCAAGGGCTGAACTACACCACCCTCAATGGTTATTTGTCATCGTCGCAAGCGGTGATGGAAAAGCTGGAATTTTCCGCCGTGATTGGGGTGGTCACTATCCTAGTCTATTACCTGACGAAACGCTTGATGCTGATCCAAAAGCGCCGTTTAGCCTTCGAGCGTGCCAAAGCCAAGCGACAAGAAATCATCGCCCAGCGGATCGCGGAAATGGAGGAAGACAAAGAATACGCAGTCGGCAGTAATGAAACCCTGATCGAGATCGAAGAGCCGGAAGTGGATCTGGATAAAATCAGCGCCCAGTCGCTGCGCTTATTGCGCTCACTGCTGTTGATCGTGTACCTGTCTTTCTTGTCTGTGGTATGGGCTGATCTTTATCAGGCCATCTCTTACCTCGGTGACATTACCCTGTGGAGTGTGCCGAGCACCATTGATGGGATTGAAGAGCTCAGTGCGATTTCGCTGAAAAACATTCTGCTGTCGATCATCGCCTTTTGGGTCACCGCCATTTTGGCGCGCGACTTACCCGGTGCGATGGAATTGCTGGTCTTGCAGCATATCGACCTCTCGCCAGGCACCGGTTATGCCATTACATCACTGACCCGCTATCTGGCCATTTTCCTCGGTATCATTATCGGTTCAGGCTTAATTGGTTTTGACTGGTCAAAGCTGCAATGGTTGGTCGCCGCACTGGGTGTCGGGTTAGGCTTTGGGATGCAGGAGATTTTCGCCAACTTCATTTCAGGCTTGATCATCTTATTTGAAAAGCCGATCCGGATTGGGGACACCGTGACCATTCGTAACCTGACGGGGATCATCGCGAAAATTCAAACCCGTGCCACCACGATTGTCGATTTCGACCGCAAAGAAGTGATTGTGCCGAACAAAGCCTTTGTCACCGAGCAGTTCGTCAACTGGTCGCTGTCTGACCCTATCACCCGTGTGACCTTGTCGATCAGCGTCCATTATGCGGCCAATGTGGATTTGGTGACGAAACTGCTGTTTGAAGCGGCCGACGAGTGCGATTTGGTGCTGGATACCCCGGATCCGGAAGTATTCTTCTTGAGCCTGACTGCCGACAGCCAAAACTTTGAAGTACGGGCTTACGCGGCCGAAACGGCGCACCGCCTAAGCCTGACCCATGATTTGCACAATCGCATTAAGCAGAAGTTCAACCACCACGGCATTGATATCGCCGCGCCACAGTTAGAAGTACAAATGAAACGTCGCCCACAAGTACGTCCTGCCTAAAACGCAAAAGCCCCTGCGTTTGCACGCAGGGGCTTTCTTTATTCTGTCACGTTGTCAGCCAGTGATAGGCGGTTGCTATTACGCTTGCTGACCTCTTATGCACCAGCCACACCCGGCACGCGGAACATACGGCGACACATTTCAAGGAACTGGCCGTATACCACGCCCAGTGCGCCAGAAACAAATGCGTTACTTGTTACGGCTGTAATGATCTGATCGATATCGGCACCGACCGCCAGCAAAATACACGCATAAGCCGGTGACTGGAACATCACATACGCCACCATATCTGACAGGCCTTTCATCCAGCGACTGTCTGACAAACGCGTCCCTTGACGGATCATCATGTCGCGGAACATCCCGTATGGCCATGCAATCGCAATGTTCACTGGAATCGATAACGTACGCGAAGCCAATGACTGCTCTAACGTCATACCCGATACAAACACTTCAATCAGCATGCCTGTAATAAAACTAAAAACCACCATGGCAAACGTATCAGCCGCAGCACTTCTTACGTTAAATGGGCCCTTAACAGACATAGCGAATACCTCGAATCACAGTAAATACAACCAAAGGGGTAGATGAAAGCAGTCAGATAAACTGGATGATTAATACTGACTAGTTAATGTGCGTATTAGAACAGCTTTCATTCGGAATTACCCACCGAAAAACAACCATGTTTGTAATATTACTACTGCTTTTAGTTCGATTTCTGGTGAAAACCGCTACCAAGGCGCACTTTTCGTGCCACAATGGAAAATCTCGACATCCCCCCGCTCTAAAAAAGGAAGGTTACTCACTTAAAAATGGCCTTATCAATAGAGTTAAGCATCCGTTTCATATAGTGAGAATCATATCCCCAGCTTACATGGGAAAATGGGCAGTTAATGAAACAAATCAATCAACACAAAGCATAAAATAAAAACAAATGCATAATAATCATTAACTTAAACCTAAACTACAATCCTGACCATATTATCCAACTCTAAAAAATAGCCATCTCATCGTCATAAAACCCTCTTTATCACACGGGTTAATATGCCTTTATGTTGATTTAGATTCAAAAGTAGGGATAGAAAGTAATAAGACAAAGAAACACCGCGCAATCCGAACACTAAAAATCGTTCATTGACGCTAAAACACCATCGAAAACAATAAACACAACAGAGCTAAACTCCACACTCGTGACTAAATCTAGTTTTAAATGCTAAAACCATCATTACCCGTTAATCTCAATACCTTTCAGGCTTTATCACCTTGCTCTCAGGGTCGTTGAGCACCACGCTCCGGTGAGATCACGCACAAAACCGGTATTACATGCCGGCACCTCTTTATCTTTCGCTGTAGATTTCGCATAGTAATCAATCACTTTACTCTACATTCTCACCTGCGAAGGAACGCATGAGCCAACATGGATAAAATCCTCGCCGTTATTGATGTTATAGAATCCCACCTAACAGAAAACGTCAGTGTGGAAACCATCGCCCAGCGGTGCGGATACAGCCGCCACTATCTGCATCGTCAGTTTAAACATGCGACAGGGTTATCGATCAGTCAGTACCAGCGTTGCCGTTTGCTCAGCTTGGCAGCCAAACAGCTGGGAGAAAGTGATCAGCGGATCTTAGATATTGCCGTTGAAGCCGGTTTTGAGTCGCAAGAAGCCTTTGCCCGCGCTTTTAAGCGTTTTGCCTTTGTCGCCCCTAAAAATCTGCGCCAACAGCCGATCTGGGCTGAACGCTTGCTTTTTTCTCGCTTAGATGCGGCACTGTTGCACCAATTAGCCGTTCTTAGAGACTGTCCTGCCGACATCCACCCGGCTCCTGCTCGTCGCTGGGCCTGCTATGCGATCCGACAAGATAATCTACACCGCACGCCACGTATGGAGCATGACGTTCAACAAGGGGTCGAGGCCTTTTTTCGCCAACCTTTTGCCCAACCCTTCATGGCTTTTCCGTACGTGATCATGGAATTGAATGAGCATCACCAATACGCCAGTTCCACCTTTCCATTAGCCATCGCTTTTGCTGTGAACGCCGATACCCCCTTGCCCAGCGCCATGTTTGAGGTTCACCAACCTGCTCGCCTGGAACTGCATATATCAATGCCCTCGATCGATTATATTCCCGCGCTGTATTATCACTTAGCCGTGCGAATGGGCACCGATCCCGCTCTTCAACGGATCGAAGCGCCCACCCTATGGCACTACAGTGATGACAAGCGTACTTTTCATGCCAACTTTGGTCTTCATGACACCGCCATACCCGCATCCCACTCTCAGCCTGAGCTCGTTCATCTTCCGCCATCAACCGTTCCCGTCCGCTGGCATACCTTGCCCCGCAGTAAATGGGCAGGCACACGCCGTCTGCATACTTTATGGTCGGATTACACCAAGCAGATTAAGAGACTAATGAAAGTGGAATGCGCATCCCGACTGATCGCCTTTGGGGATCCCGCAGCGGATCCAAACCAGCAGTATCGTGTGGCATTTAGTGGAACAGCGGAAACGAAAAACACGCAAACACCGCCCGATCATCTGAGCACTCGTCCTCTCAGCATTGGCGGGACTTATTTGCGGACGGTATGGGAAGGGAAAAACATTTTTGAATTAGAAAACGCCATAGAGCGCTTTTACGGCGCAATGCACCATGACCCGCATTTTTATTATGCGCCAGGGCCTGAATTAATCCGCAATCTGACCATTCAGAATGATCAGATTGCCTTTGAATTGTTGACCCCAGTGAAATCACGTCAAGGAGGATAAACGTCGTCTATCCGTCAATGATCATCTCACTCTAAGAGAGCGATTACTGAAAATACGCCAGCCGTAAGGTTTGTCGCTGGGCTTGCGTATGGGCAAATTTCACCTGCGGCATCGACGGTGGTCCCGACAAGATGGGATTATTCGAATACCCCATGCCTTCTTTTGGCATCCCATTGCTGTCTCTGGTCAGGGCCTGATCACCATTACTGTCTTGATAGACAAACACGGCATAGTGTCCACTGGCTAAGCCTTCAAGCATAATGCCTTCGCTCACTTGCGCGGGTGAGTAGGCCTGTTCATGCACACTGGCCGCCCCCATTAAATTATCCGTTTCGGCATACACCGCCACCACCACAGGCGCATCGGCATCACGTACCCCGTTGACTTGTATCATCAATGGATAATGTCCCTCAGCAGCATTGTGTGCCAGATTTTCAAGTTCACTCACATCATTTTTCGGCAGCACACTCATGGCGACCGCCACTGCGCACACACTAGCAGCACATATCCCCCTCTTGATATTCCGTGCCAATATCGGCTTCACATCAGGCTGCTGACGCGCGGCCAAATACCATGCCGGCAACCACAATGACGCACAACATAGTGCGACAACAGGCAAATACATCCCCTCTGCACGCAAAGAAAAGAGCATGGGGGCACAGAGATAAATTAACACGGTCTGAAAGCTGAACACCTGCAATGAATAACGGCCGATATAACTCAGTGGATGCCACACTAAGGCGCGCGGAAAGCGCTGGATCACCACGGCGAACAAATAGACCCACACACCCAGACTCAACAATCGGATCCACGCAAGCTCCGTCTTATTCCCTAACTGATAGAGTGTTTGAGGTTTCAGCCCCCAATCCCAGAATAATCCGTTTTGCGCCGCCATGATAAAGCCGGCGATAAATACGCAAAGCACCGTCAGGGCTGGATGCTGCCACCGGAACGTACGGTTCTGACAGGCAAAGCCCAACGCACTGCTCAGCACAAAGAGTAACTGCCACGCAATCGGATCAAAAAAGCCCGTTTGTACCGTCAAACTCGGCGCCATCCATGCGTATAACGGCACCAGCATGACATCACTGGCCCAATCGCTCATCAACCAACAGCCGACACTGACCGCCACCACAAGTAGCATCCAGCCCCGTCGGTACGCCGCAATCAACAACGGCAGCAACAACATAAACATCACGTACAGCGGCAATATATCGAGATAAAAAGGCTTGTTGATCAATAACACGCTCAGCAACAGCGCGGGCAACGGATCGCTGACTAACCCACTGGCATTGGCACTCAGTACACCGTATGCCATGGGGGAGAAGGCATACGCCAATGCTAACCACACCACAATCACGCCCAAACACACGAGGTGATAGCCATAGATGGTTAAGGCGCGGTGATGGGCTTTTTGCCGTAGTTCTTGATTAGAATGCGCTGGACGACTGTAAATCGCACCAGCTAACAGCCCGGAAATAAACACAAAACCTTCTGCCGCCCCAAACTGGCCGAATGGCTGTAGCGTGAAGCCTTGCAAAAAGGTCGAGCCGCCACTGATCCAAATGAGGTGGTTGAACGTCATTAATAACAGTAATACGCCTCGTAAACTGTCTAACGCAGGTATCCTTTTCATGGTGAGTTCCTTCATAACGAAATTGCCTTATTGTGGCGTAACTCACCGACCCAGATCTGACCGTATGTGCTCTCCCCCTCTCACGGGCTCAGCAAAATCAACCAACATACGGTGTGATCACTCGCAAAACACCTTTCGTCCTGACCCCTTCAACACGCCAGCCAACTGGGCAATCACTGCCCAATTAAGCCGTCAAAACTTACATTCTGTTACCCTTCTGCTATCACTAGAAAGCATTAATTGAAGCAAGATCATGCTTTGCAATTTCCTGACATTGGCCAGATTTTCCCGCTAAACACCTATGCTAATTTCTGCTTCGCCAATAGGGCAGTCTTTTAGTAATAGGCATAATAATGAAACGATACGCAATGCTTCCTCTCTTCTCTCTTGCAATGGTTGGCTGTGGCGGCGGCAGCAGCGATGGCGGTGAGACCACCTCGCCATCTACGGCTTATTCAGTAGAAGGCACGATTGAACGTGTGACAGAGACGGGCATTGTGGTCAACGGCAAAGAATATCCGGTTGATGCGGTTAACTTTCAACAGGAATCTAAACCTGTATCCTTCCTTATTGGCAAAGAAAACATGAAAGTCCGTTTGGGCAGCGACAACAATCGCCATGGCGGCATGCACGTGGAGCTGGACCCTACTTTTACTGGCCAAATCATTTTTGCTCCACCAACGCCTGAAAAACCACACCGCTTCTTGGTAAACGGCGTGGAGCTGGAGTTTGATCGCCTAACCAGCAACATTAAAGACAAAGACTGGGTCATGGTGTCAGCTTTGCCAACCGCCAATGCCGGTTACAAAGTGTTATCTGTCATTAAGTTTGAAAAGCCATATAATAAATTGGCAGAAGCGGAAGGGCCTATCCGTGAGCTAAATACCGATAACGGCACCTTCAAGATTGGCCCATCTCTATTGATACACTTCGATGTCGATAAGTTCGATAAGCTGCGTAACGGCATGTGGGTAGAAGTCATGGGCTCATTCAATGACTCAGAGCACAACCCTGAGCTAAGCGCAGAATCTATTGCCCATGAAGATTACTCACACATCACCCATGATGGTGAAATTGAAGGTATCGTCACATCCGTCGCTAATGATAAACGCAGTTTTGTCTTAAACTATCGCGCCGAAATCAAAGTGAACGGTGCCACTGATTTCGATAATGGCAGCAAAAAAGATTTAGTACCAAACGCTTGGGTTGAAGTAGAACTGCGTAACAACCAAAACAAGCTCATTGCCGAAGAAATTGAGTTTAATGTAGAATTTGAACTAGAAGGTCACGTCGAGAATTACGATTACACCGAAAAGACGTTCACTATAAATAATCACAAAATCCACACCAATTATCGTACTGACTTCGAAGATGACGCAGACTTTGACATGATTGTTAACGAATATGTTGAAGTAGAAGGCCGAGTGATTGGCGATAAATTGTTTGCCCGCTCGATTGAAATTGAAGACGATAATGACGCTCAGGACGACTGATTGTCATCTCGCGAAAAGCATTTTCATTCAACCTAAAATGTCTTTATAAAAAACGCCCTAGATCATTCAAGATCTAGGACGATTAATTTATATCAGTTATACATTATCAATTATTGCCACGTTGGACGTTCTGATAACCACACCTGTGGATCACCAAAGTGACGTTCCCACACGCCAGCAGCGAGTTCACCCACCGTCAACACTTGATAGGTATATTGCTTACTATCAATATCAAACGATAAGTACCCTTGGCTATCGGTTGTCCAAGCGGTAACCATCGTGTCACCTTGAAGCTGCCACTGGTTATCAGCCCAAAGTAATGTTTCCACTTCAAGTTGACCACTTTCACTAAAGCGCAGTTCTTGAAACGTCAACTCATCAAGATGACGAACCCAAGTCTTACTCATTGAGTTAGCAAGCAATTTTCCTGGCGCTAATCCCTGTGAATTATGCGGCTGCAACATGCCTGATGAGTAATCAAACGAGCTGCTATGCCACAACACTGGCCACTCACCGTCTGGCTGAACAATCCACCAGTCATTGTGAGTCTGGTCAACCATCCACACCTTCAACTGATTATTTCCATTCAACGAGAAGTTAGCTGAACCATCCGTATTCATTTCATATAAAACTGATACACCATTCTTATATTCAACGTTCCAAGTCCACTCATTATTTCCATAACCAGTTCTATGCTTAGGTGTTGTAATTGCGCCAAAGTTACTCAAAGAGATTTCATGGTAGGCATATTCATGCGCTCGTGAAACCCCATCATTCCAAACCACAGCTGTTCTCTCTGGCTCATAACGATAATCGATTGTATCTGGCATAGACTTTACACCAATACGTGCCAGTGAAAAATCGATTAAAGTCTTTGAAGCTGGAACTTGGGGCTTTTCACTAAATAATGTATCTCCAAGAATATCATGCTCCTCATAACCAAAATTGGCTTCTGTCTTTAAAACAGTTAGTGAACCTTTAGAACCTTTACCAAGAATTGCAAAGTAATCACTATTCGAGTAATTAACAATCATCCTATGAATTAAGCTTCTACCATTACCATACGGACGATAGTGATACAAAGATGATGACTGTATGTCCCAGCTGCCATACTCATCTTCTTTAGATGGTTGGCAACCTAACCCAGAGCAATCATCCCCCAAATATTGCCATTCATCATCACCATATGATGCTGAATAGAACTTTAAGATGGTTCCCCCACCCTGTAGCAACAACATCTCTACTAGCTCAAGTGAGCCATCAGAAAGTTCTTTAATTTTAAACCATTTCGTATCCATTAGTTGCTCTGACTTGACATATTTCCCCAGCAGCCTTGCAACAAGTGGATGAGACTTAGTTCCAAACTCTAGACTATTAAAAGATGCATAACCTAGCTTTGTTTCTGTAGACAAACTCGAATCAAAGTCGTCTGTAATATGTAATGACACTGTGGTACTTGAGTTAGATACATACTGCCCTCTCTCCAACCATCCCTCAAATCCGAAGTGTCCTGTATCTGAATTTACAGGCATAACCTGTTCGCCTTCATACGAATGCACAACCGCAATCAGATTATCAGGTATTGTAATCCATTGACCCGTGTAGTCCTGCAGCGCCGCAACACCATTGAAGCGGTAGTAAGACTTACCCATGGTTACAAGATCATCTTTGCTGTATGGAGGCTGATTGGTCTGGTCAACCGAAACTTGCTCCATTTCCATGCCATCCCATACTGGGGTGAAGATTAGTTGATTGTTGGCATCCAGTGAGACGTTACCAATCTGGTTGAAATCCCATGGTTCGCCATCCCAAGTAAACGCGATGCTGGTCAGAGTACCATCAAGTCCTTGAACACTTTTCCAAGTACCCTTAAACACGATTGCTGCCTCAGCTGGCCAAACTTCACTATCGGCAATGCCATAACGACGTTCAACACGCACTGTGCCATCGATGTTCAACACGATTGTATCTTGGTAGATCTTACCGTCTGACGTCAGCCCCATGCGATACAGTGGTTTACCCACCATCAAGAACTGCGTCTTGCCATCCGCAATCAATTGCTCAAGCGTTGGCGGTTGGTGCAATGTGTTTTCAAGCACGGTACCGTCACTAAACATCAATTCTGAATTTTCTTGACTCGTCAGATCTGAACCTGTCCACAAGTTTTCACCCGCAGGCCACTGAACGCGTAATTGACCAGACTGCGCCACATACCAATAGCCCAATACTTGGCTATCTGGCACAACCAACCACTCAGCGTCACCAACCGTTGCAACCAACTGCTGATATTTCACCGAGCCATCAGCACGGAACTGGTATTGCGATTTAGCCAACGCACCACCATTAGCTTCGCTCACCGCATCGGCATAGAATTCACCGCTGATAAGAGTCGTCGGCAAGCCTGGTTCAATCACTCCAGTACCAATGTTGCGCATGTCCCATAGGTCTCTGACACCGTTAGGGAAGTTCGGCGTATTACGAGGATTCGCCACACCATCGACTTTAAAGCAACTGCCGTTCAAACACAGTTCGGTGTTAGCAAAGCCATCACCCTCGGTATCGACTGGGTTACCGAGGTCATAGTCAAGGTAAGTCTCACCAGACTTGAAAGAGACGTCGTTATAAAATACCTCCGATTCCTCACTAGCACTTGATGGGTAGTCGAGGAAATCTACTCGCTCAAAATATGCGCTAGAGTAATAACCTATATAAGCTCGCGTAACAATAGTGTCGTGAACTTCGAATGCATCATCAATACTACCAAGTACAACACTACTACTAACAGAGCCATCAATTTTAAAATCGCTAGAACCTGCCAACATTACATTGTCAAATCTCGAATCAGAATAAATCCAGTTTGAAATCCGTTCGAATTTTACATGTTTCGCATTTATTCCATGCACGCTAGTACTTTCAGCATCAATATAGGAATCCGTTACCGATGTATTCTCCCAATTTGTATGACTGCTTGAGTTACTCAAATAGACTTCCGAACGAGTCACGTCAGAATAGTTCAGCTGTAAACCTCGACGGCCAAAATCTTTAACAATTACAAATGTCAAGTCACTATCTGAGATACTCAGAGTTGGTGATTCATTGTCTTTGTCATTGCCCAACGAGGTGATCACAACCGGATTGCCGTATTCGCCAGCAAAACGACAACTGCTAAAGCTTGGGTTCGCTTCACCCGCAATCGCAATGTGGGTACCTGCGGCGATCGTACAAGCGCTTAAGCTCGTGCCACTGCCGATAACCACTTGCCCCTCGCCGTTAGCCATGTCAGGAGTGATCACCACACCTGATGCATTGCCAACCAAAGGCTTGCTGTTAAAGTCTAGTGGGTCATAACCCAACTCAACTTCCAAGCCATCTGCAATGCCATCACCGTCACTGTCAGCCTGATAAGGATCGGTGCCCGCTTCAGCTTCATCAGCATTGCTCAAGCCATCACCATCAATGTCGTCATCCTCGTCATCAGGAATGCCATCCATATCCGTGTCTTGCTGCAGTCCATCTTTTCCTGGGTGCGAGTTTGGATCTAGCGGGTTATAGATCACTGGGCTACCAAACTCAGGATCGAACACCGAGGCACGATCTTCTTGGAAGTCTGAGTACCCATCGTTATCGTTGTCACTATCCAGATAGTCCGGCGTGCCATCCTTATCCCAGTCAGCGGTATTAAAATCCGCCCCTGTGATCACTGGATACAAGCGGTTTTCACCACCAGCACGGTAACGCGTGCGAGCCAGAATGTCGTTTAGGTCGGTACTGCCCCAATAGTTGTTATTCAGAGTCAGCGTATAGTTAGACTCACTGCTGATATTTGGCTTTAACTCACTCAGAGCATCGAAGCGACTGTTTTGAATCGTCAGATTGCTACCCGCGATTTCAGAATCCGTCACCTCTAAGTTCTTGAATGTTCTTGAATTGGAAGAGTATGAGTCTTCTGAACACTCACTAGTCCAACTGGAGTAACTAGCAGCGATACAACTCTCAACCAGTGCCGTGCCCTTAGCAACTTGGATGTTTGCAAGCGCGTGTTCAATGCGTCCGCCAATCACGTTGTTGGCGTTCAACTTCACACGATATTTTGCAATACCTGGTACTGACTCAAGATCGACGTCAGCAATGTGCATAACCTCTGAGTTGTTGAGGTTAGTAACATGGAAAGTGTTGTTTGCCGTGTTCCCAAGCATTGGAATCATCGAACAAACCCAATCGTCATAACCTGTCTCAGGATTAGGTACATACTCACAATGCTCGTGAAGTTCAACTTTGCCACTGGTTTCAATCAGCGAGCTATTCTTGACTTCATCCGCATAGAAATATTGATCATTCGCAGAATCAACCCAGCCCATGCGGACTTCGCTGTGATCTAGCTTCACCAAGCCATCTGCTGACGGAATAGCGATATTGGTTAACTGCGCATGACGCAGTTCCAAACGACGCTGGTTTGAGTCAGTTGCCTGATTGTCCCACTCAATATGCGACTTGAGCAGAGGAACGAATCGAATTGGCTGATCCTGCGTACCAAAGCCCTGCACGACACCCGCAATTTGAATATAACGCTTGTCATTTTTGCTTTGATCGCTCTGATGCGCAGCAAACTGTAGCTCAGTACCCGGTAACATCACCAAACGTACGCCCTTATCGACTTTCATGTTGTCGGTCAGTTGATAAGGCGAACGACTCTGAAGATAAACCGTATTCTGGCGTAGAATACCACCGTCGACGATCGTCGGGCCTGCCAATGAGTCAGTCGCTGTCGCGTTTACTGTCTTCGATGGCTCAGACTCATTTCCATCACGATCTACCGCCGTGACATAGTAGAAATAGCGAACGTCATTGTTGACGGCCAAATCACTGTGGTAGGTATCTGTCAGTAAGCTATCCACATTCACTTTCAAAAATGCGTCTTCAGTACCCTCACTACGATACAGGTTATAACCCACTACCTTTGTGTTTGCTGATGGCGTCCAAATCAGACCGATTTCACGATCACCAGCATACGCAGCGACATCATCGACTATGCCTGGGGCAAGTTTAGTCTTACCGGTAAATTCACCTTTATGTTTCGCTTGGTCAGTCGCCTCAAGGGTATACCAAACTTCTTGGTTGCCATTCAGTCCACTCAAAGTGACTTTATGGCTTTGGTTGTACATATCAGAAATAACCACAGCTGTGCTTTGGTTATCCGCAGACACACCATGACGAATAAGCGTCGTTGTCGGCTCATTGGTCACAAATTCAATAGTCAACTCACCACGGTCAATGTTTGAGCTAACTTCAACACCAGAAATCACTGGTTTTGAAACCAATTCAACCTTATTTGATGAAGTAACCTGACGTTCGTTGCCCGCACGGTCAACAATAGTTGCTGTCGCATACGCATCAACTTCATGACCTGAGTCAACCTTGTAGGCTCTGGTATAAATACCGTCATCTGCGATTGCGTCGCCACCAGCACCGTTATCTAACAAGATAAGCTGCTCAACTAATCCTGGAACTGTTGCGTTTACCCTCGCGCCAGTTTCATTGGTTAGGTCTAATGTAAATACCAGTGTATCGCCTAGCGTCGAAGCGCCGTGGACGACAAACTCTTTTACTGCAATTTGTCTGTCTAGTTCAATAGAATCAGACACATCATTAAGCAGCGCACCAAGGCTGTTTTTAAACGAAGCAACAACGGTTTGCTCGCCGTCGTTATCTGCCAACACAAACTCATACGGTGACTGAAGTGGAATCCAACCCGAGTCGTTAGTGCCATCAACAAGCTTAACTCGCATTGACACCGCGTCAGAGTTACCCAGCGTCAAAACAACATTTCGGCTATTGGTCACCTCGTCATCGCTATTAATTTTAAGATAGCTCTGGCGCAACGTTAGATCAGGCAGCTCATAATGATCTTGGCCCTCTTCAAGCACAACGGTTTGCGTTAGTGTTTCCCAACCTGAGTTTGAACATTGAGCCGTAACTTTGTAGGTGCCCAACGGCAAGGTGCCGAAAACGTTGCCAGTCTGATCAACGGTTAGTTGATACTTGCTGCCATCTTCAGCTACAGCAGTGGCTTTAAGTTCACCGCTACACCCACCGACTGCACCAAGTTTGAAACTAAGTTCAGCAGCACTTTGCTCAAGTTGCACGTTGGGTACGTTAAACCAACCAAACTCATTAACAACAACCGTCGATGTAACTTGCTCAGGGGTATAAAGAGGCTTGGTAAAGGTAATACCATCCGAATAACTGCCCAGCGGCAGTTTCAGGCTCCAGTTACCCGTGCTATCAGTAACTGTATGGTACTCAGTATTGTTTAAGCTAACTTGAATACCCGAACTATCAACTGTTTGCTTTAATGTCGCGACGCCACGAACCCCACCTGATAACCGCTCTAATGTCAGAGGGAAAGGCAACACATAGCTTTCAACATCCGGCATCACCAATTGAACTGAATGGGTTTTGTAGCCTGCTTTCGCCAACTGAAGTTGATAGTTACCCGCTGAGATAGCGGCAAATTTAAGCTCACCATCGGCGGTTGAAAGTGCAGAGAAGCTACCCTCATTACCAACCAAGAGTGCCGTTACGCCCTCCAGCGCCGTGCCATCCTCTACATTGTGTACTTCTGCCAACAATGTTCTTGCTCGAACGGCAATTGGGCCTGTCTCAGCGTTTTGACCTTGCACTACTTGAACGACTACCTTGGCACTTACAAATCCTGATTTTTCAATCAGCAAAACTTGCTCACCAACTGGGATCTCAGCCAGTACAAAACGACCACTAGAGTCCGTCATCGCTTGTTGAGTACCCGCTAAAGTCGATACTGTCATCCCCGCAACAGGCGTACCATCAAAAAGAACGGTTCCGCTGATGTTTCCGGTGTGGGGTTGCAAAGTTACGAGAGGTAGATTAAGGATTTTCCCTGCCTCAATAATAAGCTGGGTGCCAATTGTTTGGCTTTGGTAACCTGATTTGCTGTACTCAACACCACCATCAAGAATACCGGTAGGCAAAGATACCTGCCACGCACCGACGCTATCGGTCAGTACTGGTTCGTTAAGTGACGGGATAGAAACCAACACACCTGAGTGGTCAGAGTTACTACCTAGGTTAACTGAACCAGAGAGAACACCATAACTGCGCTCTAACTCAATATCGTACGGCAACACATAATCATCGCTCGATGGCAATGTAAGTCCTAGACTGCTTTTCCCGTAGCCTGGTTTCGAAACCACAAGTTGATAGTTGCCACCAGTCAAGCGGGCAAACGTAAAATCGCCATTTGCATCTGTATCAGAAAGTGCCTCTCCAACAAGTTGACCACCATGGATCGATACTTTGGCACCCTCAAGTGGTTGTCCAGAAGCGAGCACCTTACCTGTAAATTGATATGGTACTAACGTTAATGGTCTATCAATGACCGTTGCACCATGCTCGTCTTGATTAAGCACAACAACTTCTTGCTGAATTACACGATACCCTGGCATTTCGACCAAAATTAGGTGATTACCCATCGAAATATCGGAGAATGTAAACTTGCCGTCGCTACCAGAGGTCACCGTTTCCCCTGATGGATGGAGTCGTACAGCAACCGCAGATGCTGGACTTTGGTCACTGTGAAGCACTTTCCCCATAAGTGAACCAGCAAAACTACGCAATGTTAATGGACCAAATTGCGTCGTCACCCCTTTGAACACATCGAGTGTTTGGTTAGCCGATTGATGATCCGCATGGGTGTAGTTTAATGAATAAGTGCCAGGAACCAGACCCGATAAAACGAAAGAGCCATCACGAGCCGTCACCGCCTCTTTGTCTGTCCCCTCGACTGAGACTAAGATACCCGCGTGATCCATAGTCGCAGCACGACTTTGGAGACGAACAACCCCTGAAATAGCCCCCTCATTCAATGACGCACGTTTTAAATCAAGCGTTTCAGCAGCTACTGTCGAATTAGCAACCACTTCAATATTGTCTAACTTCTCAGGGCGGAACTCCGAAGCGATCACTTTGATGCTATATCCATCACCCACAGGAATCGATGAGAAGCGATATGTACCCGCTGAATTGGTCATCGACGTATAGACGGAACCATCCGCTGCGTGCGCATAAACCAAAATGTTCGCGTAATTTTCGATTCCTTCCGCAGTCACCTGACCAGTAACATGACCTTTGAAACCATTCAGCTCAACATGACGAAGATCGGTCAGTTTTTCGGATTCAACAAGAGCCGCAATGTACTTACCTGCGTAGTCACTGTGTTCCACGATAACGCCATATTGTCCGGCAGGAATGTCAGCAAAATGTGCAATACCATCAACGTCAGTTGTCGTTGAAATACCTAACGGTTGGATTGAAACCAAAACGTCAGAAATAGGAGTGCCTTTAGCCAGATCCATGATAGTGAGCTTAACTTCACCTGGCGGTACTAGCTCTTCTGGAAGTACCTCCGGCAAAACCACGGCCTCACCAGCGCCAACACCGATGTTGTCTCTGAAAACTGACTGTGATGATGAGTCAACGACCACCAAACCGTAATCAGAGCAAGCTGGCACTTGCATTTCAAAATAACCGGCATGATCCAACTCGACAGGAACAGGTCGATTGATTGGTGGCTCAATCGACTCATTTCGCTGCTTATTGACGCCTTGCGTATTGGGCACAGCACAAGAAGACATTAAATAAACGCCTGCTGGCATGCGTGCTTCAGTTCGTTTTGAACTAAATGTCGCAGACGAGCGAATGTCTACCACTTCAAGATTTACTTTTCCTGAAATCGTTGAAAGGTCTGATAGAGGCGGATAAGTTGGGTTTGTAATCTCCCCTCCAGCTCCATGACAAATAAAGCTCACTGACGTCACTTCATTTTCTTCAAGAACTTTATTCGCATTTAAATCAAGACCCGACTCCATTCGAAAACCACCATTTTGGCAATTTTCTCCAGATGGTTCACTCTTAACATCGATAAGGCTACTCAGGCCATTACTGCCATGACATACAGATTGGCTATCACTAACCTCGTTAGGATCTAGTTGGCCATTACCATTAGAATCAATCCCAGATTCAATTTGAATACCACCATTAGGACAGACGCTATCAGTACTCAAGATATTCTGACGAGTAATAAGGGAATGGTCTGGGGTTGGAGTAGGTGGAGGTATAGCATCATTACCATCTCCACCGCCACAAGCGGTCAGTGCAGATAGCATGATAGAAATAACCCCGAAACGTGAGGCCCATCGCTGCATTTTATTTCCTTGTTATATTGTTGTTATGAAATCAATTGTGTGGTTTTGATAATCAAACTTACTTTCATATTTCATCAATCAATGGAAGGAAAGTTGAATCCATGTATTTAGAAAGAAGGGTATTACACTCGACAATACCAAATACCTAAGCGGGTTATTTCTGTGATAACCCGCCGACATCCATACGAAAGGTACATTTAACTGAGGGATATTATGCAATGAAGTTATTATATTGTACTTATATTTTATGTAAAAAGCATACAAAACATTGACTTAAAGCAAAAACTCGAAATGATAATACCGTGTAAATCAACATTCATAGCTGTAAAGCCGCCATACAAAGCGGCTTTACTACGCGATCTCGTTGATAATTTTGACTAGCTAACCAGTATCAACGCACTCCTTGACGGTGATTGCTAACTCAATGTGTCATCAATGATTCAATACCGAAAAGACAAAGTAAATGAGGGAATCACGACAAACTCACCAACGTACACTGAACAATCTTCTTATCGATGTACGCTTCAGTGCTACCCAGCGCCACCTCAACCGTTTCATCAAACGCAATATACAAATACGCCTTCGGGGCTGGTAAATCAGGGAAAGCGCGCTGCGGCCCTTCCACCAGTTTGCATACCATGTCAGTAAAAGCAGCGTCACCCAATTGATGCGCACACGCCAATGCTTTGGTAAAAGTATGGGTACAACGGGGATGCACGTTCTCTACCCCGAAACTGTCAGAGGCAATAATGGCGTCTTTGGCAAACACCAGCTCAGCCAAATCCGCATCGGTACAGAATTGGCGGAAATACGCGCCAATGCCTTCTAATTCACGCACTACCTCGTAGTACGCTTGTTCGACAGACATCCCTTTATTCGTCGCTATCTCGTGTAATTGCAGGCCATTGTAAGCTGGAATACCGCAGGCAATCACCACATTGGCAAAGTCATACGGCGGATTCTGCTCAAGGTATGCGATCACTTCATCTTGTGTCATCTTACTCCACGAATCACTCTCCGGCAGAAACTGGCTCAGGGTGGTACAGGCAAAACTGAACGGATACACATCCCACGTTACCGGAAAATCCTGTTGCTCAATCAAAGTCTGAAACTGCGCAAAGCGATCTTTCACCTGACCGATATGGGTAGCACCGGCAAATTTCAAATGGCTGATATGGCAATGGGCTTTTGCCCCACGGTGACAGGCAAACACTTCTTCGAGGGACTCAAACACCTGCTCATTCTGATTACGAATATGGTAGTTGTACACGGTAGGAATTCTGGCCACCAGCTTACGCAGCAGTGTTTGGAACACCGCTTCTGGCAGGATTTTCAACGGATGATACGCGAGCCCCACGCTGATCCCCGCAAACGGGTATGCCTCAAACACGCTCGCTAGCGTCTCCACGTACGTATCCAGATCGGTCTGCTCAGTGACCGGATACGAAAACAGATAGGCGTTCAGCCCCAACAGCTGGGCATGCACCCTGTCAGCGTTTTCAGCCGCGGCAAACAATGCCTCAAAGCTGGTGAAAATCGAGCCTTTGGTGCCAAGGAAAGCCGCGTATTCTTCAAAGGCTTCTCGTGTGACCTGTGTTTCATCAAACACCGCGTGAAATCCACACAATCCCCCCACCTGAGCCGCCACGCCCATGTTTTTGGCAAACTGGTTAGCGGTATCGGAATCAAAATAGAAATCACTGTGGGTGTGAATATCGGTCAGTGCGGGGATCAGATAGCCGCCATCAACGAGTTCGCCAGCGAGACTCGCGCCATCCCGATCAAGACGTTCCACCTCAATGCTCTCAATATCAGTAAAGCATCGGTTAGCTGTATCAAAAAATTGTATGTTGCTGATCTTCATGTTTCAGGTCTATCCGTAGAAAAATTGCCCTCAACATACGCGATAGCCAGATAAAATACGGTGAGTGCGCTCTCAACCGTTCAATCTGCCTGAAAATAACGAATTTATCTCAATATCTTGGCATCTTGCGGGATCACTATGAGCAGAAGATAGGACACACATGATGTATGTCCTATTCTCAATAGCTATATTCAGAGGCATCTGAAATAATATTTAGTCGTAAACAACAAAACCAGCTTTGAACTGTTCAAAATCACGTCGAGCTTTATCAAGGCGCTTTTTTGCTTCAGCATACTCTGTATTGTCTTCATTGATTAGCTTTAAAGATAATTCTGAAATTTTGATTTCTTGAGATAATAACGTTCCTTCAATGTTACGTACCCAATTTTCAAAACCTATTTGTTGTATATCCCAAGAAGTATTGCCTACTTTATCAATATCTTGCTTTGAACTCAGCTTTGTCAAATCACGAAAACTGGACAGAGATTCAGAAATATATCCTAAATTATCTTTAGCCGTATCAAGAGTAAATTTTTGTTCCTCACTGGCGTATGATACAAATGAAACCAATGGTAATATTACAAACATCAAGTTAGCGAACTTCATTTTTTCCCCTACGCGCACAAGTCCCTCTGGCATCATACCTGCAGATTTTTCATACAAATATAAATTCCTTGGTACCTGGTGAATTTTTTATTATGTTCAACCGTCTATATGCTGAATTAAAAAAAACACCTTACCACCTTCATAAAACTACTTTTTTTGCTTCAATATCAATGACTTTAAACTTTTTTGATGAAAGTTTGGATTTACAGCTAATTTTTTGAAATGACATGATAAATTAAAGACACAAAAAAGCCGACGAGATCGTCGGCTTTTTATGAGAGAAAGAACAGGCAGGTTCGCTCTAAATAAATATGTGTAACGCTATGCGTTTTTCATGTTCAGCGTATTAGCCCTGAACATGCTCGATCTCTTGATCAGCAAGAATCGCTTTCGCTTTTACCATTTCTTCTGCGTCACCGTGAACAATCACAAGGAATTTATCGGCTTTAATCGCAGCGTTGTATTTCACGATGCTGTCTTTTGGAATACCGATACTAGCTAATGCACCGCCTACCGCACCCAAACCGCCGGTCACGACCGCACCTTCAATCGCACCGACAACGGTAGATACGATTGGACCTGCGACCATCATGGCACCCACACCCGGTAGCCAGAACAAACCGGCACCAAATAGTGCACCCCATACACCGCCCCACAATGCGCCGGTGGTACCCCATGTTTTAACGCGATCGCCGGTATTATAGAAACCCGCAACGTTTTCTTCGCTATGATAGCCTTTACCCAAAATTGAGATTTTAGAGACATCGAATTCCGCATTTTGTAGCGTCTTAATCACGGCCTCTGCTTCTGCATGAGTATTTACGATTGTGATTATTTTCTCTTGCTCTTTCATAATACATCCCCATTTTGAAAACTGATTTGTTTATTTTTATTCGCTGGTTTGATGTTATGCCTTCTTTTTTTTCGTGCCTACCACCAGAATTGGTTACTAGGTTTACTCTTTTGAGCGATAACAACAGGGGTAATTATCCCACCAGCAAATAACTAAGCAGATAAAGGTAAATAAAAAACTATGCAAACAGGCGCACTTAATAGCACGTGATTGCGATGAATATGAGAGAGGGTAAAGCCACATAACAGCGCATTATGAATAATCATGCAGGCGTGTTTATCCTGTTATATGCCCATTTTTGCACGATAAAAACAAACAATGTCACTCAGTTGACGATGGTGACACAGGAAAACCAACAAAAAGACCGAGTAAAATATAAGCAATTTCGCATTTAGAGAGCAAATCATGATATCAAAAACGAAAAAAGCCCAGCGGGTCGGCTGGGCTTTGTATTGAAAAAATGAGGTGTTAGGCTAACACTGGTTTTTCTTCTTAGAAGAAGAACATCCGCTACTTTGCGAACAACCCGCGCATGCCCCACCCTTGCGCTTCATCGCGACCAATTTGTAAATCGCTAAAGCGAAAATAATCAGTATACATAGCGACACCAGTATGTTCGTCATATCCACTCCTTACTGTAGGCTTAAACCCAGCTTCTGCTGCTCTTTAAGTGAACCTTTTTTCAGCAGGCTAAATAGGAAACCAATCAACGCAAGACACACAACCAGACCGTAAACAAAACCGTCGCCCAGCGCGCCTGTGGTGGCAAATGTACCCACTTGGTAGATAGCAAACGCACACACGTACGCAATACCCAACTGCAAGCTAATACCGCCCAGCAACCATTTCTTATTTTCCAACTCTGCATTCATCGCACCGATAGCGGCGAAACACGGTGGTGTAAACAAGTTAAACACCAAGTAAGCCAGCGCCGCGACAGAAGATAAGCCCATCACCGTCGCCACATCTGCACTGCCTGAGACTAACGCAAGCTCTTCGGTATCAATGAAGTTCGTGATGCCGTAAACCACCGCCAACGTACCCACCACGTTTTCTTTCGCGATAAAGCCCGTGATTGCAGCGGCAGCCAACTGCCAGACACCAAAGCCCAATGGAATAAGTACGAAGGCGAACGGTGAAGCTAGACCCGCAAGGATACTGGTGCTCTCTGCGCCTTCCGCCACAATGTCAAACTGCCATGTGAATGTCTGCATAATTTGAATCACAGCATTACACAGCAAGATGATGGTACCCGCTTTGATGATGAACGCTTTACCACGTGACAACGTTGTGTTCAGCGCCAGTTTCACGCTCGGTACGCGGTATTCAGGCAGTTCAAGAATGAAGAATGAACGCGTGCTCTTTTCACCGGTAATTCGGACGATAAGCAATGCGCCCAGAATAATCAGGCCAATACCAGCAAAGTACATGCTGGTGCCTACCCATGCTGCATCTTGGAAAAAGACGCCGGCAAACAAAGCAATAACGGGCAGTTTTGCGCCACACGGCATGAACGGTGTCAGCATCGCCGTTGTACGGCGCTGGCGCTCATTCTGGATAGTACGTGTAGCCATGATGCCAGGGATCGCACAACCGGTACCAATAATCATGGGAATAATGGATTTGCCTGACAAGCCCACTTTTTTGAAGAAACGATCCATGATGATTGCAACACGCGCCATGTAACCACTGTCTTCCAGCAATGCTAATAGGAAGAACAACACCATGATAAGCGGTAAGAAACCAACAACGGCACCCACACCACCGATAATACCGTCCAGCAACAATGCACTCAGCAGTGGTGACACATCATCCCCCATTGCGCCTTGCACCGTAGCATAGAAGCTATCAATCCAGCCTACCAATGTATCCGCAAACAGTGGACCCACATGGGTTTGAGAAATAGAGAACACGCCCCACATGATCAGGGCAAAGATCGGTAAACCGAACCACTTATGTGCCAGCACAGTATCCACCTTGTCGTGGATAGTTTGTTCTGTACTGCTGACTTGACGCGTTTCAATTTTCGCCACCAGCTGCTTCACAAAAGCAAACCGCGCGGCATCAAATGCCTGCAATGATTCCGTATCTTTGATGTCATTGTATTGCTGAGTAAATGGCGCCGTTTGTGCTTGCCCTTTCACCTCAACCGCTTTCGCGACCACTTTAGACAACGCTTCATTACGTGAATCAGCAGCGACGGTTTCCACCACAGGGCAACCCAGTAGTTGGCTCAATTGTGCCGCATCAATACTCAATTTTTTGCTCTTGTTCAAGTCACACTTGTTCAGAGCAACAACGACAGGGATACCCAATTCTAAAAGTTGTGTGGTAAAAAAGAGGCTTCGATTTAGGCTTGTCCCATCCACGACGTTGACAATCACATCGGGATTTTCGCTTTTTACGTAGTCGCGGGTGATCGTCTCTTCCAACGTAAAAGGCGACATGGAATAAGCACCGGGCAAATCAACGACGGTGGCTTCACCATGTGGGCCACTCAGTTCTTTTTTCAACGGCGCTTCTTTTTTACTGATCGTTACACCCGCCCAGTTACCGACGCGTTCTTGCTTCCCGGTTAGGGCATTAAACAGGGTGGTTTTACCACTATTGGGGTTACCCGCTAATGAAATTTTCACTGCTTTCTCTCCATGTAAATGACGCCCTCACGCACTTGAGATAACTAGAGCAATTCACCGCCAAACCAAACTACGCACGCATGGTTTACGCACTGTGGCTGACTTACTGGCAACTTTCGCTCAAAGCGGTAAAAATCTCACATCGTACCGAGGGATAAAATTTGTGATCAAAATGAATTCGGTTTAATTAAGAAGCACGGTTTTGGCCAAATCAGAATCAATGCTATAGCGTGCATCTTTGATAGAAATGACATAAGTGTCTGACAAAACAGAAACCACCGTGATCGGCTCACCCACGTAACACCCTAATGTATTAAGGAAATGCGCCATTTCCATATCATCTTCGACAATGCTTTTAATCGTGTACTCTTTATTGATTTCAGCCCCAATCAGTGAGTTACGGTCACATTGCTGAGTTTTTGTTTTTCTAAAAAATCCAAACATTCGTACATATTCCTCAAGGTATCCAGACGCGCTACCGCACATAGCGGCTCTTATTTTGCATCATGAATAATAATCATTACTGTTCCAGCATCATCAAACGGTAAAACGGAAAGCTAACCCGAGGGCAAACGCACAGGCAAACAAACTGAATGCTCACCTTGCTCAGCATTCTCGTGGTGTACTGTCGATCATGCTCGTTAAAAACAATGATTAGCACTTTTAGTGAGCGGGAATGTGAGCGTCTTCCCTCCATCCACTTAACGCATAGTCCACAGAATCTTAACGGACGCACAAAATGATAATCATTGTCATTAAGTTTTAATTTTCGCTGAATATGGCATTGCAAAAGTTGCGCAAAATCAATTTACAGCGGAAAACCAAGGAGAAATGACCATACTGCGTTGAAGTTCATGTTTTACACCATCAAACAGTTAAACACCGGCATATAAATATATTTGTTTATATCGGAACGATATATTGAAAAGAGATTTAATGGCTTGAATGAGTGGTTATTTCGAGGAAATAGCAACAATTAAACATGCTATTTATATCTATGTTCGCTTTAAACGATGTGAACGTGCCAAAGTTCGACGTGTTAACTATGCGCGTACATAATCTACACTCATTCTGGGTATGCTTTTCCGCCAATATATCTAAACACCGCGATGAGCAACACAGAAACACCAGACGTAAAAAAGCCGCTGTAAAAACAGCGGCTCTTTTGAGTATGGCGGAGCCAGAACAAGGTATAGGGGGATTTAAAATCCCGACCAGTAATCGAATAAGTTCCAGAACGAAAAAGCCCCCGTCTTTCGACGAGGGCTTAGAATGTGGTGGAGCCAGAACGAGGCATGGGGGGATTTGAAATCCCGCTGGCGCAGAAACACCAGATGTAAAAAAGCCGCTGTAAAACAGCGGCTTCTTTGAATGTGGCGGAGAGATAGGGATTTGAACCCTAGGTGGGCTATAAACCCACGCCGGTTTTCAAGACCGGTGCTTTAAACCACTCAGCCATCTCTCCTAATTTTTATATCTCTTTAAAAGAGATATGGCGGTGAGTGAGAGATTCGAACTCTCGATACGTTGCCGTATACACACTTTCCAGGCGTGCTCCTTCAGCCACTCGGACAACTCACCACATTGTTCTGCCAAGGCTATCGCCTCAACAGGGTCGCTACTATAAGGGCACTTCGCATACAGGTCAATAAAAAATCTTGAAAATCAAACCCAAACGATCACTTTTTCACCACCTTGCGATTATCCCCCACGACTACTGACACTGTTTATATCCCCCTGCTACAATAGCCACCATGATGGGTTTACCCGCAAGCTCCGGCGACGCTGGCGTCACCCTTTTCTTATACAGCCTGATAAATTCCTTAAGTGAGAGAGTCTTATGTCTTCACCCTTACGTGAGCTGCTAGCAAATCCACAACTGGCGGAGCAATTGCTCTCTGAAGCGCAAACCCGCGGCTTTGTCACCGCAATGGCGGCGGCGCCACACTTGCTTGATCCGGCAGAATGGTTAGCCTTTCTATGGGGCGGCGAAGAAACCTCACCCTTTGCTAGCCAAGAAGAACTTGAAACCTATGCCAATGCTATCGTCAATATGTGGAACGAAAGCCGTGAAGCCCTACTGACAGGCACCTGGCAATGGCCAGAAGACTGTGCATTGGATGACAAAGAATTGGTGACCGAGCAAACCCGTGAATTTTCTGAAGGTCTACTGCAAGGCTGGCAGCTATCGCGCGATGACTGGGAAACCGTGATGCCAGAAGAAAGCGAAAACAATGCCCTGCTAGGTGGTGTGCTGCTTTGCTTCAGCCTGCTGTTCGATCCAGAAAACGCCATTGATGCGTTAGCACAAGAAGGCGCTGATGGCTTGGCGCAGTTTGAAGAAATTTTCACGTCTGTACCGACCATGCTGTGTGGCCTGAGCATGCGTGCTTATGAGTTGGTAAATGCCGACTAACTGACGGTACGTTGCATACCGTGACGTGACCGCAGCAAGATCAGGAAACAATAAAAAAGCGACGGGAGATACTACCTCTCCGTCGCTTTTTTGTTTCCGGGGTTTCTATCAGGCGTTGCCTTTCACTTGCAGCTGTAACTGCGCCGCGAAATCCAGCATACGGTTCAGTGGGATCAGCGATTTTTCACGCAAACTGTCATCCACAAACACTTCATGCTGGTCACCGCCTTCTGCTAACGCGGTTTCAATGGCCAGTAAACCGTTCATCGCCATCCACGGGCAATGCGCACAGCTTCGGCATGTCGCGCCGGCACCCGCCGTTGGGGCTTCCACCAATTCTTTCTCGGGCACCATCTGCTGCATTTTAAAGAAAATGCCTTTATCGGTCGCGACAATCAGTTTTTGCTGCGGCAGGGTCTTCGCGGCTTTGATCAACTGGCTGGTTGAACCCACCGCATCTGCCAACGCCACGACACTGGCCGGTGACTCAGGGTGCACCAAAATGGCGGCATCTGGGTACAAATGCTTCATGTCTCGCAGCGCTTTGGCTGAAAACTCATCATGCACGACACACTCGCCTTGCCACAGTAGCATGTCAGCGCCTGTGTGCTTTTGAATGTACGAGCCTAAATGGCGATCAGGGCCCCAGATGATTTTTTTGTCTTCACTATCAAGATGCTCAACGATCTCAAGGGCAATACTGGACGTCACTACCCAATCGGCACGGGCTTTCACCGCCGCCGAGGTGTTGGCATACACCACGACCGTATGATCAGGGTGGGCATCGCAAAATTCGGTAAATTTATCCGCAGGACAACCAAGATCTAACGAACACTCGGCTTCCAGCGTCGGCATCAATACGTGCTTGTCGGGTGTAAGGATTTTGGCGGATTCCCCCATGAAGCGCACCCCGCAGATCACTAACGTCTCAGCAGGGTGTTGGTTACCAAATTTGGCCATTTCAAGGGAGTCACCGACAAAGCCGCCCGTTTCTTCGGCTAAGGCTTGGATCTCGGGATCGGTATAGTAGTGGGCGATCAGCACGGCATTTTTATCCTTTAATAATGCTTTGATGTTCGCTTTGTGGGCGTGCTGCTGATCCACCGTTAACGGTGCTGGCTTTGGAGGAAATGGATACACCATTTCTGAAGGGTCAAATGTTAGACTCATCGCTCGCTTGCTCTATTGCTGTCCTTGTATTGGCGCATTATACACCGCCTACCGGTAAATTTCATGACGCAATAGCCGCCGATCTTATGCCCGACGTTCTCGCACGTTACGAGCACGTTTTTACCCCTAATCACTCTTTTCCCGCCTGTTCACCCACAAATACCTATTCCGTATTATTTATTTACACATAAGTACACTCTTGAGTTTACTTATAAAATAGCCTGTGTATGATGACGCAAATTATTCATCTGAAACCATCTTTGTTGCTCATATCCCCCATGAAACGCTATTTATTATTGCTACTCGCTGCCCTATCATCGAGCGCCAACGCGACCTCGTTTACTCTGCCGATTTGGAAAGAAAAAGCCGAAGCACTGGGGTATGAATTGCCCAAGCCGATCGGTTTTAGCATCGGCTACATGAGCATGGAACAAGGGATCAATGTGGATTCGATCCAGCTGAAAGGCGCGCCAGTACTCGACTTTTTGAAAATAGGAATGGAAGCCGATAAAGGGATGCAAAAAACGGATGTCCTGTCGTTTCGTGCTGACATGTGGTTATTTCCGTTTCTAAATATCTATGCGATGGTAGGAAAACTGGATGGTTATTCCCAAGTGGCTGTCACACCAACAAGAAAAGACAAACCCTTGCCGGTGTCCTTCCCATTCAAACTAGACCTCGAAGGCTACACCAAAGGCGTAGGGATTGTACTAGCAGGCGGCCATGAGCAATGGTTTGGCTTGGTCGATGCCAGCTTCTCGCAAAGTACCTTAACCGTAATTGACGGTGAAATTAACGCATGGGTGATCTCCCCACGTGTCGGTTATGACTTTGCCACGCACGGTATGCCGTTGCGCGTCTGGGCCGGTGCCATGTACCAAGACGTAGAACAGTCACTTTCTGGCAAAATGTCTGACGTTGCTAAGTTGGATAAATTCGATTTTCTGATCCCTAAAGACGCCACGTTCCATGTAGAGCAACACCTGACCACGCCGTGGAACCCTTTGCTGGGGATGCAATATCAGGTCAGCCGAGATTGGAATCTTCTGGGTGAAGTCGGCCTTGGCGATCGCCAGAGCCTGTTTGTGTCGCTGGAACGTCGATTCTAAGGAGTACGAATTCGTATGATGCGTTCATTGTCCTTGCTGTTATCCGGTTGTGTACTGGCCTCGACTCAGGCCTTCGCCGCCTCATCCGACGCTATCACATCTGAAGCTTTCGCATCTGAAAAGGCGGGATCAGCAACAGCGGCAGAAACCGAAGTAGAAGCCCCAAAAGGTTGGGTTGACCAACTGCTGGTCTCACTGGGTTCAAGCGATACGGTCGATACCAGTAAGTTAATCGACTGGGGTGTGCTGCCCGGCCCATTTGTGAACCCTGAACAAGGGCTAGGGATTGGTGTCGCGGCGGTAGGTTTATACACCCCATACGATTGGACGCAAGGCGACCACTTCTCAACGTTAACCTTAACGTCGTATGCGTCAACATCCGGCTCGTTCGGCTTGGGAGTCGAAAACCGTACCTACCTCGCTGATGATACGATCCGTTTACTGGTGGATGGTGGGATCAGCCACACCCCTGGCTATTACTGGGGGATCGGTCGTGAGGCTGCCGACAATGAGGCCAATAAAACCCAGTATGAAGCCCAAATTATTCGCTTAGCGCCCAAAGTGGCGGTGCAAGTGTTTGACAGTACCTACATCAGTGCCGGTTGGAGCTACCAATCCGTGTCTAAATTGGATCCCGAGGCAGGTGTTTTTGCGCCACAAGATTTGCCGGACAGCCAATTAAGCGGCCTGATCACCGCACTGGAATACGACAGCCGAGATTTCGAGCCAAACCCGCAGTCTGGTAGCCTACTGAGCGTAGAGTGGATCACGTACCGCCCGCATTTGGGCAGTGATTTCGATTTTGACCGCTGGACGGTAAACGCCCGCCATTACTGGCGTGTCAGCCCACAAACGATTCTTGCCGTCGAAGGCTATGGCCAAGCGATGGAAGGCGATGTGCCCTGGTATGGCTACAGTGAAATGGGCAGTGCGCAACGTATGCGTGGTTACTATGAAGGCCAATACCGCGATCGCACACAGTTGTCGACGCAATTAGAGGTCCGACATAGCTTTACCCATCGCCACGGCATGGTGGCATGGATTGGGGCGGGTAATGTCGCCCCCGCAGTGGATGCACTTTTTGACGAAACTTGGCTGCCGACCGTGGGTGTCGGCTACCGCTTTGCCTTTAAAGCCCGCATCAATGTTCGGGTGGATCTTGGCATCGGTAAAGACAGTACCGGTTTCTATTTTCACGTTAATGAAGCATTCTGATGATCCACATGTTCCGTTTATCCGTTATTTTTACGCTGATGTTCAGCGTGGTGACCCATGCGGCCAATGCCGAAATATTGGTGAACCCTTTTTCAAAAGACTACCCGACTACGAAAACGGCAGATCTCCGTGCACCGGTCGGTGTACGCCCCTGCTGTGCGTTTGGTAAAGATCTGAAAGCACAGGTTGGCACCATTCCGGTGCCGTTTGTGTCGGTCGGTAATATTCTCGCGGCCGACGAGGTTGGTCAGCATCGCTATAACGACGGTTCTAGCCCAGTTGCCGCCAATTTCCTTGGCTTAAACGGGGAAAAAAATGGCCTGCTGTTTACCACGCAAGGCGGCTTTATTGATACCGCCCATGTCCGTGACACCGCCGACTATACCTATTACCTGTTCCAACGCATGCAGCAACATGTGGGATCGGACTATGCCATGGATTTACCGGCTGAACTGCGCCTTCGCCGCATTCAATGGTTGGCAAACACGACGCCTTTAACTCAGGCTGAACGCCTACAGTTCAGTGCTGATGCGGCCGCGTTACTGGCATTTCGCTTGGCGCAATGGCATGAAATTGCCCAATGGTTTGGCATGGTGTCAGTCAGTGGCTTTAAAGAGTTAGCCTCCGCATTTTCATCGGAAGATCTGTACTCCAATATGCTCGGCGCCAAGCTGGCGAATGGGGTTTTGTTGGCGCAGCCTGATCTCACCGTGGCCGAGTTTGGGCGAGCGATGGATAACGCATTAGATAAGCAACTCACCGTATTAGGCGTGCAACCTGCCGCCGTGGCAGATGCAAAAATTACCGCGTTAGACGGAGTATGGTGGGACAGTAGCAAGCGTTTACCGGACAAGTGGACGGTACTCTTTCGTGACTACCATTTTGGTTTAACATTAACCCCACACTACCCTGGGGCGACCACTCCCCTTACCTTGTCGGCGCAGTCCGTCAACGGTGAAGCCATTGAAAATTGGGTACGTATCGAACTGCATGCAGCAAAAGAAGAAGCCGCCTTTGCCGACTTACCAAACGCGTTGCTGCAAGACGCCGTGTGGACGGTTGAACAGTTCCAACCGTTGGCAGACTTTGCCCAACAGCAAGACCGTCAAGCATTAGCCACCATGAAGGCGCAGCGCTAGGTTCTAGGTACGAAAATGCCGCTCATTGCTAACCAAAGCAATGCGCGGCATCGTAATCTTTTAAGAACCACTTATAACTGCTTGAGGTTCTTCTGTGCTTGCTGTGAACTGGTCGACTCCGGATAGGTAGATATCACCTCTTGGTACAATTTCTTCGCCTGCTCCACATTCTTACCACGCTCAGCAATGATCCCCAGTTTGAGCAATGCATCTGCTCGCTTATTGGAATCTTTCTCGCTCGCCACGGCTTGGAAATGCACCGTTGCATCCGCCAACTGGTTCTGCGTGAAATACAGCTGACCTAACCAATAATGCGCATTGGCTTTATACACCGACTCCGGATAGGTCGTAAGGAAGCCTTTAAAGGCAGTAATGGCACCGGCGTAATTCTTCTCTTTCAAGATCAGATTCACTGCGGTTTCATAGGCTTCATTTTCGTTGACGTTAGCCGCATAACTTTCCGTTGAGGTACTGCTTGTCTCAGGTGTCGTCGCGGGGGCTTTGGGCTGACGGCTCAGCGCATCCACTTCACGGTAGAGTTCACGCTGACGCTCTAGCATCTGGCTGAGGTCATAACTATTGCGTTCGACGATCCCACGTAGATCATCCATTTCGGTTGCGAGCTGGTCCAGTTGTCGCTGCATATCCAGCTGCACCTGGTTACGGGCCTCAATCATCCTTTCCAGACGTTCTAAGCTACCGCCCTGCGCACTGCTACTTCCATTAAGTTCAGTAACAGGAGCAGGTGCGGCGACCACTTGGGTCGCCGCACCAACCAGCAACGTTAATGCGAGCTTTCGCATTGTGTTACTGTTCATAATGTTTACCTATTAATTAGTAAACTAGAACCGAACGACGGTTCTTCGCGTAGTCAGCTTCGCTGTGACCAAGCACAAGTGGCTTTTCTTCACCGTAGCTAACAATAGAGATTTGGCTTGATGATACACCCAACGCCTGTAGGTATTTAGCAACGGCATTAGCACGACGCTCACCCAGTGCGATGTTGTACTCTGGCGTGCCACGTTCGTCAGCATGACCTTCAACGATCACGTTCACGTTCGCGTTGTCACGCAGGTAAGCCGCGTGTGCTGCTAGCATGTCTTGGTAATCAGGCTGAATTTCAGCAGTATCAAACGCAAAGTAAATGGTTTGCTCTTGACGTAGCTGCTGGTTACGTAGCTCTTGCTCAGACAGTGCTGGCGCTGCAGGCTCAACCGGCGTTACCACTGTGGTTTGCTCAGTGGTTGGCGTCGTGTTGGTTTCTGTCGCCGCTGAATTTTCAGTGCTATCGCTTGAACTACATGCCGCTAGGGTAAACATTGGCAGCGCAATTGCCAGCCCCTTCAAAACTTTGTTAAGTTGCATTTATTTTTCCTTTCTAATCGCTAATATGCAGCCACGTTACAGGAAAGGTCCCCAAGAAGGAGCCCTTACTCGACCGTTAGTTGCAGGTAATCGTGCTTTAAAGCGTCCATCAATCGACACTAATGACAGCTCGTTTGATTTATTATTCACTGAGCTGTAAATCACCATGCCACCGTTTGGTGCGATGCTCGGTGACTCATCCAGAAATGTTTTGGTTAAAACCTGAACGGCACCGGTTTTTAAATCTTGCTTGGCTATGTTGTAACCTTGCTCTGATTTATTCACCATCACCAAGAATCGTCCATCTGGCGTCAATTGACCACCGAGATTCTGACTGCCCTGCCACGTCAGGCGGTTAGTCGAACCGTCAGCTAAATTTACTCGATATATCTGTGGTTTACCACCTCTGTCTGAGGTAAAGATTAAAGAGTCACCGTTAGGATCCCAAAACGCTTCGGTATTATTGGAACGGCCACGAGTAATTTGTGTCAATTTCTTGGTTTGCAAATCTTTTACATAAATTTGCAAGCTGCCACTTTTCGATAACACCATCGCAAGCTTGGTGCCATCCGGTGAAAAGCGTGGACTACCATTGTGACGTGGGAATGACGACACCATTTCACGGGTACCTTTGTAGATATCCATGATGAAAATCTGCGCTTGCTTGTTTTCAAAGCTCACATACGCCAACTTGCTACCATCGGGTGACCAAGACGGTGACATCAACGGCTGTTGTGATTTCAACACCAAACGCTCGTTGTAACCATCGTAATCGGCCACGCGCAGTTGGTAAGGAAATTTGGCTTTGTCATCAATCACGACATACGCGATACGGGTCAGGAACGCACCACGCTCACCCGTCAGTTTTTCGTACACCACATCCGAGATACGGTGTGCATACTGACGCAGACGATCCGCTTTCACGGTCGCTTGGTTGTTAATCAACAAGTGATCTTTGGTCAGCACTAACTCACCGTTCGCCAAGCCTTTGCTTTGGCCACTGGTCAACTGACCGCGCACCACATCCACCAATTGATAGTGGATCACATAATGCCCTTCAGCGTTCAACGTCACGCTGCCTGTCACCAAGGCATCGACGCCCATAGACGTCCACGCGTTGTAATCCACTTCCGTTTCGTTAAACGGCGTTTGTGGCATTTTGCTGGTCGCTACCGGTGAGAATTTACCGCTGCGGCGCAAGTCAGACGCAATGACCGACGAAATATCGCTCGGCAGTTGCCCTGGCGCTTCCCATTTAAACGGCACAACACCGATAGGACGTGCGGAGTCCACGCCTTCGGTGATCACTAATTCTAATTCGGCATGTGCAAGCTGAGTGAAACTCATCAGCGCAATACACACCCCTATTAACCACTTTTTCATTCTGACTCCTTTATTATTGTGGGCTGACAATCAGTCGAATATCACGGAGCTTTTCCACGACAGCCGGATCTTCTGGCATCGGGAACTGGCTGACTTTCACGACCGCCGCTTTCGCGGCACGGCACAAGTTGCTGTCGCCCCCATCTTCAAACGCATCCAATAACAGCCCATTGGCTGATAAGCGCATGCGGATCTGACACTCTTTACCAATAAAGCTTTGCTCAACCAGCAAGTTCTGCTCAATCATACCTTTAAAAATAGCACCGTAACGGGCGGTTTCATCGGCAATGAACTGCCCTTTCGCGCCACCTCGTTGTTCCGTTTCCGCTTCCAACCCCGCAAACATATCGTTCAATGCGGCTTCTTGTTGGCGTTGCAGTTCACGGGCTTCTGCGGCTTTACGTTCTGCTTCTTTGCGAGCCGCTTCGGCTTTACGGGCTTCGGCTTCCGCTTGTTTCTTTGCTGCCACTTTCGCTAGACGTTCTTCTTCTGCACGCTTGGCGTCTTCTTGCGCTTTACGCTTGGCCGCTTCGGCTTGGCGTTTGGCTTCTTCCGCTTTGCGCTGCTCGGCGACTTGCTTTTGACGCTCGACTTCTGCTTTACGTGCCGCCTCTTGCTTCACTTTACGATCCGCTTCCGCCTTGGCGGCTTGTTCACGCGCAACACGCGCGGCTTCATCCGCCTTGCGTTTCTCTTCTGCCGCCACTTTACGTTCTTGCGCCACGCGCTGGCGTTCTTTCTCTGCCTCACGGGTGGCTTTTTCCGCTTTCAGCTTGTCGGCTTTCAGTTGGCGTAAACGGCGTTCTTCTTCCTGACGCTGTTTTTCTAACGATTCCGCTTGGCGCTCAAGACGGCGCAGGCGATCTTGTTCGGCTTGTTTGGCCGCTTCTCGCTGCTGACGAATACGCTGCGCTTGCTGATTCACGAGGGCAGGATCCACCACCACCGCTTTGATCGTATTACCGGCCGTTGGTGATTTGTTCATGGAGAAATCCGTCCCCCACAACAACGCCGCTACCAGTAAACCATGCAACAGTAACGAAATGATGATCGCAGCGGTATAATTGTTGTTTTTCATCCTGCTCGCCACCTACTGCTCTAACGGTTCAGTCATTAAGCCTACTGAGCTCACACCGGCCTGATTCAGCGCATCCAATGTTTCAATGATATAGGCGTAAGGCGCACGCGAATCACCACCGACCATGACTGACGAGTTCGGATTCAGTTGCAGCTCGGCACGCACTCGGGTCAATAGTTCGTTCACACCCAGCCCGCGTACCATGTCTTGATTGTCGACACTCAAGCCGAGGTGACCATCTTGGCTGACTTCCACAATGATCGGTGCACGATCATTGTTTTCATTCAGCTCGGCTGCTGGCTTGGCATTGACCGTTGAAGGCAACTCAACGTCGACCCCTTGCGTCACAAACGGCGCTGTCACCATAAAGATGATGAGCAATACCAGCATGACGTCAATGTAAGGAACAACGTTAATTTCCGCCGTCATTTTGCGTTTTTTAGGTTGATAAGCCATCTGACTTACTCCTGTTCAGAAGCAAATGCCTGACGGTGCAAGATGCTTGAAAACTCTTCCATAAAGGTCGCGTAATTGTGCTCTAGCTTCGACACTTGGTTGGTCAGCTTGTTATAGAACATGACCGCAGGGATCGCGGCAAACAGACCCATCGCTGTCGCGACAAGGGCTTCTGCAATACCCGGTGCAACCATCGCCAGTGTCGCTTGCTTCACGGCACCCAGCGCAATAAAGGCGTGCATGATGCCCCATACCGTACCGAACAAACCGATATACGGCGTAATTGAACCCACTGTCGCCAAAAACGGCAGGCTGGTTTCCAGCTCTTCGACTTCACGAGACAGCGCCACACGCATGGCACGCCCTGACCCTTCCATCACCGCTGCCGGCGCCTTGCCATTGTTGCGGTGTAAACGGGCAAATTCTTTAAAGCCTGCATAGAAGATTTGCTCACTGCCTGTCAGGCTGTCTTTGCGTGCCTGCACTTCTTGGAACAACTGAGACAGATCTACACCTGACCAGAAGCGATCTTCAAAGCGGGTCGCTTTGGCTTTTGCCTGCGACAACACTTGGGAGCGTTTGATGATCATGGTCCACGAGGCCACTGACATCCCCAATAGGATCAGCATCACGATCTTAACGAGCAGGCTGGCCTGCAAAAACAGATCTAAAATGGAAAGTTCAGCGGTCACTTCGTTATCTCCGACATAATATTTTCTGGAATTTTAATGGGTTTTAGGGTGTCAGGGTGGACACAGGCTACCTGAATAACGGCTTTGCACAAGGTTTGCCCATGAGTGTTTACTAAAACCTGACAGAATTCGATAGAGGCGCGGCGCCAGCTTTGTGGCCAGGTTTTGACGATGAGTTGATCGTCCAATTTCGCGCCTTTTAGGTAGTCCGCTTCAATTCGGCGAACAACAAAGCTGACCTTATCTGCAAACAAGTCATTAAGACTGACACCGAGGCTGCGGAAGAGTTCCGTCCTCGAACGCTCAAAAAACTTAATGTAATTAGCATGATAAACCAAGCCCCCCACATCAGTATCTTCGTAATACACCGTGATCGGCCATTCAAAGGCGTTGTCTTCGGTCATGGTTTGTCCCATTTATCAATCAGTGGTCGGTATACCCGGATACCGACAGATTCTCAGGGGCTTACTATACCTAACTTGTCCACTAGATTGGAATCACACAATAAGTTCTGTTACACAAACATTCACTTTTTTGCCGCGTATCTCACTGTGCCTATGCCAAAACTTTGCTATGCGGGGTAAATTCAACCTGATCAATGAGATAACCTGCGTATAAAAAAAACCCCGAGCAGACTGCCCGGGGCTTTTTCAGTGTGTTGTCATCCTTTGGCTAATCACGTTACACGCGATAGCGGGATGTCACAGTAAGCGTAAACTCAAGATATAGACAAGGATCGGCAAGGCCACATACGGTGTCAGCAGTAACTGCGTAAACCATCGGCGAGGCACAAAGCCCACACCAAAGACCATTGACGCACAGGTTGCCCATATCATGGCTGGCGAGATAATCGGTCCGAATCCGCCAATCATCTGAGCAAAGTGTGTCGGATCCCATACCACCAGCCCGGTGGTTGCGAGTGACATTGCCAGCGCAACCCAACGGAGTAGACGGTAGTCTATCCACTGGTGAACACGCTCTACCCAGTGATTAAGCTTACTCAACGTTCTCTTTATCCATGTTCTCAGTAGCTTCTAGCCACAGCGCATTGATGATACCGAATGAGCAAGCCAGAAGCACACCCAGGATCCAAGCGAAATACCACATAGTTTGTCTCCTTAGTACAGTGAGTTCTTGTTGTCTTCGATATGTTGCGTATCAAGACGGCCAAACATCTTGTAGTAACACCAAGAGGTGTAAGCCAAGATGATAGGCACCATCACTGCTGCCACACCGGTCATGATGTTCAGCGTTAGCTCAGATGACGTTGCATCCCACATGGTCAAGCTGTGGTTCGGCACCAAGCTTGACGGCATGATGAATGGGAACAACGCAAAACCTGCCGTCAGAATCACACCCGCCATGGTCAAGCTTGATGTAATGAACGCCCATGCACCACGATCAGCACGTGAAGCCAATACGGTTAGCGCAGGCATAAATACCGCTAGCGCTGGTGCAATCCACAGTAGTGGGTACGCATCAAAGTTCGCGAACAACGCGCCCGTTTGACGAACCACTTCTTTCGTTAGTGGGTTAGACGGTGCATCTTTAATGATCTCAGACGTGATCAAGTAACCTTCGATGCTCTGAGCCCAGAAACCGGCAATCGCAAAACACACCGCTGTCGCAACTGATGTGATCATCGCAACACGACGTGAACGAACACGTAGTGCGTCTGTTGTTTTCATCTGCAAGTATGCCGCGCCCTGTGTCGTGATCATCAGGATGCTCACGATGCCACATAGCAACGCAAATGGGTTCAGCAGCGCAAAGAAAGAGCCCTTGTACGTCGGTACCAAGAACTCGTTCAGTTCAAACGGTACACCTTGTAGCAAGTTACCAAATGCCACACCGAAGATCACAGGCGGTACAAAGCTACCCACGAAGATCGCTTTATCCCATGCTTCACGCCATTGTGGGTTTTCAATTTTAGAACGGTAGTCAAAACCGATCGGACGTAACCATAGCGCAGCAAGCGTAATGATCATCGCAAAGTAAAAACCAGAAAACGCTGTTGCGTAAACCAATGGCCATGCTGCAAACAGGGCACCACCCGCGGTGATTAGCCACACTTGGTTACCGTCCCAGTGTGGGGCGATAGCATTAATCATGACGCGGCGTTCGTTGTCCGTTTTACCAATGATCTTGGTCAGGACACCAACGCCCATATCGAAACCATCTGTGACCGCAAAGCCGATGCATAGCACACCGATCAATGCCCACCAGATGAATCGCAATACTTCATATTCAAACATTGCTTAGCTCTCCCTGAATTATGCTTCAACCTGACGCGATACCACATTCTGTGGTGCATCGGTGGTTTCAAAGTGGTAGCGACCTGTCTTCAAGCTGCTTGGACCTAAACGTGCGAACTTAATCATCAGGTACATTTCAGCAATCAAGAATACCGTGTACAGCGCAATAATCGCGAGCAGTGAGGTAATGATGTCAGATGCTGCAAGGTTAGAGGCTGCCATTGATACCGGCAGTACTTCACCCACAGCCCATGGCTGACGACCGTACTCTGCCACAAACCAACCGGCTTCAATCGCGATCCACGGCAATGGAATACCGTACAGTGCCGCTTTTAGTACCCACGGTTTTTCTGTGATCTTGTGGCGGCAAGACTGAATGAAGGCCGCACCAATGATACCCAGCATCAAGAAGCCAACACCGACCATGATACGGAAGCTCCAGAACAACGGCCATACCGTTGGGATAGAGTCGTCAGTGGCTTTAGCGATATCAGCATCAGTCGCATCAACCACGTTCTCAGCATACGGTTTCACCAAGAAGCCGTAACCCAGATCTTTCTTCACTTCGTCAAACGCAGCGATGTTTTCCGGTGTTTTATCACCTGCACGCAGTTTTTCTAGCAAGCCGTAAGCAATCATACCGTTACGGATACGCGCTTCGTGCTCCACTTTCAGATCACGCAGACCGGTTACTTCCGTGTCTAGCGAACGCGTCGCAATGATACCCATCACATAAGGGATCTTAATCGCGTAATCCGTTTCCATGGTTTCCTGATTTGGCAAACCAAACAGCGTAAATGCCGCTGGTGCCTCTTCGGTGTGCCATTCTGCTTCAATTGCCGCTAGTTTGGTTTTTTGTACGTCACCTAGTTCATAACCTGATTCATCACCTAGGATGATCACAGAAATGATAGATGCCATACCGAAGGCTGCTGCAATCGCAAAAGAGCGACGTGCAAACGGCACATCACGGCCTTTCAATAGGTAGTAAGAACTGATACCCAGAACGAACATCGCACCGGTTACGTAACCTGACGCCACAGTGTGAACAAACTTCACCTGTGCAACCGGGTTAAGCACCACTTCCGCGAAGCTCACCATTTCCATACGCATGGTTTCGAAATTGAACTCAGCACCGACTGGGTTTTGCATCCAGCCATTTGCTACCAAGATCCACAGCGCCGAAAAGTTGGAACCCAAAGCCACCAGCCAAGTAACCGTCAAGTGCTGACGCTTAGACAAGCGATCCCAGCCAAAGAACATCAGGCCGACAAGGGTGGATTCAAGGAAAAAGGCAATCAAGGCTTCAATAGCCAATGGCGCGCCGAAAATGTCTCCCACGTAGTGAGAGTAATATGCCCAGTTTGTACCAAACTGGAACTCCATCGTTAGGCCTGTAGATACACCTAGCGCAAAGTTAATGGCGAAAAGCTTACCCCAGAACTTGGTCATGTCCTTGTAGATTTGCTTTCCAGTCATTACATAAACAGACTCCATGATGGCAAGCAGAAACGCCATACCTAGAGTCAGTGGGACGAACAAAAAGTGATACATCGCAGTTAATGCGAACTGTAACCGCGATAGTTCGACGATATCAGTAAACATTGAGAACTCCTTTTTTCGCCAGGCTGACTGGCGACAGCACACCGCAGTGTACTAATGGTTGGGCTTAGCAATATGTAACCAAACATTACCGCAAACTTGTCACCTTCCTGGTTACCATTACTAAAGCCAATTAATGGTATCCTTGATATGTTGCGAGACTGTACCAAATTAGTTAATTTGTTGTTAAGCTACAGCTAATAAAGTCATTGCTAATATTACTGACAATCGCCTAGAGTCACAATGGATTTATCGCACAATTTGCTTTGATAAATATCAAAAAACACTGCTCAATATTTATACCTAACGCTTTTGATTGATGTAGATCAAACAAAACCCGCCTCTTGCCCTGCTTGGCGTAGGCTACAGAAACCTGACCTTTAACACATCCTGAATCCGGCCTTTCACACCACTTCACATTCTGTTTTAAATGCTCATATCAACCGAACATTATTCGTTAGAAAAATGAGCCCTCAGATGTTTGACAAGTGCCATTTCGTGCCTTTTATCATACATAAACACCTTGATATACAGGCTGGCGGGCGTCATCCACCTAAAAATCACATTATAAAAACTAATCCGAAAAAAGAATTTATCTCGCTTTTCTGCGGGCGATAAATTCCTATAATCAGCGCCAGAAACAGATTAAGCCGCCCAGACGAGAAAAGTCATAATTTTGGCGGGTTGTAGGCTGTTTCCCCTGACCCGAATTGATCCTTGAGGAAGTAGTTATGACTCGTATTTTTGAAAAAATTATTGCACTTTACCAACCTAGCTTTGCAGAAATGTTTAAAAGCAATTGCTAAGAAGTGCTGAATAAGTCGACAAAAATGTCACTTAACACCAATGCGCACCGTCAAAAATGTCGCATTTACCGCTGAGATTGTCACCATCATGTAACGCACTGCGACATGTTCACGACACAACGCGGCTCTCCCCTTTCAAGTGGGAATAAAAAAACGAGGCATATGTGCCTCGTTTTTTTGTTTGTGCGCTTTGCGCGAAGCAAAGACCTCTCTCCGCTACGCGATACAGGTACGGTGGATTTTTACCACGACCTTTTTCAACATCCCTGCTTGCTCAACCATACACCCCGGCTTGTGCGGTTCTGTCGGGAAGAAAGCAGCAAACTGCAACGGGGCCAGTACGACCTCACAACGGTTTTCCATGGATGTCACTAAGTAGTAATCTCCCGCGGCATCGTACTCTGTCGCAGGCGGGTGGCCGCCAGGTAATGCAAATTCAATACGCTCACTGCCTGCAATCAATACTTGCAGATCAATGTACTCTTCATGCACTTCTGCCTGCTTAGTGTCTGCTGGCGCCGTTTCAAAACTCATGACATTGGCATACATACGATCACCGTCGATATCATGACGGCCTAAAGCCAATGCGGTTAAATCTTGCTGTTGTAAAAAAGTAATTGCCGTTTGAAACGCAGCGGGAAGTAGTCGGTAGCTTTCTGGTTGTTGCAAATCACCGTGGATCATCGTGTTATCTCTATATTTAAGTCAGGGGGATACCGCGTACTGCGCATTAAAATAAGCGCCGCTGTATCCCCCTTCATACTGATTATTGTTGTGACACCGTTAACGTTCGCTTATTGCTTACGCTTCACGCTGCATGATTAACGTTTTCAATTCATCGTCTGATTTATTGCTCGCAAAGAGCGGTGCCGTTAGGTAACCCACCAGTACCACTACCAAGGTGCCAATCACACCGTAGAAGAAGAAGTTCAGGTCAGTCATTGCACGCACGGCCAGTACTGCGATGATACTCATCACAACACCTGCTAACGCACTGTTCGCATTCGCACGTTTGACAAAGATACCCAGCATGAACAGACCGGTCATTGGGCCACCCATCAAGCCAATCAGGCTGTTAAAGGCATCCCACAACTCACTTTCGTTCGACATAATCAAGTACGTTGACGCCACAACACCCAACACACCAGCAATCACGGTGACGCTACGCGCCACTGACAAGGTTTTCTCTGATGACGTGTTTTTACCCAAGCGGTTATAAATGTCGCTGGTGAAACACGCTGAGATACTGTTCAAGCTACTTGAGATGCTCGATTGTGATGCCGCAAAAATCGCCGCGATGATCAGGCCGGCAATCCCTGCTGGCATCTGTGAAATCACGAAGAAAGGTAAGATACCGCCCGTGTTGAAGTTTTCAGGCAATAACTCTGGGTTCTGGCTGTAGTAAGCAAACAGTGCTGAACCAACCGCAAAGAAGAATACTGGAACAACTGCTACCAGTTTCGCGTTCGTTAGCAGGGTTTTCTTCGTTTCTTCAATAGAATCTGTCACGATGTAACGCTGTACCACGTCCTGACTTGCCGTGAACTGCTGCAGGCTCGCAAAGAAGAAACCAATCATCAGAACAGGGATGGTGCCTTCAGACCAACTCCATGCAAACTGCTCTGCAGGGAAGTATTTATCCGCTTCCGCTGACATAGTGAAGATTTCGACTACACCACCATCCACATTGAAACAAATCATCACGAAGATCATGATCGCCGCCACTGACAGCATGATGCCTTGAATAACGTCAGTCCAAATGACCCCTTCAATACCGCCCATGAAGGTATAAACGATACACAACACACCGATCAGGAACACAATTGTCAGTGGGCTCATGTCCACGAACGGCATCAACGCCAGCGCCGTCAAATACGTGATGATCGCAATACGACCAATGTGGAACAGCATGAATGAGATACTGGCAAACAGGCGCATTTTGATGTCAAAACGGGCTTCTAAGTACTCATACGCCGACGTTAGCTTCAACTTACGGAAGAACGGGATATAGAAGTAGAACACAAAAGGCAAAATCGCGATGGCGATGTATTGCCCAATCAAAAATGTCCAGTCAGAGGTATACGCTTTGGCTGGAATCGACATAAAAGTGATTGAACTGAGTGTGGTGGCAAAAACACTGATCCCTGCCGCCCAACCGGGAATACGACCACCGGCTTTGAAATAATCATCCGCCGATTTTTGACGTCGGGCGAAGTACACACCGACAAGCATGATTGCAACGAGATATACCAAAAGAACAATATAATTGAGGGTACCAAAGGCCTGCGTTTCCATGTGCTGTTCCTTGTAGTCAGTTTTTGTTAGACGTTATTTGGTTGTTATAGCAATACGTTATTGGCGGTATTCGCCCAACTCGCGGCGCCGATCAAGCCAGCATCGGCTCCGGTCTGCGCTTTCATCACCAGCGGTTGATATACCTTAGGTAAATCAGATAAAGCGTCATTCACAAGGTCGATAAAGCCCGGTGCCAAGCCCACACTGCCCCCCAGCGAAACCACTTCCACATCAAGGGAAATAGTGAGATCTGCCAGTAAGTTAGCAATGGCTTTGGCCGCGCGGTGAATGATCACCTCGGCATGCGGGTCGCCTTGTAGAAAATGTTCATAAACGGTTTGGCCCGTGCAATGTTCACCCCAATGGGCTTGTCCTGCCGTGCCAATAGCGGTACCGGACGCTATCGCTTCCACACACCCGATACGGCCACAACCACAACGCGGGCCATTCGGATCCGCTAGCATATGCCCAGCATGACCGGCAATGCCGTGTTGGCCGGTGTGCAAGGTATGATTGATCACCACCCCTGCCCCGACCCCGGTTGATACCGTCACAAATGCCATATTGGCCACGCGGTTCGGTAACGCTTGGTATTCCGCCCATGCCGCCGCTTGGGCGTCATTGATCACGGTGACCGGCAAACGGGTAATCTCGGCAATCACCGCTTGCAACGGGTACTGATCCAACCCTCCGAGGTTTTTCGGGTTCAGCGCCGTTAAGATCCCTTGATCGATGATCCCAGTTGAAGCGACTGCCACGGTATCGGCCTGCACGGCTAAACGCGGCAGAAAAGCAGCCAGTGCCGCCGTCATCTGCTCGGGGGAAGAGGATGACGGCGTACTGATCTGTTCACGTGCGCGGATCTGCCCGTTACACACCAATGCGGCAGCGATTTTGGTGCCGCCAATGTCGACAGCCAATACCGTACTCATGCCGCAACCTCGTTGTGACGTTTTGCATGTCCTTGTGCCACTTCCTCTTGGAACCAGCCACAAATGTGTTCAATGCGGGTAATGGCCGAACCGACCGTGACACAGAATGCGCCCGCTTCAATCGCTGCGCCGGCCAGTGCGGGCGTGTTGTAGCGACCCTCTGCCATCACGCGGCAACCGGCTTGCTCTAAACGTGTCACCAATGCCAAATCCGGCTCATGGGGGATCTCACCACCGGTGTAACCGGACATGGTAGAACCAATGATTTCTACACCGATTGACTGGCAATACAGGCCTTCTTCATAGGTGGCGCAGTCCGCCATCGCCATGCAGCCTGCGTCATGAATGGCTTTCACCAAGGTCGCAACATCCACAGGGCGCGTACGCGCTGTCGCGTCAATCGCAATAATGTCGGCACCCGCTGTTTTCAATGCATTCACATCATCAATAAACGGGGTAATGCGAATGGGGCTGTCCGCCAGATCACGCTTTACGATCCCGATGATCGGCACAGAAACTGTCGGACGAACCGCTTTCAGGTTTTCGATCCCTTCAATGCGCACACCAACTGCCCCACCGGCAACAGCCGCTTGCGCCATCGCAGCCACAATCAACGGAGCATCCATCGGCCCATCGTCTACAGGTTGGCAAGAAGCCACAAACCCCTGACTAAGCTGAGCAAGGCAATCTTTTTGTTCGTTCGTCATAATGAGTGTCACTCCAGAAAAAATGACCAAGTGAAGTTTGGCTCCAATCTATATGGCGTGAAGTTTCACTTCAAACTCAAAGACGCAAAACAGAGATCATGCCCTCATTTTTCTGCCAAACAATCTCATCAGAGTGATTCACATCACTGTTTACAGGCATCCTTCACACACGCTAACAGGAGTCAAACTCCATTTACGTGCGTTATTTTGGCAGTCAGGTGGTGTGTTCATTCCTGCGACTCGCCTTGGTACTTTATAAAATCAAAGTGGGGATTAGTGGGAGATGAAGTTTAACTCCAAGCATAAGGGAGAGGATTACTCAATACTCGGTTCTAGGCACTTAAATAAAAAAACGCCCGACAGAATCGCTTCTGTCGGGCGTTTTTATGGTAACTGTGCTATCTCAGCACGAAACCATGACTCAGGAATAATCCAACGCACTCATGGTCTTGATCTTATTCGCTTGCGTGCCGACCAAGTCTTGCTTCACTAACAGGGCGTAAATCAAATCCAACACAAACAGCTGGGAGATCTTGGTACCGATGGAGTCCCCCTGCAATTTCCCCTGACGGTTGCCGTTCACCAAGACATAGTCGGCATACTCCGCAATCGGTGAACGCGGATTGTGGGTGATCGCCGCCGTGCACGCCCCGGCTTCTTTCGCCAGCCTTAAGGCTTTGGTGGTTTCTTCTGACGTACCAGAATGACTGATGCCAATCGCCACATCACCCGGGTGTAGTAACGAGGCTTTCATGTACATGAAATGGTTATTGGACAACGCATCCACATTGAAACCAATACGCATCAATTTGTTTTTGGCGTCTTCGGCCGTCACTCCGGACGAGCCAACGCCAAAGAAGTACACCGAGCGACACGCTTGGATCTTACTGGCTATTTGTTCCAGCATGGCGAAATCCAGCAAGTTATAGGTTTCGGCCAACACATTGTTGATAGTGTTGTGTAGTTTCTGGCCAATCAATTCCGCCGTATCGTCAGGCGTGACATCCGTATCCAAAATCGATTTTTCATTTTGATTGGCGTTAGACAACTCGATGGCTAACTCCATTTTAAAATCTTGGAAACCTTTAAAACCCAACGTACGACAAAAGCGAATGATGGTCGCTTCACCGGCATTGACCGCTTGCGACAATTCTGCAATCGATAATTTCGTGACCTCAGCTGGATTGGCTAACACAAAATCGGCAATCCGTTTTGCTGATGGCGTTAAGCTTTCATGCAAACAGCCCATCATATCGAGCACTTTGCCTGCTTTTGCCAACACATTATTCGTCGCCATCGCCACTCCCCTTTCTCTCTTTTCTATCAGCCATAATTTTCACATTTTGTTCATCCATTGTGAAGGGAAACTCCATTTATTACATGACTTAATGTCTGATGATACCAGAACCACAGCCCATTTTACTGAATATCACTCACTTTCAACAATGTTGCCACCATCACAGATTTGCATTCTTGCTAGCGTTGTCACTCGATTCCCCGTTGCAGGATGAAATTTTACTCCATAGAATAAACCCAACTCCACAGGATGATAAATTTCTGAAGTTTGACTTCATTTTCTAATTTCACCAACATTGGGATGATGCACAATGGAAAAATTAACCGGTCTAATCGCAGCTCCTCACACGCCATTTGATGCAAATGGCGACGTTAACTTTGCAGCGATTGATCAGATTGCAGCCCACCTGATCAAAGACGGTGTGAAAGGCGTTTACATCTGTGGCACCACAGGTGAAGGTATCCACTGCTCTGTTGAAGAACGTAAAGCCATTGCTGAGCGTTGGGTAACGGCTTCTCAAGGCCAGTTGAAAATCACGGTTCACACCGGTGCATTGAGCATTGTCGATACCCTAGAACTGACGCGTCACGCTGACACATTGGACATCTTCGCGACATCGGCGATTGGTCCATGTTTCTTCAAGCCCGGCTCTGTTGATGCGTTAGTTGAGTACTGTGCAACGGTGGCAGCCGCTGCCCCATCAAAAGGTTTCTACTACTACCACTCAGGTATGTCTGGCGTGAACTTGGACATGGAACAATTCCTGATCCAAGCGGATTCTCGCATTCCTAACCTGTACGGCTTGAAGTTTAACAGCGGTGATTTGTACGAATACCAGCGCTGCCTACGTGCATGCGATGGCAAGTTTGATATTCCATTTGGTGTGGATGAGCACCTACCTGGTGCATTGGCCGTGGGCGCAATCGGTGCGGTAGGCAGTACCTACAACTACGCAGCACCACACTTCAACCAAATGATTGAAGACTTCCACAACGGCAACCACGACGCGGTAATCAAAGGTATGGATAACGTCATCGCACTCATCCGTGTACTGGTTGATTTCGGTGGTGTGGCAGCCGGTAAAGCCGCAATGGCACTGCACGACATTGATGCGGGTGACCCTCGCCTGCCACTAAAAGCCCTAACGGCAGAACAAAAAGAGATCGTTGCCACTCGCATGCGTGAAGCGGGTTTCTTGAAAGCGTAATTTGCGCTGATATTAAGGTTGTATCTAAAAAAACCACTAAAAAACGAGGCCTTGCGCCTAATGCATGTAAGTTAAGATAACTTACGTTTCTTCAGAGGCCGAGTCGCATAGCGACTCGGCCTTTTCTTTACTGCTCTCGGATAACTCCGCTCTTTTCTATCGGGCAAAACAAAGCTTTCCGCCATATCCAGTATGTAATTCATCACTTCTGGTATACGACCCGGTGCTACTGCGGGCAGGAGTTGAAGTTGGCTGAGTAAGAAGATTGATGCTTGTTTAAAACCTATTTGGTACGGCATTACTGATTTCAGTGAGTAGGCCATTTGGCACATCATGAACCGTAATAGGTTGTAAGCTAATAACATTCCCCATAGCTCTTGGGTCACTAACTCTGGAGTCTTGCTTCTCAGTGTTAGGTTGTTTTGCAGCATATATTGCTTCATTTCCCGATAACCCAACTCTATTTCCCAACGGTGACTGTATAGCTCAGCGATATCAGCCCCCGGATACCGCATCGGATCAGTCATTGAGGTCAACAGTTTTACCTCTTTTCCTTTAATTTTTTTTGTTATTAAACGAGCTTGCAGTGTCTCAGGTGCATCCGCCCATTTCTTTCTCGCTTGAGGGGAAAGTCTCAACTCCACAAGTTCCTGGCCTTTACCTAGCTTGCCTATCGTTGTGTATTGTGCACCTTTGCGTAACGGGATTAACCAATGCTTTTCTTCACCACTACTTTGCCAACGGTGAAGTAATCCTAAGGCATAAAAACCTCGGTCAAATACGGTAAGGCTGTGGGATGGAGATTGGTCAACAAGTTGAGCAGTCAGGTCAACTTCACTCACTGATACGGAGTCAAAAGCAGCACTATTGAGAAGGTGACTCGTGAGTTCCATATGGCAAACCATACGAACTTGGGGGTAATCCGAAATGGTCGTCTTGTTACCTGTTCGACCAAAATGCGCGTCATTACCAGCCGTGTCCGGTGTTCGCCACACTACGCCATCTACAGCATGTAATGTTAAGCCGTGCCAGTCTGGATGCGGTGTTTTCTCATGCCAAAGTTGTTGTGTCTTGTTAAATACGGCTTCAACCGGTTCATGACCCAGCCGTTTTCGAGCCTGAATGACAGCACTCGGTGCGACAAATGGCTTCTTACCCGGCAAGAGAATATCGAGTTGAGAAACAACTTTTTCCATAGAAAGATGCCGATACAACGACATCCCAACGACACTCCACACCATTAGCTCCATTGGTAGGCGTCGTTTTCGAATTGTGGCAACGCCGGTATCGTTTAAGCACTGTTCAATGATGTCTGGAGACAGGAGATCTGATAACCCTGATAGTTCTGTTGCTGAAAATGAGTGGACTTCATGAAGTGCTTGTCTGAGGAACATAAAAAAATCCGAGTGCAGTGAATACACTCGGATTTTGACATGCTGTAAGGATCGTTCAACTGATTATTTTTTCGTTAACTGATCAGCATTAGGCCTTGCGCCTCGTTTTTTAGTGACTTCAACTTATCTTCTTTACGTAAATACACCACGCTGAATACACAGTGTGAATAGATAACTCCGAAAACTCTCTACACGCCCACATCACGTTGTATCAAATCATTCGTGGTTGCATAAAAATCAACAATAAATCCAAATTTTAAAATATAACCATTAATGACGTAGAAATCCGTCAATTATGACGTTTTAATAGAATATTATTTTTTTATTGAAAATAATACCTTTACAATTATTTTAATCAAACGGATTTATATAGATGATTACTGCAACAGAAAAGTCGAAACTAATAAAAAAAACTAGAAGAGTATGAAGGTAAGCATAATTATATGTATCTTGATACAGAAGGACATGTGACTATTGGTGTTGGTCATCTAATTAAAGATATAGAAAGTGCCATGAACCTAAACTTCAAAATAGCAATAAGTAATATTCATGCAAAAAGAGATGAAGTAAAATCTGCCTTTGAATCTGTAAAAAAACAAAAGAAAGGTAACTACGCTATATATTATAAGAAATTTTAAAACCTAACAATCTCAGAACCTGACATTGATTTTCTGACAAAAAAACATATAGACACATTTGAAGGTGAATTAAAAAGATTATTCCCTAAATTCAACTCATATCCCATCGAAGTGAAATTTGCATTATTTGATATAATATTTAATGTTGGAATGACCGATCTTAACAACAAGTGGCCTAAATTCAAAAAAGCAATAAAAAACAATGAGTGGGCAGTAGCAGCAAAAGAATCAAATAGAAAGCCACCAATAAATGCAGAAAGAAATAAATATGTCAGGGATCTACTAAATAAAGCTGAAAGTAATAAATCAAAATATAAAGGCCGAATATTATGAATATTACACAAAAAAAATTAATTGCTTCGTTTTTACTCTTAGCCTCGCAAGGTTGTACTTCGTCCGTAGGCCATGACAATATTAACAACAACACTGTCACATGGAGTTCCGGATTCACTCTTTCTAATCTGTTAATATCTCCTATCACTTTAAATAGTATTAACGACATACCAAACCTTATAACGGCCAATTGGTATGGTTATTTTACTGTTAAAAACAAAAATAACGATGTAATAAAAATTGATTCGTGCCAGGACTATTTGGAAAGAAAGCCGCTTACTACTGTTAATTACTATGACATAAATCCTTTTCTCAATATTACAGTGATGTGTGAAGCTGCAAAATACCTCATTGATGCTCAACCCTCTCAGGAAACCTATTTACCCCTCTCTCCTTTAGACAAGGATTTACCTCTCGCTTTACCAAAAGAAATAGCACTGCAAACGTCAACGAATGAATATAAAAGAACCATGAGCGATGAAACATTGACGTTTTGGGGTGACATAAGACCCATCATTCGCTTTGAATCCATATCGGACAGTAAAGCCATTTATCATTTTGACGGTGGATATCAAGAAATAGAAATCGTCGGTCGTGGGGATGTCAATCATGACAAGGTTGAAGATCTTATCATTGTCATTCGTGATAGTTTGGAGGGGGGCAGTTACTTCAATCTCCGATTATTCATACTCTCATTCAATAAGAATCGTGAATGGTCTGTCATCGAAGAGCGTTAAAATACCCTATAACTATCAAATAACACCACCGTAATACACAACCATAAAAAAAACGAGGCACATGGCCTCGTTTTTATTATCAAATAAATAGCTTAATGCTTATGCCTTTGTCTCTGGCACATCAAAACCAAAGTGCAGGTACGCGCGGTGCGTAGCAATACGGCCACGCGGAGTACGCTGCAAATAGCCTTGCTGGATCAAGTACGGCTCCAACACATCTTCAATGGTATCCCTTTCTTCACCGATCGCGGCAGCAAGGTTATCAAGGCCCACAGGGCCGCCCATGAATTTATCGATAATCGCCATCAGCAATTTACGGTCCATGTAATCGAAACCGCTGCTGTCAACGTCAAGCATATCCAAGGCTTTCGCGGCAGTTTCTGGACAGATATGCCCGTCACCCACCACTTCCGCATAGTCACGCACACGGCGCAGCAAGCGGTTGGCGATACGCGGCGTACCGCGGGCGCGCATGGCCATTTCCATAGCACCGGCTTCATCCATCGATAAACCCAGGCAATTGGCACTGCGCTTCACGATGCCACTCAAGTCTTCCACCTTGTAATACTCAAGGCGTTGGGTGATACCGAAACGGTCACGCAGCGGAGACGTCAATGAACCCGCGCGGGTTGTCGCACCGATCAGCGTGAACGGCGGCAAATCAATTTTGATGGAACGGGCCGCGGGGCCTTCACCGATCATGATATCCAGCTGGTAATCTTCCATCGCGGGATACAAGACTTCTTCCACTTGCGGGCTTAAGCGGTGGATCTCATCGATGAACAATACATCGTTTTCTTCTAAGTTTGTCAGCAGCGCGGCCAAGTCACCGGCTTTTTCCAACACAGGCCCTGATGTGGTGCGAATGCTTACGCCCATTTCATTGGCCACAATGTTGGCCAGCGTGGTTTTACCCAATCCCGGCGGACCAAAGATCAACAGGTGATCCAAGGCTTCATGGCGTAGCTTAGCGGCCTTGATGAAGATTTCCATCTGGCTGCGCACATGATCTTGCCCTTTGTAATCGTCCAGCATCTTCGGGCGAATAGCACGATCAATGATGTCCTCTTCGCGGGTCGAGGGAAAATCACTGGCAATTAAGCGATCTGCTTCAATCATTTTGTTTTACCTATCACACCGACACGTTAGACCATAGAGCGCAGCGCATCACGGATGATGGCTTCACTGGTCATGTCTGGCTTGGCGATTTGCGAGACCACTTTCGCGGCTTGTTGTGGTTTGTAGCCCAAAGAAATCAAGGCACTCACCGCTTCGTCTTCGGCGCGCGCTAAGGCCGCAGTGTCTTGCACAGGGGCATTTGATGCCGCGGTATCCAGAGCAGGGGTGAACAAGTCGCCTTCTCCCCAGCCTTTCAGGCGATCTTTCATTTCGACCACCAAGCGTTCAGCGGTTTTCTTGCCCACGCCCGGGATTTTCACCAGTGTAGTGATATCGCCGTTTTCTACACTCAGCACAAACTGGCTGGCGGTCATGGCAGACAAAATGGCCAAGCCTAATTTTGGCCCGACACCGTTGGCTTTGATCACTTCACGGAACAATTCGCGTTCGCTTTTCTTGTTGAAACCGTACAGCAATTGGGCGTCTTCACGCACCACAAAGTGCGTAGAGATAATCGCTTCCTGACCAACTTCAGGCAATTCATAAAAACAGCTCATTGGCATTTGGACTTCATAGCCCACGCCACCCACCTCTAACACGATCTCTGGCGGTTGTTTCTCGATAATGATTCCACGTAGTCGGCCTATCACAGCAACATCTCTTTATTGATTGACGAAATTGGCTCTAGGATAGTCAAGTGCTGGATGTATATCCAGCTATTTTTGCTGAAAAAAAAGCAGCCCGAAGGCTGCTTTAATAAAGGGAAACACTAGCGGTAACGTCCGCGTCGTGCACCGCGTGCCTGTCCGGCCATCGCGATCAAGGTTTTATGTGTGTGCGCATGGCAAATGGCGACAGCAAGGGCATCGGCGGCATCCGCCTGCGGTTTGCCCGGTAATTTCAATACCGAGCAGACCATGTGCTGCACTTGGGCTTTATCTGCTGCACCCGTACCCACGACCGCTTGCTTAATCAAACGGGCCGCGTATTCACTGACCGGCAAGTCAGCATTCACTGCCGCCACAATGGCACTGCCACGAGCCTGACCCAGTTTAATGGCCGAACTGGCGTTTTTGCCCATGAAGACTTCTTCAATGGCAAACGCATCAGGCTGAAACTGGGTGATCACTTCTGAAACGCCCGCATAAATCTGCTTAAGGCGCCCGGGGATTGCCGCTTCTGAGGTGCGAATACAACCGCTCCCCAGATATTCAAGATGGCGGCCCACCTGTCGGATCACGCCATAACCGGTGATCCGTGAACCAGGGTCAATCCCTAAAATTATCGTCATATCAACAACACTTACAGCTGTGCGGCAACCTCATCAGAGATCTCGCCATTGTGATACACTTCTTGCACGTCATCCAAGTCTTCCAACGCGTCAATCAAACGCAATAACTTCGGTGCCGTATCCGCATCCAACTCTGCACGCGTAGAAGGCACCAATGTCACTTCTGCGTTCACCGCTTCAAAACCCGCGGCATCAAGGGCATCTTTTACCGCGCCAAACTCTGCTGGCGAAGTGTACACGTCCATCGAGCCGTCATCGTTAGTTTCAACGTCATCCGCACCGCCTTCCAGTGCTGCTTCCATCACCGCGTCTTCATCAAGACCCGGCGCGTAAGAAATCACGCCTTTTTTATCGAACAAGTAGTTCACGCTGCCATCGGTACCCAAGTTACCACCGGCTTTTGAAAACGCATGGCGCACGCCTGACACCGTACGATTACGGTTGTCGGTCATACATTCCACCATCACGGCAGTGCCTGCAGGGCCGTAACCTTCATAGATCACGGTTTCCATGTTCTCATCGCCTTCACCACCCGCACCACGGCTAACCGCACGGTTAACGGTGTCGCGTGTCATGTTGTTCGACAAGGCTTTATCAATCGCAGCGCGAAGGCGTGGGTTATTCTCTGGCTCTGCGCCGCCTTCTTTGGCTGCGACGACGATTTCACGGATCAACTTTGTGAAAATTTTTCCACGCTTGGCATCTTGCGCGGCTTTACGGTGTTTAATATTAGCGAATTTACTGTGGCCAGCCATGACATACTCCAGTTAATTAATACCCATCTGCATCATCATTCAAACATGCAATTCATCGGATAAAAAGGCACAAGGAGAAAAACAATGAAGAAGGGAGTATTCGCCTAAATCGGCAAAAAATATTTCAGAATGGAAAAACCGGCTAGCGGCCGGTACACGCTTGTACTTTTCGCTAGCCAGTCAACAAAATAAGAGGCTTATTCTGCGTTTGTTTCTTTCTTGGCAATTGCAACAGCAATTGACAATTCTTCTAGCGATGCAGGGTTAGCAAGGCTAGGTGCATTCGTCAGTAGACATGACGCCGCTGTTGTTTTCGGGAACGCAATAACATCACGGATGTTATCAGTACCACACAGTAGCATCACTAGACGGTCTAGACCGAATGCAAGGCCTGCGTGCGGTGGTGTACCGAACTTCAGTGCGTCAAGTAGGAAGCCAAACTTCGCTTTCTGCTCATCTTCTTCGATACCAAGAATGCTGAATACCGCTGACTGCATTTCTGCGTTGTGAATACGTACAGAACCGCCGCCCACTTCGTAGCCGTTGATAACCATATCGTAAGCATTTGAGTTTGCTGCTGCAGGGTTAGCCGCTAGCTCTTCTGCCGTTAGGCCCAAAGGCGACGTGAATGGGTGGTGCATCGCGTGCAGGTTGCCTTCTTCGTCTTCTTCAAACATTGGGAAGTCGATAACCCATAGCGGTTTCCATGCTGACTTATCAGTCAGATCAAGGTCAGTACCCAGCTTCAGACGCAGTGCGCCCATCGCTTCAGTCACAACACGCTTGCTGTCTGCGCCGAACAGGATGATGTCGCCAGTTTGTGCGCCAGTACGCGCAAGTAGCTGTGCAACCACGTCTTCGTTCAGGAACTTAGCCACTGGAGACTGTACGCCTTCAAAGCCTGCAGCCAGATCGTTCACCTTCATCCATGCTAGGCCTTTCGCGCCGTAGATGCTCACGAAGTTGGTGTATTCGTCGATCTGCTTACGCGACAGTGCTGCACCGCCAGGTACGCGAATCACGGCTACGCGGCCTTTTTCGTCGTTCGCTGGGCCAGAGAACACTTTGAAGTCAACATCTTTCAGGATGTCAGCAACATCAACCAACTCTAGTGGGTTACGAAGGTCTGGCTTGTCTGAACCGAAACGGCGTGCCGCTTCTTCAAATGACATGATTGGGAATGCGCCAAGGTCTACATTAAGTAGCTCTTTCCACATTTCAGTGATCATACGCTCTGTCACTTCACGTACCTGCTCAGCAGACATGAATGACGTTTCGATATCGATCTGGGTAAATTCAGGCTGACGGTCAGCACGCAGATCTTCATCACGGAAACATTTTACGATCTGGTAGTAACGGTCAAAGCCAGACATCATCAGCAACTGCTTGAACAGCTGTGGTGACTGTGGCAATGCGTAGAAGCTGCCTTTGTGTACACGGCTTGGTACCAAGTAGTCACGAGCACCTTCTGGTGTCGCTTTTGTCAGTACTGGTGTTTCGATGTCTAGAAACGCGTTGTCATCAAGGAAACGACGCACAAAGCTTGATGCTTTTGCACGTAGCTTGATGCGGTCGCTCATTTCTGGACGACGTAAATCCAAGTAACGGTACTTTAGACGCTGCTCTTCAGAGTTCTTCTGGTTGAAGTCAAGCGGCAGTACATCAGAACGGTTGATGATTTCTAGGCCTGTAGCCAGAATTTCCACTTCACCGGTTGCCATGTCTTTGTTGACTTGGCTTTCTGGACGCTCACGTACTTCACCAACCAAACGGATACAGAATTCGTTGCGCAGTTGGTTGGCAACACCGAATACCTCTGTCATATCCGGATCAACAACTACCTGAACAATACCTTCACGATCTCGCATATCGATAAAGATAAGACCGCCTAAATCGCGGCGACGATTAACCCAGCCGCATAACTCTACTGTTTGCCCTGCTAGGGACTTGTTCAGGTGACCACAATATTGGGTGCGCATATGAAATTCCCGATCTGTTTACTAACTTTCCTGAGTCCATGGGGAGCAAGCGGCCCCGAACCACGCACAGGCTGAATCCTTCCCGGCCGCATTGGTTAAATTACACACAGCAGCATGTAATAACGGGGGCCGAGAGACAAAAATAACGAACCATTATATACCCAAGTTACCGGAAGATGAATCTTACATCGTCAGGTAAACGCGGGATTAGTTTGAACACTGTAGAAAAAAGCGACGCCAGTGATCAAGCAAAATTACCCTATTGCAGGCAGAAAGCCCCAAGAAAGATTGACCGCACCCAAAACGACTCGCCACAATAGCGAATAATCGCCCCATCACTGCCATCATACAGGACGTTGTTATGCCCGAACCCGCCATCCCTTCCCCGCCGGCACTCAAGCTTGGTTTGGCCATGTGGTCACACCCGCATTGGCAACAAAGCCTGTATGGCCGAGGCTGTAAAAGCGGTGAACGGCTGGCGCGCTATGCTGAGGTGTTTCACGCCGTCGAAGGTAATACCACCTTTTATGCCACGCCCAGCCCACAGACAGTGAAAAACTGGGACGCTGCAACGCCGGATGCCTTCCGGTTTACCTTCAAATTGCCGCAAACCATCACCCACCAGCAGCAACTACAACATTGTGATCAACTGTTGGCGGATTTTTTCTCGACGCTGTCGCCGCTGGCGCACAAAATTGGCTTGTGGAAGATTCAGTTACCGGCGCAATTTGGGCCCGCCGATTTACCGGCATTGGCCCGTGTGCTCGCCCGCTTTCCCCGCCAATACCCGATCGGCGTGGAAGTCCGCCATCCTGCGTTTTTTGCCAAAGGCGAAGACGAGCAGCAACTGAATCGCTTATTGATCCAACACGGGGCGAATCGCATCATCATGGACAGTCGCCCTGTGTTTGCTGCGCCCCCGACGACCCCTGCGGTTATTGAGGCGCACCAGAATAAACCGCATGTGCCAGTGCATGCCATTGCGACAGCGAACCAGCCGATGATCCGCTTTATCGGTCATCCCGATGACGCCAGCAATGATGCGTTCTTCACCAACTGGCTCGCCCGCCTGCCATTATGGCTACGCGCAGGTAAACAGCCCTACCTGTTTGTGCACACGCCAGACAACAATGCGGCCCCTGAATTGGCCATCCGGTTATACCAACACCTGCAACGCCATGCGCCAGATTTAGCCCTGCCCACGGTGGAATTACCGAAACCGCCCGACAGTGCGCAATTTTCCTTGCTGTAGCCTGACAGGAGGCTGAGTGAAAACAAAATCGTTAAAGACAAATGATCGCATTTTCACTACAATACGCGACCTTTCAGCGGTGATGGATCACCCGGTATGTCAGCACGGCGAACAACGCTGCAAAGTGCGCATACTTCTATAATTGGGATCCCAGTTCTTTCTACATTGACGAGGTTCGTGAGAATGGCAGGTCACGACAATATTTTTGCAGCACCTATCGAAAAGATGGGTGATTTCACCTTTGATGCGCGTGTGGCCGAAGTGTTCCCGGACATGATCCAACGTTCCGTACCGGGTTACAGCAACATTATTTCTGCGATTGGCATGTTGGCCGAGCGCTTTGCCAAACCGCACTCCAATGTCTACGACCTCGGTTGCTCTTTAGGGGCTGCCACGCTCTCAATGCGTCGCCATATTCAGCAAGAAGGTTGTGAGATCATTGCGGTCGACAACTCCAGCGCGATGGTGGAACGCTGCCGTTTGCACATTAATGCGTACCGCTCTGACACCCCGGTTCAAGTGATTGAAGCCGATATCCGTGATATCGACATTACTGACGCCTCCGTGGTGGTGCTGAACTTCACCTTGCAGTTTCTAGTGCCTGAAGATCGCTACAAACTGTTGGAAAAAATCTATGCAGGCCTGCGCCCAGGCGGCATTTTGATCCTGTCTGAAAAATACATTTTCGACGATGAACGTGCACACGATCTGTTGATTGATCTGCACCACGATTTCAAGCGCGCCAATGGCTACAGTGAATTAGAGATCAGCCAGAAACGCAGCGCGATCGAAAATGTCATGCGCCCTGATAGCATCGACACCCACAAAGCACGCTTTGCATCCATTGGCTTTAGCAGCTCTGAAGTCTGGTTCCAATGCTTCAATTTTGGCTCGATGTTTGCGATTAAATAAGGTTACCCGTTTTTATGTTTAGTTTTTCTGAGTTTTACCAACTCATTGCCCAGCACGACACACTACGTCCGTGGCTGAACACCCTGCCGCAACAATTGAGCGACTGGGAAGCAGAAGCCCACGGCGACATGGCCCGTTGGATGCGTGCACTGAATAAGTTCCCGACAGACAAGCCCGATACGATTGATATCAAAAACGCGGTGAGTGTGTGTAACGACACACCGATTGCCGAAGGCGAACAAAAGCGCCTAGAAAGCTTACTGCGCCTGCTACACCCATGGCGTAAAGGCCCGTACACCATGCACGACATCCACATCGATACCGAGTGGCGTTCTGACTGGAAATGGGACCGCGTACTGCCGCATATCACACCGTTAAAAGGCCGCTCAGTACTGGATGTCGGTTGCGGTAACGGCTACCACATGTGGCGTATGCTGGGTGAAGGCGCAAAGCTGACCGTGGGTATCGACCCGTCGAATCTGTTCTTAATCCAGTTTGAAGCGATCAAGCGTTTGATGGGCGGCGATGACCGCGCGTACTTGCTGCCGCTGGGCATTGAACAACTGCCAGAGCTAAAAGCCTTTGATACCGTCTTCAGCATGGGCGTGCTGTACCACCGCCGCTCACCGCTGGATCACATCATTCAATTGAAGAACCAGTTGCGCAAAGACGGCGAGATGATTTTGGAAACCTTGGTGATCGACGGCGATGAAAATGCGGTTTTGGTTCCCACGCACCGCTACGCACAAATGCACAACGTGTATTTCTTCCCGTCAGCCAAAGCGCTGAAAGTGTGGATGGAAAAATGCGGCCTTGTGGACGTGCGCATTGTGGATGAGTGTGTCACCACCACCGATGAACAACGGTCGACCAACTGGATGACCAACAACTCGTTGCCTGAGTACCTTGACCCAGCGGACCCATCGAAAACCATCGAAGGTTACCCTGCGCCAAGACGTGCCATTCTGGTTGCACGAAATCCTGACTAAGTACTGACAAGGGATGCTGTTCGCATCCCTTTTTGTACGTTAAAATATTGCCGCTTAAAGAAAAAATGTACTTCGGGAGAGACAATGCTTCACCGCTGTGTACCACTACTGACTCTGGCTATTCTATCTGGCTGTACGATGACCCCTCAGCAAGAACACGACAAAACCATGCTGGCGATTAACACCATGGAAGATCGGGTCAATTTCCAACTAGCCACTATGATTAAACAAATCGATGATCAACAGTCGTCGATTGGCAACCTCGAAAAAGAACTCTCAACGGTGTCTAAGCAGTTAGTGCAAGCGAACGCTGCCATGCGTTTGGCACAAACCGCCACACCGCAAACCAAAGCCCAGCCGATTCCAGAAAAAATGGATGCCGACCCACGCGTCGCACACGGCAAAGTCATTTTGGGTGAAGAAGAATGGGTATGGCTTGATACCGTACAGGCCTTTTTCAAGGCGCGCGTTGATACCGGTGCGACCACTTCATCACTGAGCGCTACGGATATCCAAATTTTTGAACGTGATGGCAGAGAATGGGCCCGTTTTCACCTTAACCACACCAATGATGAAGTGCCTGCTGATGCCGGTGTGATTGAAGCCCCCGTTGTGCGCTGGGTGAAAATTCGTCAAGCCAGCACCGAAGAGCCGGTACGTCGTCCTGTGATCGAAATCTGGGTGAAACTCGGTCAATTGCATGAGAAAACACAATTTACCTTGGCAGATCGCACACAAATGACCTATCCAGTATTATTAGGCCGTGAATTTTTTAAAGACATCGCCTTGGTTGATGTGGGTAAAAAGTTTGTTCAAGGCATGGATGAACAACAGGCACGACAAGTCAAACAAAACTAATAACAAAATAATGATGAGGATGTCATGACATCAAGAATCCCGTTCTACTTTCTTATTACGCTGCTGGTGATTGTCGGGGCGGCCCTTAGCCTGTACCGTCATGATGTTTACGGCGTGCCTTGGACACCCGGTGAAGAACGTGCTCTTTGGGAACTCGAAGCCCGCATTGAATTTGATGCCATTGGCGATCCGGTCAAGGTATCCATGGCTGCGCCTGAAACACAGCAAGGGTTTACCCAAATTGATGAAAGTACCTCCTCGCCTGGCTACGGTGTCGCACTGATTGACACCAGCAAAGGCCGCCGTGCCGAGTGGTCTATCCGCGAAGCCACCGGTAAGCAAATCCTGTATTACAAAACCCAAATGCTGGTCGATAACCAAGCCTCTTACACCCCTGTGCCCCCCAAAGGCGACACGGTGGCTGTCAGCTTGGATAACCCACAGCAAACCGCCGCTAAAGCACTGCTTGATCAAGCCCGTAGTCTCTCTTCTGACAACACCACCTTGACCCGTGAGCTGATCAAACAATTTAATGATCACAATAATCAGAATGCAGCGCTTCTGCTCAATAGCCTCAGCCGTGAACAAGCGATCATTAACCTGTTATCGCTAGAAAAAATCCATGCCCGTATTGTCGGTGGCTTGCTGCTGGAAGACGGACGCCGTCGTCAAAGCATCACCCCGATGGTGGAAGTGTGGGACGGTGGCCATTGGGAACTGTTTGATCTGCAAACCGGTCAGGAAGGTCAACCCGACAATGTGCTGATCTGGAACCAGCAAGGTCACTCACTGCTCGACGTGGTCGGCGGCCGTAATTCCAACATCAGCTTCTCGATCATTGCGCAAGATATTACGCCACAACAAGCAACCCGCGAGAAAGTCCAAGCAGAAGATCTGCTGAACTTCTCCATCCACAGCTTGCCGGTGGAAGAACAAGCCATGTTCAAGACCATCATGCTCGTGCCGATTGGCGCGCTGATTGTGGTGTTCCTGCGTATTATTATCGGCCTGAAAACCTCCGGTACCTTCATGCCCGTGCTGATCGCGGTGGCCTTCGTGCAGACCCAATTGGTGACCGGTGTGCTCGGCTTCCTGCTGATTGTCGGTACCGGTTTGATCATTCGAAGTTACTTGTCGAAACTGAACTTGCTGCTGGTCGCGCGAATATCCGCGGTGATCATCACGGTGATCATGATCATCTCCGTCTTCACCGTGGTGGCGTTTAAGATTGGCTTGGTGGAAGGCTTAAGCATCACCTTCTTCCCAATGATCATCTTGTCATGGACCATTGAGCGTATGTCTATCCTGTGGGAAGAAGAAGGCGCGAAAGAAGTCTTGATCCAAGGGGGTGGCTCGCTCTTAACGGCGATCATTGTTTATCTGGCGATGACCAACCCACTGGTTCGTCACCTGACGTTCAACTTCATCGGCATACAGCTCATTATCTTGGCTGTGATTCTAATGCTGGGTAACTACACCGGTTACCGCTTGAGTGAACTGCGCCGCTTCAAGCCGCTAACGGAGGATTGATATGTTGTCATTCCTGTCCAAGTTCACCTCCCCCATGAAGCTGCACCAACGTGGCATCATGGGCATGAACAAGCGTAACCACAGCTACATTGGCCGCTACAACAGCCGCCATTTGTTTCCCTTGGTTGATGACAAGCTCAAAACTAAACTGCTCGCCCAACAAGCCGGGGCAACCGTTCCTGACTTGATTGGCGTTATCGGCAGCCAAGTGGATGTGAAAACCATCCATGACATGGTGAAAAAATGGCCGGGCTTTGTGATCAAGCCCGCGCAGGGTTCCGGCGGTAAAGGCATTTTGGTGATCATCCGCCACAAAGACGGCGTTTACGTGAAGCCGTCAGGCGCCGAGATCAACAAACAAGATGTGGAACGTCACATTACCAATACCTTGGCGGGCTTGTTCTCGCTGGGGGGCAAAAATGACGTAGCCATGGTCGAGAACCTGATCCAGTTTGACGATGTGTTCGATGGCTTCAGTTACGAAGGTGTGCCGGATGTGCGCGTGATTGTCTTCAAGGGCTACCCGGTGATGGCGATGATGCGTTGCTCTACGGCGGCATCTGACGGCAAGGCCAACTTGCACCAAGGGGCGGTCGGGGTCGGTATTGATATCGCCACCGGCAAAGCCATTCGTGCGGTACAGTTTAACCAACCGATTGAACGTCACCCGGATACGGATCGCTTGCTCAGTGAGTTATCCGTGCCGAACTGGCACAAACTGCTGACGCTGGCATCCAGCGCTTGGGAAATGACCGGACTGGGCTACATGGGTACTGACATGGTACTCGACAAGTCCAAAGGCCCGATGGTACTGGAATTGAACGCCCGTCCGGGTTTAGCCATTCAAATTGCCAACGGGTGTGGCCTGTTACCGCGCCTCCAGCATATTGAACACCTCGGCGTGCCGGCTAAACCGCCAACACCGGAAGAGCGCGTGGCGTATGCGGCCGATCAATTTGGCAGCAAGTCACAGTTCTAAGTCCCCCTATCGGTTTTATGACCGTCTTCATGGCTACTTTCAAGCCCCGACCTTTGGTTGGGGCTTTTTCTTATCTGCTCGCCCACCATTACATCGCCGCCGCTTCGGCAGCGCTTTCACATAGCGTCACGCCAGAGAACCGCATAATATAGGTGAGTATCTCTTAGAGGGTCTCTACCCTGCTCACTTTTTTCGTTCAAGGATCCGATCATGTCTCTTCCTCCAAGCTTTGCACAGCCGGTTGATCGCACCAACAGTAACAGCATTAAATGGAATAAATACAAAGACCAAGACATTCTGCCTATGTGGATTGCCGATAGTGACTTTACGGTACCCAGCGCGATTACCGATGCTCTGCATAACCATATTGACCATGGGATCTTTGGCTATGGCTGCGCACCAGTACACCTAACCAATCTGCTAGTTGAGCGCATGGCCCATCGCTACCAATGGCACATTGAGCCAGAATGGATTGTGTATTTACCGGGCTTGGTATGCGGCATTAACCTGAGTGTGCGTGCGACAACCGAGGCTACCGCAGGCGTGTTGTGCCCAACACCGATTTATCCGCCGTTTAAACAAGCGGTAAAATTGGGCGAACGCACCTATCAGCCCCTGCCGATTGAACTGGATAACCAACGCTGGTTGCTGTCGCTGGACGATAATGCCGTGACAGCAGACAGCCAGTTGCTGCTGTTCTGTAACCCACTGAATCCGGGTGGCACAGTCTACCGCCGCCATGAATTGGAAGCCGTGTGTCACTTTGCGGAAAAACATGACTTGGTGGTGTGCTCGGATGAAATCCACAGTGATTTGATCTTGGATCCTCAGTGTCAGCATATTCCATTTGCCAGCATCAGCGAACAAGCCGCGCAACGCTCAATCACGCTGATCGCCCCAAGTAAAACCTTCAACATTGCCGGTTTGGGGGCGTCGATGGCGATTATTCCTAACCCGACCCTGCGTCGCGCATTCATTAAAGCGAAAGCAGGCATTGTGTCGGATGTGAACGTCTTGGCCTATACTGCCGCCGAAGCCGCTTATGAGCACGGACAAAGCTGGTTAGATGAACAATTGGTACTGCTTCGCCAACATAAACAAAAATTAGAAGAAACCATCAACGCCTTGCCTTATTTGACCTTACACCCGATTGAAGGCACGTACCTGGCGTGGATTGATGCGAGCGCGCTGCCTGTAACTTCTCCATTCAAATTCTTTGAAGAAGCGGGTGTCGGCCTGTCTCCTGGGGCTGATTTTGGTAATCCGCAATTTGTGCGCCTTAATTTCGCGTGTCACACCGACGTGCTGGATGAAGCACTGCGCCGTATTACGCATGCGGTAAGCACATTGGCCCAGCAGCAGGCACAAGCGTAAGCACGAAAAAAATGATGGCTTTGCGCTAAAGAAATGTTTGTTCGAACCGATACGCTTTATACGAAGGCAAAAGGCCATTCGCAAAGCAACGAGATGAACGGGCAAACATGCAGATCCATACCTTAGACAAAGCGCAGCTGATACACGAAGTTCAGCTCGGCAGCCACCTCAGCCATGCGGTTGAAGGCGGACGTCGTGCTGACTTTGCGTTAATGCTTGCCATGCTGTCACCGGATCTGCTGGAAACGACCCCGCTCGATACCCCGCCAGCACAGGGGAAAACCGAAAGTGAATTACGTGCATACTTCGAACTGCCACCGGCCGCGCCGTTATCAAGCACAGAACAGTGCTATGAGCACAGTGCACGACAAGCTCAAGCCTTCCATGACAGTGGCCTGTCTGATGTACGCTTACTGAGCGGCTTGCAGCCAACTGCACTCTCATACCCGCCACAAGGCACGAAAGGTATGCCGGAAGAGCTGTACCACAACCTTTCAGGCCATGAACGTCGCTTGCTGCCACCCACCGAAACCACCCGTGTCCCCGCTTCACCACAAGATCTTTACTTGTCATTGCTGCAGGCCAAGCGTTTCTCTGAAATGTACATCGCCTGATATTGCACGTTCCCCCCGTACAACACCCTCCGCGTTCTAGGCTTTCATCTATAGCCTCACTACAGCCTCTCAATCCATCTATACGCCAAAGAAATACACATACGCTTTAGGGGTATTTTTTATTTCGTGACCGCCTTCATAGCTTTGTCATCACGATCCCGCACGATGATCACAGTTCGCTAACATTTTATAGCGGGCCTTCAGGGAATGGGGGCTTTTTCACAGTTATTCGCGCCACAACCCCGTAGTGTCAGATGAAACAGTAGAAAAAGGGGGCCGTTATGGCGATTTTCAGGAGAAAACACCACCGTATGAAGACAGGTATAACACACCGCCTGACACATACCGATTTTCCCCATCACCTCCCTTATGCACGGTACCTGGGCATCACCCTGAAAGGATAAAAAACGTTATGAATATTGCACAATCCGTCATACTCGTTACCGCCGCAGGCAGCCCATTAGGCAAAGCGATTGCCATGCATTTTTCAACACTGGGTGCACAAGTGGCACTGGTGGATCACAACAAACGGGCACTCAACAATACGCTCATGGCATGTCAGGCCATTCAGCCCCATTGTCAGTCTTACCTGATCGACGATCATGATGAGAGTACCATTGCAACGTTAATCACCAATGTTCATCAAACCTTTGGCAAAATTGATGTGCTACTCAACTGCTGGCTCAGTACGCCTTTACCTGCCTTATTGAGCCCGACCTCCGTGGATCAATTCAGCCGATCACTGGCTGACGCCGTGGCGCCGTTTTTCTTGTTTGGCCAACACACCGCCCATTACATGCGACAGCATCACTGTCGTGGTGTGATCATCAACTTGGCGTTAAATGATGATAGCCTGCATCCGTCACTCAATAGCGGATCCAAAGCCATGGTCTCTGGGTTGACCTCCAGCTGGGCCAAAGAACTGGCCGAATTTAATATCCGCGTCGGCGGCGTCGTCCCTTTGACCCGCGATCACGACGAGATGACGGCTCACACGGTGATTAGCTCACCGTTGCAGTACGAAATTGTTCGCAGCGCGGAATACATTGTCGCGAACGATTACTTCAACGGCCGGATGATCGAAGCCGAAGTCAGTTAGTTCCCCCCCTTTCCTCAGTGGTGTAACAACACCCCACCACTGAGGCCTAAGTTTCATCGTTCTATCGCGCGAACTTAACACTCCGCTCTTATTCCCTTATCTTTTCGCTTTGACTCGACATTCGTCTCTTAATACTCACCTATCTTCTTTCCGGTCTTCCTAGGCACTCGTCCCTTCTCTTTACCGCTCTGACTCAACACTCGCACCTCGAAAACTCGTCACTAGAAACTCGCCCCCCTCTTTTCATCAGACGTAAAAAAGCCCGCCAAAGTGGCGGGCTAAATGTTTACAGTGCGCTAGCTAAACAAGGATTATGCTTCAGCTTTATCTGCTTTCTTTGCTTTTGCAGGCTTAGCAACTTCAACAGGCTCAGACTTCTTGATCACTGTTGTACCTTCGAACGTTTCACCTTCAACGTAAGCATTACCGTAGTAAGCCGCTGTTAGTACGTCTTTCAGCTCGCTGATCAATGGGTAGCGTGGGTTAGCACCTGTACACTGGTCATCAAACGCTTCAACAGACAAGGTATCCACTTTCGCTAGGAAGTCTGCTTCTGGTACGCCAGCCGCTTGGATAGACATAGGAATGTCTAGTGCCACTTTCAGCTCGTCCAACCATGTTAGTAGACGCTCAATCTTCTCAGCAGTGCGGTCACCAGCTTGAGACAGACCTAGGTGGTCAGCCACTTCTGCGTAACGACGACGTGCTTGAGGGCTCGCGTACTGAGAGAATGCCGTTTGCTTAGTTGGGTTATCATTCGCGTTGTAACGTACAACGTTAGAAATCAATAGTGCGTTCGCCAAACCGTGTGGAATGTGGAACTCTGCACCCAACTTGTGGGCCATTGAGTGACATACACCCAAAAAGGCATTCGCAAACGCGATACCCGCGATAGTTGCTGCGTTGTGTACTTTCTCACGTGCGATTGGGTCGTTTGCACCGTTCGCGTAGCTTGAAGGTAGGTATTCTTTAAGCATCTTAAGCGCTTGAAGTGCCTGACCGTCAGAGTATTCGTTCGCAAGAACAGAAACGTAAGCTTCTAGTGCGTGCGTTACTGCATCGTAACCACCGAAAGCAGTCAGTGACTTAGGCATGTTCATCACAAGGTTCGCATCAACGATAGCCATGTGAGGTGTTAGCTCGTAGTCAGCCAGTGGGTATTTTGCACCGGTCTTGTCGTCAGTAACAACCGCAAACGGTGTCACTTCAGAACCTGTACCTGATGTGGTTGTAATACAAACAAGCTCAGCTTTCTTACCCATTTTAGGGAACTTGTAGATACGCTTACGGATGTCCATAAAGCGCATTGCTAGTTCTTCGAAATGCGTTTCTGGGTGCTCGTACATTACCCACATGATCTTCGCCGCATCCATTGGAGAACCGCCACCTAGTGCTAGGATAACGTCTGGCTGGAAGCTCTTCATTGCTTCTGCGCCTTTCTCAACAACAGATAGCGTTGGATCCGCTTCTACGTCGAAGAATGTTTGTACTTCAATGCCTTGTGCTTTCAGTAGTGAAACCACTTCGTCTGCATAACCGTTGTTGAATAGGAAACGGTCAGTCACAAGGAATGCACGCTTCTTACCTTCTAGGTCGCTTAGCGCGATTGGAAGGCTACCACGACGGAAGTAGATAGATTTTGGTAGTTTGTGCCACAACATATTCTCTGCTCGCTTCGCTACTGTCTTCTTGTTGATAAGGTGCTTAGGACCTACGTTCTCAGAGATAGAGTTACCACCCCATGAGCCACAACCAAGAGTCAGAGAAGGTGCAACGTTGAAGTTGTAAAGGTCACCGATACCACCGTGTGTGGTTGGGATGTTTACAAGAATACGTGCAGTTTTTAGCTTGTCACCGAAGTAACGGATACGGTCTGCGTTCACATCTTGGTTAGTGTATAGGCCAGAGGTGTGACCGATACCGCCAATCTCAACCATGGTTACTGCTTGGTCTACGGCGTTTTCAAAAGAAGACGCGCGGAACATACCCAATGTTGGAGACAGTTTTTCGTGAGCGAATTCATCTTCGTACTTCACTTCAACACCTTCACCGATAAGGATCTTGGTGTTAGCTGGTACTTTAACGCCTGCCATTTCAGCAATCTTAGTTGCTGGCTGGCCAACGATGTCTGCGTTTAGTGCACCGTTGATAAGCAGAATTTTACGTACTTTGTCCGCTTCAGCAGCCGTCAATACATAACCGTTGTGAGAAGCAAAACGTGCTTTCACTTCTTCATACACTTCATCCATAACGATAACTGCTTGCTCTGAAGCACAAACAACACCGTTATCGAATGTTTTAGACATCAGTACAGAAGCGACTGCACGCTTAACGTCTGCGGTTTCATCGATAACAACAGGTACGTTACCTGCACCAACACCGATAGCTGGTTTACCTGAAGAGTAAGCCGCTTTAACCATGCCTGGACCACCAGTTGCAAGGATAAGGTTGATGTCATCGTGCTTCATCAGCGCGTTAGATAGTTCGACAGATGGCTGGTCAATCCAACCGATGATGTCTTTTGGTGCGCCAGCTGCAACGGCTGCGTCAAGCACAAGCTTAGCCGCGTCATTCGTTGAGTTTTTAGCACGTGGGTGTGGAGAGAAGATGATCGCGTTACGCGTTTTAAGCGAGATAAGAGATTTGAAGATCGCTGTAGACGTTGGGTTCGTTGTTGGAACGATACCACAAATGATGCCAACAGGTTCTGCGATGGTCATGGTGCCGAACTCTTCGTTCTCTTCCAAGATACCGCATGTTTTTTCGTCTTTGTATTTGTTGTAGATAAATTCTGAAGCGAAGTGGTTTTTGATAACCTTATCTTCAACAATACCCATACCTGATTCAGCAACAGCTTGTTGAGCTAGAGGAATACGCGCATTGTTTGCGGCAAGAGAAGCTGCACGGAAGATCTTATCAACTTGCTCTTGTGAGTAAGTTGCAAACTCTTTCTGAGCCGCTTTTACACGTGCAATCATTGCATCTAGTTCAGCTACATTAGTAACAGCCATAGTTAACTCCTAACTTAATATTGAAAACTTTTTAGTAAGGATACGTTTTACATCCTTTGAGCTACCTGGGCGCATCCAATGCAAACAACTCGGTAACACACATTCTTAGTAAATTGCTTTCAAAACTGATTATATTCTTTCACACCGCGAAAGAAATTGATTTAGATCACTTTCGGCCATTGAGACGTCGATTTTGTAAAAACAAGAGCTAAATCATACATAAATACGCTTCTACGTGGTTACTTTGTGAGCCTGGTGTTTTTATTGCACTCAAAGCATGTAATTCAGCGCCGCATCAACAGCTCTATTTTACGTAATAAACCTACATAAACGATCACAATTAGCGCTCAATGAGACATAAATCACAGTTATTTTTTTGCTCTTACCGAATGGCATATCATCGTGTAGCACGAGATCTACCTCATAGAGGGTACGTGAAAATATCCGCCTTTTACAGTCACGCAACAAACAATTCATAAATAACTTTTAATACCGACTAGGATAACTATTTTTAGTTGGTCTATATCAAGTGTTTAGACTAAAGTATCGCCGATCAACAGTCATGCATGCAGATTCCACTGTTGAGTAGGGATACTTTCTTTCGCGCTTTCTCATCATCAGACAGTCTATTTATGCCATCACTTGAACTTGCCATTTTCCTGCAGTTTTTTGTCGGCTTAATCGCCGCCGTGAACCCTATCGGCATCATGCCGATCTTTGTCTCGCTCACCAGCCATATGAGCCCTGAAGAGCGGAATAAAACCGCCCTGACAGCCAATATTGGTGTGGCTGTGATCTTAACCGTCTCGCTCTTAGCAGGGCAAATGCTGCTGGATATGTTCAGCATTTCACTTGATTCTTTCCGTGTCGCGGGCGGATTACTGCTATTAACCATCGCGTTTTCAATGATGAGCGGTAAGCTGGGGGAAGATAAGCAGAATAAAGAAGAGCGATCAGAGTCGATCAGCCGTGAACAAATCGGTGTGGTACCACTGGCCATGCCGTTAATGGCTGGCCCAGGTGCCATCAGCTCCACGATCGTGTATGGCTCTCGCCACCCCGACATGGCCAGTACCGTTGGCATTGCCCTGACCATTGTACTGTTTGCCACCAGTTGTTGGATGCTGTTCCGCGCCGCGCCGTTGATCGTACGTGTGCTCGGGCAAACCGGTATCAACGTCATCACCCGTATTATGGGTCTGATCTTGGCCGCGTTAGGTATTGAGTTTATCGCTAACGGGTTACGCGCCCTTTTCCCTGGTCTCGCATAACACCCTTTACTTGCATAACATACACCCCGCATTACACACACTTTAATTACCTCACGCTCTCTGTGACAGAGCGTGAGTGTGCTCACTGACGCCCCGACTCCGCCGCCATCCCATGGCTGGTTTCTTTTTGTTGCGCTCGTTTTCCCATCATCTTGTGCCATTAGTCTGAGAATCCACGCGATATCCTTGCATATCACCTTGCTTGCATTGTTCCTCTCGTCAATCCTTTATATGCTATGGCGCTTCAATTTCGACGTCGCGTATACATTTTGACATCGCGCATAACAGGGGAAAGGCAGACCAGTGGTAACACTTACCCGCAAGCAGCGGCTTTATCAGATCATTTTCGGCACCCAAACCAAAGCTGGGCAATATTTTGACATCATCCTGATTGGTGCGATCCTCAGTTCAGAGTTGATCCTGATCTTGTCCTCGGTACAAACCGTCGAATCCCAATACAGCACCCTGCTCACCGTACTGGAGTGGACCTTCACGTTGCTGTTCACTGCCGAGTACATCGTGCGTCTGTATTGCTCCCCGAAACCGTGGGCCTATGCCAAAAGCTTTTACGGCGTGATTGATTTGATTGCTGTGCTACCCAGCTATTTGGCTTTCTTGCTACCGGGATCCAATTACCTGCTGATCGTACGTTTGGTGCGTGTGATGCGGATTTTCCGTATTTTGAAGCTGGCGCGATTCCTGAAAGACTCCAACATCCTGCTGCGATCATTGAAGATGGCACAGCGTAAAATTTTGGTCTTTTTCAGTACGGTGGCCATTCTCGTGACCGTTCTTGGCTCGCTGCTGTACATCATTGAAGGGCCGGATAACGGCTTCACCAGCATTCCAATCAGTATTTACTGGGCGATTGTGACCATCACCACGGTCGGATACGGTGACATTGTGCCGCAAACCGATTTAGGGAAAGCGCTGGCCTCGTTAACCATGCTATTGGGTTACTCCATTTTGGCTGTCCCCACCGGGATCATTACCGCTGAACTCAGCCAAGAAATGAAAACCCAGCGTGAGTTCATTCGTTGTATGAACTGCTCCACCAGCGGCCATGAAGCGGATGCCAAATACTGCCGTAACTGCGGCACTGAACTGCCCGAGCATTTATAACAGGCACAAAAAAACCGGCGTATTCAACGCCGGTTTTTTATTTGAGCTTTTTTATTTGAGCTTTATGACTCGCACTTTCGTGATGGCTTACTTACGACGCCACGTTGTGCCTTGCGGGCCATCTTCCAGTACGATGCCCATCTCGGTCAGCTTATCTCGCGCCACATCGGCAGCCGCCCAGTCTTTCGCCGCTCGTGCATCAAAACGCTGCTGAATCAATGCTTCGATTTCAGCCACATCTTCTGCATCTTTCGTGCTTTGCAAGAACGCTTCTGGTTCTTGTGATAGCAAACCAAGAATGTCAGCCAATTCACGCATACGTGCACCCAGTGCCGATGCCGCCGCCATGTCTTCGTTCTTCAGACGGTTGATTTCACGCGCCATGTCAAACAGTACAGAGTAAGCTTCTGGTGTGTTGAAGTCGTCATCCATCGCTTCGATAAAGCGTGCGATAAACTCATCACCACCGATTGCTGCAACGTTGGTGTCCAAACCGCGCAGTGAGGTGTACAAACGCTCAAGTGCAGAACGCGCTTGCTTCAGGTTATCTTCGCTGTAGTTCAGCTGGCTACGGTAATGGCCTGACATCAGGAAGTAACGAACCGTTTCTGCATCGTAATGTGCCAATACGTCACGGATAGTGAAGAAGTTACCCAATGACTTGGACATCTTTTCACGGTCAACCATCACCATGCCACTGTGCATCCACGTGTTCACGTACTGTGAACCGGTTGCACAGCATGACTGCGCAATTTCGTTTTCATGGTGCGGGAATTGAAGATCCGAACCGCCGCCGTGGATGTCAAAGTGATCACCCAAAATCGCCGAGTTCATGGCTGAACATTCAATGTGCCAACCTGGACGACCCGGGCCCCATGGTGATTCCCATGTTGGTTCACCCGGCTTAGACATTTTCCACAACACGAAGTCCAATGGGCTGCGTTTTGCCATGTCGATATCAACACGTGCACCCGCCTGAAGCTGATCCAAATCTTGCTTAGACAGTTTGCCGTATTCGTCAAACTTGCTCACTTCAAACATCACGTCGCCGTTGCTTGCTACATACGCAAAGCCACGTTCGATCAAACGCTCACACATAGTGATGATTTCAGCAATGTAATCGGTCGCGCGCGGTTCGATATCTGGACGCTTCATGCCAAGGGCATCAAAGTCAGCGTGCATTTCACCGATCAAACGGGCTGTCAGTGAGTCACAGCTTTCGCCGTTTTCTGCCGCGCGTTTAATGATCTTGTCATCGATATCGGTAATGTTACGCACAAACGTCAAGTCGTAACCGGCATAGCGCAAGTAGCGGGATACCACATCAAACGATACGAATGTACGACCGTGACCGATGTGACACAAATCGTAAATGGTAACCCCACAGACATACATGCCTACTTTACCAGGCTGGATGGGTTTGAATGCCTCTTTCTGTTTTGTCAGTGAGTTATAGATCTTCAACATGTCTCTTAGATACTCATTTTCTGGGGTTACGATATAAGAAAGTCATTATACCCAAGCCACTTCAAGATGCCAGTTTCAGTGAGAATATATTGGTCACGGATTGCGCCACGACAGCCCGTATGACAGCGGGATCATCTATAGTTAGATCAATCGTTCCAAGCCGTGAAGCGAGGCACGCTTTCACGATTCCGTCACGCTGATTATTTCATCGATTTCGGCGGTAAAAGGGGTTCCTCAGCAGTTAATATTGACGGCTAATACCAGTAAGATAGAATCCAACGTTTATAGCAATAAACATCCATTTAAAGGACAAGCTCATGGTAACGCTTCACACGACTTTTGGTGACATCAAAATCCAACTAAATACAGAACAAGCACCTGTAACTTGTGAAAACTTCCTGCAGTACTGCCGTGACGGTTTTTACAACGGCACAATCTTCCACCGTGTAATCGACGGTTTCATGGTTCAAGGTGGCGGCATGGCATCTGGCATGGAAGAAAAAGAATCTCGTGCACCGATCAAGAACGAAGCGAACAACGGCCTAAGCAACAAAGTGGGTACACTGGCTATGGCACGTACAATGGAACCGCATTCAGCAAGCTCTCAGTTCTTCATCAACGTGAACGACAACAAATTCCTAGACTTCAAATCAGAGACGCCTGATGGTTGGGGCTACTGTGTATTCGCAGAAGTGGTTGAAGGTATGGACGTTGTAAACAAGATCAAAGCAGTATCAACGGGCAACTGGGGTTACGTACACCAAGATGTACCTGTTGAAGAAGTGCTTATCAACAGCGTAACTATCGAAGCATAAGTCTTCATAAGGGGCGGCCAGAGTGTCGCCCCTTTTTTTCCTATGACAACACTCTTTATTGCAGATTTGCACCTCAGTGCCGAACGCACTGACATTACCGATTGTTTCCTGCGTTTCATGGCACACGACACACAAGGGATTGATGCCCTCTATGTGTTGGGTGATTTATTTGAAATGTGGATCGGTGACGACGATGACTCCCCTTTCCACCAGCAGATCAAGCAGGCCTTTCGCCAGCTAACTGACCGTGGGATCCCGTGCTATTTCATTCATGGCAACCGCGACTTTCTTGTGGGGCAGCGATTCAGTCGTGAAACCGGCGTGCAGCTATTACCTGAGCACACCGTGATTGATCTTTATGGCATCCCAACACTGGTGCTGCATGGTGACACCTTATGCACCCTCGATGAAGCCTATCAAAAGTACCGTAAAAAAGTGCATAACCGCTTTATTCAATGGCTATTTTTCCGTCTACCGCTCCGCTACCGCCAACAAATCGGCCAGAAGATGCGTGGCAACAGCAGTAAAAATAATCAGGCGAAAACACAACGCATCATGGATGTGACACCGAGTGAAGTGCTGGCGTTGATGAGCGAGTATCAGGTTAATCAGATGATCCACGGCCATACCCACCGCCCGGATGTGCATCATTTGTCCCTGCACGGCCAACCTGCAACACGCACCGTGCTGGGAGATTGGTATGATCATGGGTCGGTACTGGTGTGCACCCCTGAGGGGAATACCTTAGAGACCCGTGATTTCAGTGCGCCCGAGGCCACACCACACACTGCGCACTCACCGGCCTAGCGATACGTGTTGCTTGCCCATGCACGAATAACGCCGAAGCCTAGCCTAAGAAAGCGGGGAAACCGGATCGTCAGACACAAAAAAGGTACGCCATGCGTACCTTTTTCTTTTTCACCCGTACTTTATGACCGGTCCATTATGACCAGCCTATTATGATTCGGAACCCGACAAGATCGGTGACGATACTTCCGTACCTTTCTCTGCGTCTTTCACCATCTCTTTCGCCGGCTCTTTCGCAGCTAAAGCGTGTGGGCGCTCTTGACGCCAAGAACGGTACATCGTCAACGACGTGTACAACACCACCCCAATCACCAGCCACGCCAACACGTGCATATCCAGCGATTTCACCAAGTATGCGGCAATCACGACCCCAATCGGACCGGTAATTGCCACCACTAAGGCGGCACGGCTGTTAATACGATTGCGGACAATAAAGCCACCGGCGGAGAAGAAACTCAAAAATGCGCACGAGCACATCATGATTGGGAACGCCGCCAAAGGATGCATACCGAGTAGATACACCATGGTCATACACGGTGCATACAAGCCAATGCCCACTGTCATCAAGGCGCCGAACAAGAAGTTACCGGCAATCGCAATCGCCAACTTCCAGCCTGTCAGCCCCAAGGCCATGCCACCCAGCGGTAACAACTTGAGCTGCCCCGCCAACATCATGCCTGCAATCGCCAGTAACGCGCCACACATGACGATACGGATCAACTGTCTGTCCCAGCTTGAGACCAAACGAGCGCCAAAGGTTGCCCCTAAGCACGCCGCAATCACCATGCTAACAAGGGTTGTCGGATCCACATCCACCGCAGTCAAAAAGATCAGCGATTGAAACACCGTCGCCATCACCGCTTGGCAATTTAACGTGCCCGGCAAAAGCTGGTCATCAACCAGTTTAAATTGTTTATAACCTGCGGTTTTAATAGCAAAGCTGCCGATACCTAAGGTATCACAGAAATTGGCCACCCCGCCGATAAGGCCAATGGGTAGGATCTTAGTTTGTGCTTCCTGCTTACGATTTTTACGCCATGCCATTAGCAGCATGACCATAAAAACGCATCCACCTACAAGCAATCCCGCTTGTATGACTGTGAATACTGTCATGAGTTACACATTATTTTGCGAAAGGAAAGGAATTATCTATTAAGATTAAGGCTTATTCTATGCGTCACGTCAGAGCGATACGGCTGAATCAGCATCCGTATTGACCCGCAATGACAGTAAGAAGCATGGGTATCATACCGATTTTGGCGGGCCACTGGCAAATATACGGCCATTTCAACAATATTACCGATCGCGAGTTTTGCCTCTTTTATGCATTCATACCTTGCCAGACAACCCATTCTCAACCGCAAAAAAGAAACCATTGGCTACGAATTGCTGTTTCGTGATGGCCCGAATAATGCTTTCCCCGGTGTCGAAGCCGAACACGCTACCCACCGCCTACTGACCGATAACTTCCTTGGCGGAAGCTCGTTGCATGTTGCTGCCGGTAAAAAAGCCTTTATCAATTTCCCCTATAGCAGCCTGATCAAGCGCACGCCGCTGATGTTTGCTAAAGAAAGCTTCATCATTGAAATTCTCGAATCGTGTGAACCGGATGATGCCTTGCTTGATGCGGTAATGGAACTGCATCATATCGGTTACACGTTGGCGCTGGATGATTTCATTCCGTCACCGCCGTGGAATCGCTTTTTGCCGTATATCCACATCATTAAGTTTGATATTCGCGCTATCCCCATCAGCCGTGCTGGTTTTTTCATTCGTCAGCATCGTAAAAAAGGCAGCCCTTTGCGCTTTTTAGCTGAAAAAGTCGAAAGCCATGCCGAGTTTATGGCCGCCCGAGATGCCGGATTTGACTGGTTTCAAGGCTACTTTTTCAGTCGTCCAGAATTACTGCGACAAAAAACCTTGTCACCTTCCGCCCTGACCATATTGCGTTTATATCAGGCCATCAGCCAACCTGAGCTGGATCTCAGCCACATCGAACAGCTCATCACGAACGATGTGTCACTGTCTTACAAGCTGTTGCGCCACGTCAACAACATGACCGCGCCGCGAGCCAAGCCGATGTCATCGTTTAAACAAGCCCTAGCGTTTATGGGGGAAACCCAGTTACGCCGCTTTGTCACCTTTGTTGCCACCTCACAAGCGACCGAAGATAAACCCCTGTCGCTCTATTTGCTGTCACTGCAACGCGCCCGTTTCTGCGAATACCTCAGTCAGCACATCACGCCAAAAGTCAGAGCGAACCAAGCATTTCTTACCGGTTTGTTTTCGTTGCTGGAATCCATGCTGGATCAGCCCATTGATGTGATCATTGATCAATTGGCACTGAATAAAGCCATCCGCCATGCATTGATCGCCCAACACGGTGAGCTGGGGTTGTTGCTGCAATTGGCAATCGCCTACGACAATGCCGATTGGCCGCGCATTCGCCAACTCAGTCAGATTTTGCATGTCCCTGAATCTGTCGTTGCAGAACAGTATCTAGAGTCATTAAAATGGGCCACTCATCATGAACAACACACTACCGAGTAAACCATGACCCAACGTCATTTGTCGTGCCCGTGCGGAAACAAACGCCCACTGGCAGAATGCTGCCAACCGATCCACCAAAACCCAGCCCTTGCAACACACCCTGAGCAACTGATGCGCGCACGCTACAGTGCTCACGTATTGGGCTTGGTGGACTTTGTCGTTCAGACGTATCACGCCAGCTGCGAAGCCGAACAACACCGCGATGCCATCGCAGAATCCGTGAATACCAAGTGGCTTGGCCTTGACGTGATCAATAGCGAAATCGCAGACAATGGCGAAGGGTTTGTTGAGTTTCAAGCCTTCTACCGTGACGGTAAAGAAGAATACTGCCTGCATGAGCGTTCTCGCTTTTTGCAAGAAGACGTTAACGGCGAAGCGCAATGGTTCTACCTTGACGGTGAATACCCAGAGCCGGAAGCCCCCGAAGTACTGACGCCAGCTGTGAGCGACAAAATTGGCCGTAACGACCCGTGTGTATGCGGCAGCGGTAAAAAATACAAGAAGTGTTGCGGCTAACGACGCCCGTCATCGAATTGTCTCTTGCTCCACAGGCCGCTGGCGTGTGGAGCAGATACATTTCCCCCTTTCACCTGACACATATCCCTTTCCCCTGACACATCCATCGCCTGCGCAGCAACAGCACAAACGTCGGGGCAATCGCGACATACTGACAATTTCCCTCTAATCGCTTGCCCAGAAAAAGCCCGCATAATGCCACTGCAAAAAGTCGTTAACAGACAGCCTGTTTCTGTTGTTTTTACATGGTAAATGAAAGCAAAAATCGGTGGTAATGCAGAGAGATACCCACAATAGGTACAGTCCAACAACACACGCACAATGAAATTTAATATTTCCTTAAAATACCTGTTGCAAAAAACCCGTAGCTTGGTTAGTGTGAATATCAAGCACAGCGTTAATAAAGATTTAGACAGAGTACATAATTATGCGTATCGACATGGTAAACCTACATCACCATCATCATCCTGATTAGTCTTTCGGGAGGATACGCCTCACTCTGGAAGACACCCATCACTCTTCCAGCGGTCAGATAAGCACTCAGCATTCAAGACCCTCGGGAGAGACATTTTCCGAGGGTTTTTCCGTTTTTACGCGCCACCATTTTTCGCTACACCATTTTCCGTTCACAGGGATGACAGGGATCAGAATTATGCAAACACAACGACTACGTATTGCCATTCAAAAAAAGGGACGCTTGAGCAAAGAGTGCCAAGAGCTACTAAAGCGCTGTGGCGTGAAGTTCAACATGGTCGGGGAACGCCTCGTCGTTCACGCTGAAAACATGCCGATTGATTTACTGCTGGTCCGTGATGACGATATTCCCGGCTTGATCATGGATGGCGTGGTGGATTTGGGCGTGATCGGCGAAAACGAGCTGGAAGAAGTCGCCCTTGAGCGTATCGCCCGTGGTGAGCCGGCCAACTATGAAAAACTGCGTCGCCTCGATTTCGGCGGCTGCCGCCTCTCGATTGCCATCAACAAGGGCGCGACGTACAACGGCCCACAAGATCTGCAAGGCCAGCGCATTGCCACCACGTATCCACAATTAGTGAAACGTTATATGGATGAGCAAGGCGTACAATTCAGTACCTGTATGCTGAACGGCTCGGTTGAAGTCGCTCCCCGTGCCGGTCTGGCCGATGCCATTTGTGATCTTGTTTCTACCGGCGCTACGCTAGAAGCCAATGGCCTGAAAGAAGCGGAAGTGATCTTGCGCTCGAAAGCGGTGCTGATCCAACGTACCGGTGACTTCTGCTACGACAAGCAAGCCTTGATCAATCGCCTGCTGACCCGTATGCAAGGGGTGATCCAAGCCAAAGAATCCAAGTACATCATGCTGCATGCCCCGACAGACCGCCTTGAGCAAATCAAAGATTTGCTGCCGGGTGCCGAAGATCCAACGGTACTGCCACTGTCTCAAGACAAAAACCGTGTCGCTATCCATTTAGTCAGCTCTGAAAATCTGTTCTGGGAAACCATGGAGCAACTCAAAGAGTTGGGTGCCAGCTCCATCCTTGTGCTGCCAATTGAAAAAATGATGGAGTAAGCGATGAAAACTGTTGTCTGGCAATCACTGAGCGAAACACAGCAAAACAGCGTGTTAGAACGCCCTGCGATCACAGAAGGCGCAAACATTACCGCGGCGGTGTCATCGGTCATCGCCCAAGTACAAACCGACGGCGATGCGGCACTGAAAGCGCTCACGGCAAAATTCGACAACGTGGCACTCGATAACCTGCGCGTGTCGGAAGAGGCCATTGTGGCTGCGTCTGGTCGTTTAACGGACACCATGAAGCAAGCCCTTCAAGCGGCTTACAACAACATCAGCACTTTCCATGAGGCGCAACGTCCGGCAGCCATTCGTGTGGAAACCCAACCGGGCGTGGTCTGTGAGCAAGTCACCCGCCCTATCAATGCGGTCGGGCTATACATTCCCGGTGGCAGTGCACCGTTGCCGTCAACGGTATTGATGCTGGGTGTACCCGCGAAAATTGCAGGCTGTGCACGTGCTATTCTGTGTTCGCCACCACCAATTGCCGATGAAATTCTCTATGTCGCCCAACTGTGTGGCATTGAAGAGGTCTACCAACTGGGCGGCGCCCAAGCGGTCGCGGCCATGGCGTATGGCACCGAAAGCATCACGAAAGTGGACAAAATCTTTGGTCCGGGCAATGCCTACGTGACCGAAGCCAAACGCCAGATCAGCAATGACTTCCGTGGCGCCGCTATTGATATGCCAGCAGGCCCTTCCGAAGTATTAGTGATTGCCGACAGCAGTGCGGATCCCGATTTCATCGCCGCCGATTTACTGAGCCAAGCCGAACACGGCCCGGATTCTCAGGTTGTGTTGGTGACGCCGGATCCTGCGTTGGCAGACCGTGTCGCCGATGCCATTCACAGCCAATTGCTGCAACTCAGCCGCGCCGACATTGCTCGTCAGGCACTGGGCGCCAGCATTTTGATTGTGGCGGACTCCATTGCAGAATGTGTTGCGATTTCTAACCGTTACGGCCCCGAGCACCTGATCGTCCAAACGGACAACCCGCGTGCGCTGCTGCCTGAATTGGATAACGCAGGATCGATTTTCCTTGGCAAGTGGTCACCCGAGTCCGTGGGGGATTATGCCTCTGGGACCAACCACGTACTGCCAACCTACGGGTATACCCGTACCTATTCGAGTCTGGGCTTGGCGGATTTCTCCAAGCGCATGACCGTACAAGAATTAAGTTGTGATGGCTTACTGGCGATTGCGCCAGTGGTTGAAGCCATTGCCGATGCCGAAGGGCTTGATGCCCACAAACGTGCCGTCACCCTCCGAGTTGAGAAGTTAAAGGAGCTGTAATGAGCCAGAATATTGAAGCATTGGCCCGTAAAACGGTCAGAGAAATGACCCCGTACATGTCTGCCCGCCGCTTGGGTGGTTGTGGGGACATTTGGCTCAATGCGAACGAATCCCCGTTCGTGAATGAATACACCATCAAAAGTGACCGTCTCAACCGCTACAGCACGTGTCAACCGGATACCCTGATTGGCGCCTACGCCAGTTATGCCGGTATTGACCGCGACTACGTACTGACCTCTCGCGGTGCCGATGAAGGGATTGAACTGTTAGTGCGCGCATTCTGTGAGCCCAATAAAGACGCCATTCTGTACTGTCCGCCAACGTATGGCATGTACGCGATCAGTGCACAAACGTTTGATGTGGCCGCCAAGCAAGTGCCGTTAACGGCGGACTGGCAATTAGATTTAGACGCCATTGCCGCCCACCTCGATGACGTGAAGCTGGTGTTTGTCTGCAGCCCGAATAACCCGACCGGCAATCTGCTCAACCGTGCGGACATTGAAGCGCTGTTAACCCTGACAGCCGACCGTGCCTTAGTGGTGGTGGATGAAGCCTACATTGATTTTTGCATGGACGCCTCAGTGGTGGACTTACTCAATCAATACCCGAACTTGGTGATCCTGCGTACGCTGTCTAAAGCTTTTGCGCTCGCTGGCCTGCGTTGCGGCTTCACCCTTGCCCACCCGATTGTCATCGAGTTGCTGCTGAAAGTGATCGCGCCGTATCCGGTACCGGTACCGGTGGCGGACATTGCCGTTGAAGCCCTATCGCCTGCTGGTTTGGCCCGCACCAAATTCCAAGTGCTCGATCTCAGTGCCAACCGCGCTTACCTGCAAGCCGGGTTGGGCATGTTACCGGGGGTCGAGGTCTTTGACGGTTACGGCAACTACCTGTTAGTGAAATTTCCTGACAGCGAAGGCCTGTTTAACGCCCTGTGGGAAAACGGCATCATTTTACGCCGTAGCCCAATCGAAGGCTGCATCCGCATCAGTGTCGGTAGCCGTGATGAGTGCGAAAAAACCCTCGCCTTCATTCGTCAACAACTCGCGTAATCGCGCACAATAAGGAAAGCCATTGTGAGCAAGGAAAAGATTTTATTTATCGACCGTGACGGCACATTGATTGTTGAACCCCCGGTTGATTTTCAAGTGGACCGTTTAGACAAATTGGCGCTTGAACCCTTTGTGATCCCCGCGCTGCTTCAGCTCCAAGCGGCCGGTTACAAGCTGGTCATGGTGACCAACCAAGATGGACTGGGCACTGACAGCTACCCGCAAGCAGATTTCGATGCCCCGCATAACATGATGATGGACATCTTCACCTCGCAAGGTGTTCGCTTTGACGATGTGTTGATCTGCCCACACTTTGACGCCGACAACTGCAGCTGCCGTAAGCCAAAGCTCGGCATGGTGAAAGACTACCTGCAACAAGGTCGCGTTGACTTTGAAACCTCTGCCGTGATCGGCGATCGCCAAACGGATCTGCAACTGGCCGAGAACATGGCGATCCGCGGTATTCAATACCACCCAGAGCGCATGGGCTGGCAGCAGATCGTCAAGGATCTCACCACTCAGCCACGCATCGCCGAAGTGGTACGCACCACCAAAGAAACCGATATCACGGTGAAAGTGAACCTGGACGAAAGCGGCGGCAACGAGATTACCACCGGCCTCGGCTTCTTTGATCACATGTTGGATCAAATCGCGACCCACGGCGGGTTCCGCATGATCTGTAAAGTCGACGGCGATCTGCACATTGACGATCACCACAGCGTGGAAGATACCGCGCTCGCTTTAGGCGAAGCCTTGAAGCAAGCCTTGGGCGACAAACGGGGCATTGGCCGTTTCGGCTTTAGTCTGCCAATGGACGAATGCCTAGCGCAATGTGCCTTGGATTTGTCGGGACGTCCGTACCTGAAATTCGACGCAACCTTCAGCCGCGACCAAGTGGGCGATCTGTCGACCGAAATGGTGCCCCACTTCTTCCGCTCGTTAACCGATACCTTGGCTTGCACCCTGCACCTGTCTTCGACGGGCCATAACGACCACCACATTGTCGAAAGCTTATTCAAAGCCTTTGGCCGCACCCTGCGCCAAGCGATCAAAGTCGAGGGCAATGAACTACCGAGCAGCAAAGGAGTGTTGTAATGGCCTCAACTACACAAAACGTCGTCATTATTGATACCGGTTGTGCCAATGTTGCTTCTGTGCGCTTTGCCATTGAACGCCTTGGCTACACGGTCACCGTCAGCAAGGCGCCAGATGTCGTGCTGGCAGCCGATAAACTGTTTTTGCCCGGTGTCGGCACTGCCAGCGAAGCGATGAAAAACCTGCAGGAACGTGAGCTGATCGAGTTAGTCAAACAAGTCGATAAGCCCCTGCTCGGTATTTGCCTTGGGATGCAGTTGCTGTGCCGTCTGTCGCAAGAACACGGTTCAGCCGGTGAAGACACCGTGGATTGTCTCGGCCTGTGTGATGCGCCTGTCGAAAAAATGCAGCCGGGCGATTTGCCCCTGCCGCACATGGGCTGGAACACCATCACACCGCAAGACGGCCACCCGCTGTTTAACGGTATTCCGGCAGACACTTACTTCTACTTTGTACACAGTTATGCCATGCCCGTGCGTGAAGGAAACACCATCGCCCAGTGTGAATACGGCCAGCCATTTACTGCCGCACTGCAAAGCGGCAATTACTATGGCGTGCAGTTTCACCCGGAGCGTTCCAGTAAAGCGGGCGCCCAACTGATCAAAAACTTTTTAGAGATGTGATAAGGAATGTCGATGATTATCCCTGCACTCGATTTAATTGACGGTCAAGTTGTCCGTCTCTATCAAGGTGACTACGGCCAAGTGACCGAATACCCCGTCATGCCAGCCGAGCAATTTGCGTTGTACCATCAAGCGGGCGCGAACTGGCTGCACTTGGTGGATCTCACCGGCGCCAAAGACACCTCGGCGCGTCAGCTCGATCTGATCGCCACGATTCTGGCCAGCACCCCGGCCAAGATCCAAATTGGCGGCGGCGTACGCAGCGAACAAGATGTGAAAGACTTGCTCGATGCCGGCGCACAGCGTGTGGTGATTGGCTCCACTGCGGTGAAACAGCCCGCGCTAGTCAAAGGCTGGATGGAAAAATACGGCCCTGAACACATCGTGCTGGCGCTGGACGTCAACATTGATGACCAAGGTAACCGCAAGGTCGCCATTTCCGGCTGGCAGGAAGATTCCGGTGTGTCCATTGAAGCGCTATTGGATGACTTCCTCACCGTGGGTCTGAAACACGTGTTGTGTACCGACATTTCCCGTGACGGCACCTTAGCGGGCTCCAATGTCGACCTGTACCGTGACTTGTGTGCGCAATACCCACAGGTGGCATTTCAGTCCTCTGGCGGCATTGGCTCGCTGGATGACATCGCCGCGCTGAAAGGCACGGGCGTACAAGGTGTGATTGTCGGTCGCGCTCTGCTCGACGGCAAATTCACCGCGGAAGATGCTTTCCGTATCTGGGCAGAATAAGGAGTCCATTATGTTAGCAAGACGCATTATTCCTTGCCTTGATGTGCGCGACGGCCAAGTCGTCAAAGGCGTGCAATTTCGCAACCACGAAATCATCGGTGACATTGTCCCGCTCGCCAAACGCTATGCCGAAGAAGGCGCGGACGAGTTGGTGTTCTATGACATCACCGCGTCCAGTGATGGCCGCGTCGTCGACAAAAGCTGGGTCGCCCGTGTGGCCGAAGTGATCGACATTCCGTTCTGTGTCGCCGGGGGTATTAAGTCTGCTGACGATGCCGCCCGCATTTTGCAATTTGGCGCCGATAAAGTCTCCATCAACTCACCGGCGTTAGCCAACCCTGCCCTCATCACCGAGTTGGCGGACAAATTCGGCGTGCAATGTATCGTGGTCGGCATTGATTCGTACTTTGATGCAGACACCGGAAAATACCAGGTCTACCAGTTCACGGGCGATGAAAGCCGCACCAAAGCCACCCAATGGGAAACCTGTGATTGGGTGCAGGAAGTGCAACGCCGCGGCGCCGGTGAAATCGTGTTGAATATGATGAACCAAGACGGCGTGCGTAACGGCTACGATCTCGATCAACTTAACATGGTACGCAATGTGTGCCGCGTGCCGCTGATCGCTTCAGGCGGTGCCGGAGAAATGGTGCACTTTGCCGATGCGTTCAAACACGCCAATGTGGACGGCGCACTGGCGGCGTCCGTCTTCCACAAGCAGATCATCAATATTGGCGACTTAAAACAGTACTTGAAGCAACAACAGGTGGAGATCCGACTATGAGCCTACAAACAAATATCGATTGGGAAAAAGTGGGCGGATTAGTCCCTGCCGTGGTGCAAGATCACACCAGTGGCCAAGTGCTGATGCTCGGTTACATGAATCAGGACGCACTGGCGAAAACGCTGGAAACGGAGCAAGTCACGTTCTTCTCGCGCACTAAGCAACGCCTGTGGACCAAAGGGGAAACCTCCGGCAACGTGTTAGCGCTTAAAAACATTGCGCTCGATTGTGATAACGACACCCTTTTGGTACAGGTGAATCCGATTGGCCCCACCTGCCACCTTGGCACGACCTCCTGCTTCGATACCGGCTTTGATGGCGATGCCGTCAACCAACCGTCAATCGTATTCCTTCATCAATTGGAACAAGTGTTGGCAGCCCGTAAAGGCAGCGATCCTGAGTCCTCTTACACCGCCAGCCTCTATGCCCGTGGCACCAAGCGTATTTCGCAAAAAGTGGGCGAAGAAGGCGTTGAAGTCGCGCTTGCGGCAACGTCGGGCGACAAGGCGGAGTTAGTGTGTGAATCGGCCGATTTAATCTACCACCTCTTGGTGCTATTGCAAGATCAAGGCCTGTCACTGTCAGACGTGACGGCAAAACTGCAAGAGCGTCATAAATAACGCGACATATTGGCTTGCGTATCAACGCCCAATAAAAAGCCCGCGTTCAGGATCGCGGGCTTTTCATTTTTAATGTTATATCGCAGCAGCGTATAGCTTTTGATTCAGTTTGTTCAGTCGTCTAACGCTTCTTTGTAGTGCTTACGGCACACAGACACATAACGGTCATTACCACCGATTTCCACCTGATCGCCATCAGCAATGGCTTTACCGCTTTCATCCTGACGGATCACCATGTTGGCTTTACGGCCGCAATGACAAATGGTTTTCAGCTCTACCAATTTATCGGCCCACGCGAGCAAATAACGGCTGCCATCAAACAACTCACCACGGAAATCACTGCGTAGACCGTAGCACAATACCGGGATATGCAGTTTATCGACCACTTCGGTCAACTGATACACCTGCGGTTTCGTTAGAAATTGGCTCTCATCGATCAGTACACAATCAATTTTATTCTCCGCATGCATTTGCGACAAACGCTGATACAGATCGTCTTCCACGTTAAACAACTCGGCTTCTTCTTGCAGGCCGATACGGGAACTCACGATCCCTTTACCGTAACGATCATCAATCGCTGCCGTAAAGATAACCGGATTCATCCCTCGCTCGCGGTAATTAAATGAAGACTGCAACAGGGTGGTCGATTTACCCGCATTCATTGCTGAGTAATAGAAATACATCTGGGCCATGTCGTTTCCCTTGTAGTAATACGATGGATGCTTGGAAAAAACTGCCGCGATGCTACAGAAAAGCCCCTCAGATTGAAAGAACCTCGCGCATATCTCCCGAAGAAAGTCTCAGCTTGCGACAGAAAAAAGAAAGCCTGCTCAGAAGGCAGGCTTTCAAGGTATTGCCGTTAGATACGGTTACGGACGGCGAGACAGCCACGCCAGCCCAGAACACACTAACAAGAAGGCCACGCTGGCCGCGATAAAGCCGACCGCCAACGAATCCGTAAAGCCTAACGCCAGAAAGCCAACGGTCGATACAGCCGCCATAGCAAAGGCATACGGCAACTGCGTTGAAACGTGATCCATATGGTGACAACGCGCCCCAGTTGACGACAAAATGGTGGTATCCGAAATCGGTGAACAGTGGTCACCAAACACCGAGCCCGCCAGCACCGCCGCCAGCATCGGTAGGATCAAGGTGATATCCGTCGCGCCAGCCAAATCACCGGCAATCGGTAGCATGATGCCAAAGGTGCCCCAAGAGGTACCGGTGGAGAACGCCATCGCCCCTGCCAGCAAGAATAAAATAGCCGGAAGTAACATTGGGTTGATATTGCCTTCCACCAACGTCGACAGGTAGCTACCGGTGCCCATGTCATTGATCACATTACCGATGCTCCACGCAAACAATAGGATCAAAATGGCACCGAACATGGATTTCGCCCCGATCCACAGGGTAAAGCCGACATCAGACATCGGCAGGCGCTGGCGCAATACCGACACCATGGCAGACAGCAAGCCGGCCAAGCTACCCAACACCAAAGACATGCCCACATCGGTATTTTCAAACGCACCCAACAAGTCAAACGGTTTGCCATCGGCCGCCAGTGATTGGTTACCGGTATACAGCATGAAGAACATCGTTGCGGCAATCAAAATCACGATCGGCAACACCAAATCCAACACGCGGCCATTCAGGCTTTCGTTGATTTCCAGCTCATCATTGATGTCTTTCGCACGCTTATCGCTGTCACCTTCATCAAAACCACGGCAATGGCTGGCTTCAATCTCGTGACGCTTCATTGGGCCGACATCCAATTGGAACCATGCCACCACAAAGACCAACAATAAGGCGAAGACCGCGTAGAAATTCATTGGCGCAAGCAATAAAAACGCGCCTAAAGGGGTGTATTCGGTCACGCCGTGTGACACCAAAATGCCACTGATCACGGTAATAATGTATGCGCCCCAGCTTGATGCTGGCATCAGTACACACATCGGTGCTGCGGTTGAATCAAGGATGTACGCCAGTTTTGCCCGTGACACGTAATAGCGATCGGTCACGGGACGGGAAATCGAGCCCACGGCCAAACTGTTAAAGTAATCATCAATGAAAATAAAGACACCCAAGAAAGCGGCCAGCAATTTTGCACCACGCTTGGTCTTTATCTTAGTTTGCGCCCACTCAGCAAAGGCTCTTGTGCCGCCTGATAAGGTCAATAATGCCGTTGTCATTCCCAGTAAAATCAAGAAGGCAACAATACTCATCTTCGAGCTATTGATACTGCCGGCTTCAATAAACAACCCTTTGACGGTCGTGCTGACATAATCAAGCATATCCGTATCAGGGTGGTTAAAGGTCAATAAGAAGGCACCAAGCAGTACACCTACACCGAGGGAAAATAAGACGTGACGCGTTAAAATGGCGAGTCCGAGCGCCACAAGGGGGGGAAGCAATGATACTGCGGAATGTGAATAATCTACAATGTTCATGATCTCTACTACAACCGTTCCTGGTTGGAGATCTACTGCTGAACATGGTGAAAACCATGCCAGTTGAGTGTGAGGAAAAGAAGTTACCCTGATCCGACTCCACAGTAGCGCTCCATAGTTAATGTCAATATATACTATGGCAGTGTTGCCCCTATTTGGTGACAACCCCAGCAAGGCGGTGTGATAAACCAGCACTTACTTCGGCATCGGCGCCTTTCACAAACCCTCATCGGAATCACCCTACGGCTTGTTACTCTTCGACAATGCAACCTCTACCCTTAGTCAAGGAATAGTCAATTCTACGGACAGAAATATTAATTGCAACAACTTAAGACGCAGTGCTTAACAGCACCAGCGCATCCTGTTACCAGACGGATGCAAAAAGGCACGTTATGCAGCCTTTTGTTGACAAAAACACTATGCAATTGATCGCAAAAGTACGGGTTCCCAGCCCTTCCAATATTCGTTTATTTCAGAGTATGAGCGATAAAAAAACATTACAAATGAGAATTGCGCCCGCGAATTAGCAAAAAAAAATAAATAAGAAGGTGATTTTTTATTTGGCATCTGCCAACTAAACGTATTAATATTGCAAATATTGAATTGTCACTGCTATTATTATTTTATAGTTTTAGAACAACAGGAAATAAAAAATGTCTGATGCAATGAAAGCACTTTTGAACCTTCGTAGCCTTCGCGCACTGTCTCGTGAATATTCACTAGAGCAGCTTCAAGAAGCTCTAGAAAAACTACAAACTGTGGTTTCTGAGCGTGAAGAATCTGAAGCAGAAGAGATTGCTAAAGAAAAAGAACGTACAGAGAAACTAGCACAATACCGTGAAATGCTACTTGCTGATGGTATTGATCCAGAAGAACTGCTTGCGGCAACACTACACAAAGCACCTAAAGCGAAGCGTGCACAGCGTCCAGCTAAATATAAGTTCATCGACGAAAACGGTGAAGAGAAAACATGGACTGGCCAAGGTCGTACTCCAAGCGCATTGAAAAAAGCACTGGATGATGGCAAAGCACTAGAAGAGTTTGAAATCTAATTTCGATTTCACTTTTTGACTGCAAAAACCCGGCTTTATGCCGGGTTTTCTTTATCTATCATAAAGATAAATATTGGGATAAACATCACAATTTTTCGCTCTATTTATTCACGCTATCCCATTAAGCGCCCCTGCCCAATTATCGATTGCCTCTATGATAAACATACCAAATAGCAATAAGCGCTATCGAATTATCTCTTTTTGCTAAACGGCACTCAGAACAATAAAACACAGGCATTCCACTGATAAACATATCAAGCACAAAAAACCAGACACAAAGGTCTGGTTTTATGATCACGCATAATGCCGACACATTTATCCGTTAGCGGATCTTGTCAGCCAAATGGCTTACTGCCAACGCAAAATAATGCGAACGGTTCCAATCCAACAATGACTGGTAGTTACCATAGACCAAATACGCTCTACCATGATTATCATCCGGTTGAATAAGCCAGGCATTAATATCAACATCAGGCAAATCACGCCCATTTAATCGTCTCACACCCAGCTTCTGCCACTCGCTTAATGCACGCGCCTGCTCTTTTTTCACCCCAAACACGCTCTTATCGAGAGAATCAGGCAATGTCACTTGGCGCCCCCAAGTATAATCACTGTCCCAATTGGCTTGTTTTAAGTAGTTCGCTGCAGAGGCAAACACATCCGCATCGGTCTGCCAGATATCGATCTTGCCGTCATTATTTCCATCAACCGCATACGATAAAAATGACGTTGGCATAAATTGCGGCTGCCCCATTGCGCCCGCCCAAGAGCCCTTCATATCTTTAGGGGCAATATGACCCGCCTCTAATATATCTAACGCCGCCATCACTTGCTTGCGGAAAAAAGCTTCTCGGCGTCCTTCATAGGCCATGGTCGACAACGCTTCCACCACATTGTAATTGCCCATTAAACGACCAAAGTTACTTTCTACACCCCATAACGCCACAATAAAACGTGGCTGCACACCGTATTGCTGGCCAATTTTTTCCAACACGACTTTGTGTTTTTGGTAGCGTTCATTGGCTTGCTTAACTTTCCAATCGGGCACCGCTCGGGGAATATACTCATCCAGCGTTAATTTTTTCTCTGGCTGATTTTTATCTGCCTTTACAGCGCGCTCTGTAAATGTAATGCCATCAAAAGCAGAGTTGATAATCGACTCTGAAATTCCATTTTCACGGGCTTCTACTTTTAGCCCTTCGACATAACTGTCAAATCCTTCATCTGCAGCAGATACCGCTGATGACAATCCTAATCCTAAGGCCACTAAGGCCGATACCAATCGCTTATGCATAATTTACCCTTGGTTTTTTGCTGCTTTCTCTGCCTTGTACTGTTCCAGTAAATTGGTCACGGGTGGCGGCACCTGCAAATAAAAACCGGTGTCGGCCAATGCCACTTTTACTTTTTCCACATCTGCCTGTGCTAATTTACGCCCGTCTTGCAACTTCAGCACCATCACAAGCTGGGGGGCCCCGAAGGTATTCATCAAGGCTTCTGGCACCGCAGAAAAATCATCTTTTTTGTTGATATAAAGATACGTGCCTTCTTTTTTTGGACTTTTATAAATGGCGCACAACATGTTTCTATAACCTATAAATACTTATTAACTCTCAATTCAGACCACAAACAGACGGGAACATTCCCTCATGTGCTGCTTGATGCGCCAAACTCATGAGACGCTTGTCTGAATTTCCAACGCTAAAGCAAGGATAGCTTGCTGATATACGCTTTGGAATATAACATGCAAGTACCCAAGAGATAACGTACCTGAACGGCTATTTTAGCGACAGTCAGTCAATGCCCATGACAAAATCAGCAGAACTCAAGGGAGGCTCTTATACCCTCTCAGCCCTCCACCTCGTGGACGGTGACATCCCTCAAGCGGCTGACTTTCTCAGACAGAAAGTTGATCACGCTCCCCATTTCTTCGCTGCCGCGCCAGTTGTTATCGATATTAGCCAAGTCAGTGATAATATCGATTTTGAACAACTTAAGCGCAGCGTCAGTGAAGCGGGTATGATCCCCGTTGGGATCAGTGGATGCAAAGCAAAACAACGCCAACAGCAAGCCAAAGAAGCGGGCTTTGCCATCATGAATGCAGCTCGTCAGGCCAAAGCGTCAGAGCCGATGATGGAGCCGGTGCAGGAAGCGATGATGGAGCCCACGCGAATCATCCGCAATCCGGTACGTTCTGGCCAGCAAATATATGCAAAAAATTGTGACCTTGTGGTGATTAATCACGTCAGTGCAGGGGCAGAAATTATTGCTGATGGCTGTATCCATATTTATGGCACGCTACGTGGCCGTGCTATTGCAGGGGCAAACGGCAATGGCGAAGCGAAGATTTTTTGCCACAACCTGCAGGCAGAACTAGTCTCGATTGCAGGAAACTACTGGCTGAGCGATAAAATTCAAGAAGCGTTCTGGGGTAAGAATGTGGTTATCTCACTTGCTGAAAATAATTTGAACATAGAGCCGTTGACTCTATAACGTTTAATAAGGAATTAAAAAATGGCACGTATTATCGTGGTAACCTCAGGTAAGGGGGGCGTTGGTAAAACTACCTCTAGTGCAGCAATTGCATCAGGCCTTGCACTGTGCGGCAAAAAAACAGCCGTGATTGATTTTGATATTGGCTTACGTAACCTCGATTTGATCATGGGATGCGAGCGTCGCGTAGTCTACGATTTTGTCAATGTGATCAATGGGGAAGCGAACCTTAACCAAGCGATGATCAAAGACAAGCGTGTCGAAAACCTTTTTGTACTGCCTGCCTCTCAAACCCGTGATAAAGAAGCGCTAAGCAAAGAAGGCGTGGAAAAAGTACTGAATGACTTAGCAGAGATGGGCTTTGATTTCATCATCTGTGACTCACCAGCAGGCATCGAAACCGGCGCCCTAATGGCCTTGTACTTTGCCGATGAAGCCATCGTAACGACGAACCCTGAAGTCTCGTCAGTTCGTGATTCAGACCGTATTTTGGGCATTCTTGATTCGAAATCTCGCCGAGCTGAAACAGCCGCTGAGCCGGTCAAAACACACCTGCTTCTGACACGTTACAACCCAGCACGTGTTACGCTCGGTGAAATGTTGAGCGTGACCGATGTTGAAGAGATCCTTCACATTCCACTGCTTGGCGTGATCCCAGAAAGCCAAGCGGTACTGAACGCCTCGAACAAAGGCGAACCTGTTATCTTTGATAAAGGATCGGATGCGGGTTTGGCGTATGAAGATACCGTTGCTCGCTTACTGGGTGAAGAACGTCCGTTCCGCTTCCTTGAAGAAGAGAAGAAAGGTTTCCTTAAACGTCTATTCGGAGGGTAATGCATTATGGCACTGTTAGAATTCTTCCGCCCCAAGAAAACAACGACAGCCAGTGTTGCCAAAGAGCGCCTTCAGATCATTGTTGCTGAACGCCGATCTGCCGGTCAGGGAGCCCCGAGCTATCTTCCTCAGTTGAAAGAAGATATCTTGGAAGTGATCCGCAAGTATGTGGCCATTAGCCCCGATCAAGTCACGGTAAACCTTGATCAAAAAGAAGAAGATCTCTCTGTTCTTGAGCTCAACGTCACCCTGCCTGACGAAGAAAAATAACGTATAAAAAAAGCCCTGCTCACGTGAGCAGGGCTTTTTTATTGTTATCACCGTATGCCTATAACAATTGGCATCAACGCTTAGCGATCCAGTAACGGCAGCACTTTTTGTTCAAACAATGGCTTACGCCATGTTTTCAGCATCTCTGGCAAGTTATCTTGCGGACGCTGTTTTTTCCACGCCCAAGAAATCAACTCGTTCACTTGCTTTTTTGAGGCCAAAAACTCAGGCATCAACCCGGTTTGTGCTTCGACTGCAGCCACCACGTCTTTGATGCTTTTCACCATCTGCTTGTACCCAGCCACATCGTCCAAACGAACGATTTTTTCTGGGTATTGCTCTGGCGACAAGTCATCCACGTCGTACACCATTTTCAATAAACGGTTACCGTGACGTTGAATTTCCATGTTCTCAAAGCCTTCTTTGGTCATGACCGCTCTTGACTTAATCCCATAACGCGCCAATTTCCACAAATTCAGCTCTTTCACCACAAAGTTCAACGCCAAATCGCGCTTACGGGCCTCCAGCACACGCCACTTGGCCGCCTGCTGTAAAATCGCCAGTTGCTTCGGCGTCAATTGCCACGCATTTTTGATATCACGGTACGCTTTGTCAGGATCAACCGTCTTCATGCGCTTGAGCATCAAATTGGCACACTCTTGCTCAAGGGCCTCTTTCCAACCTTTCGCTTCCACCAAAGGCAGCAGCTTTTGGTACAACGGCAGAAGGTAGAACACGTCAGCAGCAGCGTAATCGAGCTGGCGATCCGTCAGAGGACGTGCCATCCAGTTGGTGCGTGCCTCGCCTTTATCCAGCTCAACACCCAAGAAGTCATTCACCAGCGTACCAAAGCCCGCAGAGACACCGTAACCCAAGAAGGCCGCCATCACCTGTGTATCAATCATGGGTACTGGCAAACAACCGGCATAGTGCTGAAACACTTCTAAATCTTCGCCGCACGCGTGCAGCACTTTGATCACGGATTGATCACGCAGCAAGTCCCACAGCGGTTCTAAATCGTCAATCGCAATCGGGTCAATCAGTGCCAGCGCTTCTCCATCAAACAACTGGATTAGGCCCAGCTTTGGATAAAGAGTACGGGTACGAACAAATTCAGTGTCCAGCATCACAGCGGGCTGACGACGGGCTGCCAAGCAGATCGTTTCTAAGCGCGCGGTGGTGGTTATAATTTCAAAATTCACAATATCCTACCAATAAAATGCCGGCATAACGCCGGCATTGGATAATTCTCGTTACGTGATGCGATCACGCGTCCTGAGTAGGTTGTTGAGGCTCTTCACGCAACGCGCGGCGAAGGATCTTGCCGACGTTGGTTTTCGGTAATTCCTCACGGAACTCAACAATTTTCGGGATCTTATACCCTGTCAGGTGCTCACGACAGTGACTCAACAACTCTTCACGGGTCAGGCTGTCATCACGCTTCACCACACAGATCTTCACGATTTCGCCAGACACTTCATGCGGTTCACCGATCGCGGCGACTTCCAAGACTTTACCGTGCAATGCCACGACGTCTTCAATCTCGTTCGGATAAACGTTAAAGCCTGACACCAAAATCATGTCTTTCTTACGGTCGACAATATGCAAGAAGCCTTCATCGTCAAAGCGGACGATATCGCCGGTCGATAACCAGCCGTCTTTCGTCAACACTTCATCAGTCGCGTCCGGACGCTGCCAATAGCCTTGCATCACCTGCGGGCCACGAACCTGCAATTCACCCACTTGATCATAGCCTAGCACGTTACCTTCATCGTCCACCATACGTACTTCTGTTGAAGGCACAGGCAGGCCGATAGAGCCATTATAGTCAACCAAATCGTACGGGTACGCGGCAACCAGCGGGGAACACTCGGTCAAGCCATAGCCTTCCAACAAGTAGTTACCGGTGATCTGCTTCCATTTCTCTGCTACTGCGCGCTGTACGGCCATGCCGCCGCCCACTGACAAGCGAAGTTGGCTGAAATCCACATTACGGAAGTCGGCATTGTTCACCAGCGCATTAAACAGGGTATTCACACCGGTAATCGCGGTAAATTGGTAACGCTGTAGCTCTTTGACAAATGTCGGAATGTCACGCGGGTTGGTGATCAGCAAATTGCGACCGCCCATCTCGACAAACAACAAACAGTTAACGGTCAACGCAAACACGTGATACAGCGGCAACGCCGTCACAATCAGCTCACGGCCTTCCGTCAGTACTGGACCGTATGCGCCTTTGGCTTGCATCACGTTCGCCAGCATGTTGCGGTGGCTCAGGATGGCGCCTTTGGCAACACCGGTTGTGCCGCCAGTGTACTGCAAGAACGCGACATCGTTACCGTTCATGAACGGTTTCACGTACTGCATACGGCGGCCTTTACGCAGCGCCATACGCATCGATGTCGCATGCGGCAAATGGTATTTCGGTACCATTTTCTTGATGTACTTCACCACGAAGTTCACTAACGTGCCTTTCGGGCGAGAAAGTTGATCACCCAAGCTGGTCAACACCACGTGCTGCACACCAGTGTTTTTCACGATGCTTTCTAGCGTGTGCGCAAAGTTTGACACGATGACAATCGCTTTGGCACCGGAGTCATTCAGCTGATGCTCAAGTTCACGCGGGGTGTACAACGGGTTCACGTTCACCACCACACAACCGGCACGAAGAATACCGAACAGTGCAATCGGGTATTGCAACAGGTTCGGCATCATCACCGCCACGCGGTCGCCTTTCTGCAAACGCAGTTCGTTTTGCAGGTAAGCGGCAAAGGCACGGCTACGCTCTTCCAGCTTGCGGAAGGTCATGACCTGCCCCATGTTGATAAATGCCGTTTGGTCAGCATACTTCTGTACCGACTGCTCAAACATTTCAACTAATGACGGATATTGATCCGGTGAGATTTCAGCCGGTACATCTTCCGGATAGCGGTTAAGCCAAACCTTATCCACGTTGCATTCTCCTATTAATGTAGCTTGGTGCCAATGTGCGATAACGGGATCGGCATTTACTGTCAATTCAGACAATTACAGCACAATGAACCTACAAGTAACACTGACCTTAACCGATCAGTTTCTTTATTTTTGAACTGAACAACAAAATCTGTTCAGTCACCGCATGAGGACTTTCCAGATGACAATGGTGCCCACCTGTCACCTCATGCTGAATGAGTGATGGCCAATGCTGCTGCGCAGCGTGGCTGAGTTTCCAATGTGGGTACCCGTGATGACCCACAATCGATAATATCGGGGCGCTAACTGCACGCGCTAACGCCTGTGCATGCTCGCTTCCCATGCGATAGAGCGAATCACAACGCAACCGCGGATCATGTCGCCACCACCAGCGGCCGTGGGCTTCATACACACCCCGCGTCACGATGGGACGTAACTGTTCGGCCGATAAATGGTTCACATGGCAGCGTAATGCCAGCGCTTGTTCAAACGTAGCCATCGACCGTGACAAACGGTGCTGGGCACGCTGACGAAAACGTTGCCGACTCATGATACCTTGCCGTAATCGCTCAGCCGCTTGCGTCGGTGGCTCCGATAACGGGGCCAGCCCTTCAATCAACACCAAGCGTTCTACCTGCTCAGGGAAGGCTGCAGCATAACACACCGCGACTAAGGCACCGAGCGAGTGACCCGTCAGGATCACACGCGGCAACGTCCCATCAGGGGCCGTTAACGCTGACATCACTTGGGCCAAGTCATCCACATAGTCGACAAAATGAGAGAAATTATCGACCGCACGATGAGGCGAAAGCCCATGTCCCGGCCAATCCATGGCGAGCACCGAAAAATGCGCTGCCAAGGCAGGAAATAACGGTGTGAAACTGGCAGCGTTGTCTTGCCACCCGTGCAGCATGATCAACAACGGTTTGTCCGTCGGCAATGCCACACTCACCGCGTGTTCAGAAAAATCCGGCGGTGTAAACGAACACAAGCCCGCTAAATGCGAGCCTGCTATCGGGATCTCAATGTGGTGCATCGTTACCGTGGACCTCATGCTTTATTCGGTGACACGCTCTCTCACTTCGCCCCGCGAAAAAACGGTGCCGCGATGCGGTGAGCAATACAGCCCCCAGCACGGTGGTAAAGGGCTCGTCTCTGTCAGCCAAATTTCTTTTTTGACCTGCCACAGTTGACTGCCTGATACCGTCACAACCGGGTACGTATACGCATATTCCCCCACGGTGCCACGTTCTTGTCCCGTGACATGTCCCGCAACGGTAATCAAACGTCCCGGGTGATAAGCCATCGGCTCAACAAACCCATCGATATAGGCGATAAAGCGCTGCTCGGGGGTGACCCCTAACGTGGGTTTACCGGAAGCAGAGAGAGGCAGCGACACAATTTCGACGCGTGTTGCCTGCTCACCATTTCGCACACTGGCAATCACACCGCCTAACCGCACCTCAGGCTGTGTTGTCGGTGACTCGGCCTGATGTTGTGCGACTAACGTAATATCTGTCAGTGGGTTATCGCTCTCGGTACGTAGACTCTCAGGTACCGCCGCGCAGCCTACCATACTCCCGGCAAGCAACCCAACAAATAGCATTCTAAACATTCACACCCCCTGTCAACTGATGAAGAAGCATACAAGTGCCTGCGTGTCGCCTCTTTTCATGATGCCGCTTACACGTAAAGATCCACCCCGACCAAAGCGGACAAATCATCACGTTGCTGTTGATGCATGACCCCCATGTATGACGCTAACGCTTCACGGTGTTTACCGACAGGTTGATCATACTGAACACGGGCATGTGCCGCTTCAAACTGCGCGGGATCGGCCGCCATCATCGGCGTACGCGCGCTAACCGCTACCGGCTGAGGCGTAACGTCCAGCGTGACCGGACTCTGCGACGGTTTCGCTTTTGATGGAGAGGATGATGGTGTAAGGGTAACGGGGAGGCGCTGAATAGATACCATGAAAAACTCCCTGAACAGTCACGATGCCGTGCACGTGGCACGGCATCCATCCAACGCGCTTATTCGCGACCTGGCAACTTCTTCCACGTCACGGTATCACGGACATACACCGGGCTCGCGTGTTCGGCAGACACCGCTTCACCACGGGCGAAAGCGTATTTGGCCAAGTGTACCATATCCGCTGAATCCGGATAAAGAACAGTACCTTGTACTAATTCCGCAGGCAATTGCGATAAGGCTTCAGCATAGCTTTCCCAACCTGTACCGGCCGTGAACCAGCGGCCGGTTTCACCCTGAAGTTGAGTCACCAACTCCACAGGCTTCACAACGATCTCGCCACCTTCTACCGCCCAGTCACCGTCTGCCTGACGGATGTATTGACCCCAGTACACTTCGTCCATACGGGCATCAATGGCCGCCATCACGCGGTCGGCTTGGTGCGCACGGTACGTCCCTTGTGCCATCGCGGCCAAAGTGGACACACCCAGCATCGGCAGATCAGCGCCAAACGCCAACCCTTGTGCAATGCCGATACCGATACGCACGCCGGTAAAGCTACCTGGACCACGACCAAACGCCAATGCGTCCAGCTGTGTCAGGCTAATACCGCCTTCGGCCAGTACGGCGTCCACCATTGGAAGGATTTTGATCGTGTGTTCACGCGGTGCATATTCACAGCGAGAGATCACCTCATCGCCCATCAGAAGGGCTACGGAACAATTTTCTGTGGCAGTATCCACTGCAAGGATTGTGTTGCTCATTCAAGCCTCTGAATGCTGTTCTTCGCAATCATTCGGTGTGTGATCACCGTCGATGGAAGATAAAAACTGCCCAACGCCTTCCACATCGCGTGTGCGAGGAATAGGCGGCAGACTACGTAAAAAGACTGCGCCATACGGACGCGTCACTAATCGGTTGTCACAAATCACCAAAACACCTTTGTCTTTCTTGTCTCGGATCAAACGCCCAACCCCCTGCTTCAAGGTGATCACCGCATCAGGAATTTGGACTTGTGCAAACGGATCACCACCGCGCAGGCGGCAATCTTCTATTCGCGCTTTAAGCAACGGATCATCCGGTGCAGTAAACGGTAATTTATCGATAATAACACAGCTTAGGGCTTGGCCTCTAACATCGACCCCTTCCCAGAAGGCACCGGTGGCCACCAGCAAGGCATCACCACGCTCTAAGTATTCCGCTAACAGCTTCTGTTTGGTGGTTTCCCCTTGTACCAACACGGGTAAATCCAACTTTGCACGGAAGCCTTCGGCCAAGTCCCGCACCATCTGGTGTGAGGTACACAAAAAGAAACAGCGACCGTTATTGCGCTCAATCAACGGCGCCAACATGTCGACCAAGCGATCAGCAATCCCCATGCTATTGGGCTCTGGCAAAAAGCGTGGCACACACAACAAGGCTTGCTGCTGGTAATCAAACGGGCTTTCTAGCGAAAACTGCTGCTTCGGGGTCAACCCCAAACGTTGGCTGAAATGGCTGAAATCGTCATTCACGGCCAAGGTGGCTGATGTGAAGATCCATGCGCCGCCCTGTTGGGTCATTTGCTCATGAAATTTTTCAGCCACCGACAGCGGCGTGATGTGCAAACTAAAGTGACGCGGCGTACATTCATACCAATAAGAATAACCGGTAATGCTGGTATCACACACACGCTGCAAACGTGCCTTCAGCAGCGTTGCGCGCTCAAACGCGGTGTCCAATAGTTGGCTGCGCCCCAGCGCCAACTTCAGCACTTCGTGGGTCAGATCCAAGGCATCGGTTAATCGGGTGATTTCTCGCTGAATAGCCGGACTGGTAATGGCTTCACGCCAGTTACCGCGAAATCCCGGTTCGCCCAGCACAATACGCATGTCAGCCGCGGCTTGATACAAACGATCCGCCGTTTTCTGTAATTGGCGCATGTCTTTGGCTTCGGTCCGATAACCGATTTCCACATCTTTGGCGAGCTCTTGGATTTGGCGACTGGTCAGGCTCTGGCCGAAATATTGGCTGGCAATATCTGGCATTTGGTGGGCTTCATCAAAAATGAACACATCGGCCTCGGGGATCAATTCACCAAACCCGGTTTCTTTGATCGCTAAGTCCGCAAGGAAAAGGTGATGGTTCACCACGACCACATCAGCTTCCATGGCGCGACGACGGGCTTTCACCACGAAGCATTCATCATAAGACGGACATTCACGTCCCAGACAGTTGTCATTGGTGGACGTCACCATCGGCAACACCGGGCTGTCTTCGGCAATCGCTTCACAATCGCCCAAATCGCCTGTTTTCGTGGAAGAGGACCAGTGTCTGACTTGCACTAGCTGACTCAGCAAGGTGGGATCGCTATGCACACCGTGGCTTTCTGCGATCTGACGACTCAAACGGTCAACACACAAATAGTTCGCGCGCCCTTTTAATAACGACACGCGGCCAGTAAAGCCCAGCGCATTGGTCATTAGGGGCAAATCACGGTGAAAAAGCTGCTCTTGTAAGTTCTTGGAGCCCGTGGAAATAATGGCTTTCTTGCCACTGACCAAGGCCGGCACTAAATAGGCAAAGGTCTTACCGGTACCGGTACCTGCCTCGACCACCAACTGGGTTTGCGACTGAATGGCATCCGCCACCGCCTCAGCCATGTCGATCTGTGGTTGGCGAGCCTGAAACCCAGGAATGGCTTTATCGAGCGCGCCACCGGCGGCAAAAAACTTGGCTATCATCGCAATCAGAACATACAGGAAATAAGCGCCACATTATGCCAATATTCCCGTTAGGCGACCACGATTAATTCGGTGCTTGCCCGGCTGTGATCGGTTTCTCTCCGGTGACGCCCTCTTCCGCTCTCACACCACCTTGCAACGGTGCGGCGATAAAACACGCTTTTCTTTGATCCAGAAACCTTTTGACCTTGCTAAGAATGCGAGGTACATAATGGGGTAAGGGCTTATCGGCCTATCATCTCAAGGAAGAGTACATGGAAAAGAAAACGCTGCTGACCGATTGCAAAGATAACATGGGGTTGATCAGCAAAATCACCAATATTTGTTATAAACACCAACTCAATATTATTCACAATCGCGAGTTTGTGGATCACGGCAATAACCAGTTTTTTATGCGCACCGAACTGGAAGGTTACTTCAATGACAGTACCTTTTTGGCGGATCTGGATCGCGCCTTGCCAGAGAACAGCCGCCGTCGCCTGATCAGCTCTGAGCGCAAACGCATTGTGATCATGGTAACCAAAGAAGCCCATTGCTTGGGGGATATTCTGGTGAAAGCCTTTGATGGCTCGCTGGATCTCGAGATCGCCGCCATTGTCGGTAACTATGACACATTGGGTAATCTGTCTGAGAAATTTGATGTGCCGTTCCATCACGTCAGCCACGAAGGGCTGAGCCGCGATGAGCACGAAGCGCAATTACTGGCTGCCGTGAAGCAATACCAACCGGATTACGTGGTGCTGGCCAAATACATGCGTATTCTGACGCCGAACTTTGTCGCGCAATTCCCCAATAAAATCATCAACATTCACCACAGCTTCCTGCCGGCCTTTATCGGGGCAAAACCGTACCAGCAAGCCTTTGAGCGTGGGGTGAAAATCATCGGGGCGACTGCCCACTTTGTTACCAATGATCTGGATGAAGGCCCGATCATCACCCAAGACATTTCCCCGGTGGATCACACCTTCAGTGCGGCAGATATGGCGAAAGCCGGTCGAGATGTGGAAAAATCCGTATTGAGCAAGGCGCTCGGTCTGGTGGTTGACGATCACGTCTTCGTGTATGGCAACCGGACGGTGATTCTCTAGTTCGAGGTTCGAGGTTCGAGGTTCGAGGTTCGAGGTTCGAGGTTCGAGGTTCGAGGTTCGAGGTTCGAGGTTCGAGGTTCGAGGTTCGAGCAGGATCGTACAACAACTTAGCGCGAAGCAATGCCTCGCGCTATTTTTTGGTCTACGTTTTACCTGTGCTTTTCCCGTGCTATACCATAGCCCCACCAAGCACAACCTAGATTACGCGTTTTCGCTGGCAATCACGGCTTTCAGTGAACACGGGTGCAGTTTGATGCACACACCGTCTTTTTTGAACGCATACGTCGGGTTGGCCAAACGCTCGTGCTCTCCCGAGGGAGAACTCGCTTTCACTTTGATCCCTTGCGCCTTCAAACGATCCCACGCTAACGTCGGGAACGTCTCATCCAACACGGTTTTTAGGCTATCCGTGTCATTCACGTCAGACGGGATCACAAACTCCACATGTTCCCAGCCTTCTTGCGGATACTGTTTATCCCCCGGGTACGGCAGTTCCAATGCTTCAATGGTCCACGCCCCCACCTTGAGCGGCTCATGGAAACCAATCACGATGATCGGACGGCCATTGATTTCATTGTTTGACCATTCCTCACCGTAGGCCAACCACGCTTGATGCAGCGCTTGCGCTTGTTCGCGATCGTTCACCCGTAACGCGATATGATCCGCTTGATACGCCGTGAGCGTCAGCCCTAACTCGGCCGCCAATGCGTCGATTTTGGCCATGAAGGCTGGCAATTGCGCCAGCATTTGCGCCGGAAGCAGCCCCTTTTTTTCTAATACTTGCATACCGTGACTCCCCTTTCGGCCCGTTGACTTTTGCGCATAATTATACAATTTCATCAGAAAAGAAAGCGTCATCCGACGGCGCTCTGACTATCGTTTGTCCCCCGCAGAAAGCGTGTTAGTTTTCAACGCGATTAACAACTCACTCTCCAAGATAGTTTTTCTCATCCACCTTGTTCACCGCCTCATGCCCCCCAGCCCTTTTCTGCTCTGTGATGGCTCGCGGTTTGTACGTTGACGGGCAATAAAAAAAATTCATCAACTATCATCTTTATACCTTGCCAAACGACCTAAAATTGTGGGTATGATTAGGGCAATGCAAGCAATGTATTCAAGATGCCCTACCTCCTCCTTTGCGAGGCGGCCCCGTCAAAAATACTCACGTTTTAAAAAAGCCCTCATGGACTATCTTGTATAGGCCGGTGCTCGTGACTATTTTTGACGGTTATACTTGGATAGATTGACGCTTTTGCCTCGCCGGCATCGACGGGCGTAACGAACGATTTAAAGGATAAGCGTGTGAATATTCAAGCACTCATTAATGATAAAGTCTCTCAGGCGCTAGAAGCCGCTGGCGCCCCTGCTGGAAGTCCAGCTGCGGTCCGCCAATCGGCAAAAGTCCAGTTTGGTGACTACCAAGCAAACGGTGTAATGGGCGTTGCCAAGCAGCTAGGGACGAACCCTCGCGAATTCGCACAGAAAGTCATTGATCAACTTGACCTAGACGGCATTGCTGAGAAAGTAGAAATTGCCGGCCCTGGCTTTATCAATATTTTCCTAAGCAAAACGTGGTTGGCAGAGCAAGCAGAAGCTGCACTGGCTGACGAACGTCTTGGCGTTGAAAAAGAAGCACAACAAACCATCGTCGTCGACTACTCTGCGCCAAACGTGGCGAAAGAGATGCACGTGGGTCACCTACGTTCAACCATCATCGGTGATGCCGTTGTACGTACGCTTGAGCACCTTGGTCACAACGTGATCCGTGCTAACCACCTGGGTGACTGGGGTACACAGTTCGGTATGCTTATCGCAAACCTTGAGCGTGTACAGAAAGCCTCGGGTGAAGTGTCGATGGAGCTGTCTGATCTTGAAGCGTTCTACCGCGAATCAAAGACACTTTACGATGAAGATGAAGAATTTGCTGTTCGTGCTCGTAACTATGTGGTGAAACTGCAAAGCGGCGACGCGTTCTGTGCTGAAATGTGGCGCAAGTTGGTTGACGTTACTATGGTACAAAACCAGCGTAACTATGACCGTCTGAACGTATCGCTAACGAACGACAACGTGATGGGCGAGTCCATGTACAACGACATGCTGCCTGGCATCGTTGCTGATCTTGAAGAAAAAGGTCTAGCAGTAGAAAGCGATGGCGCAGTGGTTGTTTACTTGGATGAGTACAAGAACAAAGATGGTGAGCCAATGGGCGTTATCATCCGTAAGCGTGATGGTGGCTTCCTGTACACCACCACGGACATCGCGTGTGCTAAATACCGTTACGAGCAGCTGCATGCTGATCGCGTACTGTACTTCATCGACTCACGTCAGCATCAGCACCTGATGATGGCTTGGTCTATCGTACGTAAAGCGGGTTATGTGCCAGAGAGCGTATCTCTTGAGCACCACGCATTCGGTATGATGCTGGGTAAAGATGGTCGTCCATTTAAGACCCGTGCTGGCGGTACGGTTCGTCTTGCTGATCTCTTGGATGAAGCAGAAGAGCGTGCAAACAAGCTGATTGAAGAGAAAAACCCTGAGCTAGACGCAGCAGAAAAAGCAAACATTGCGAAAACTGTGGCGATGGCGGCGGTTAAATACTCAGATCTGTCTAAGCACCGTACCACAGACTACATCTTCGATTGGGATAACATGCTGGCGTTTGAAGGCAACACTGCACCGTACATGCAGTATGCTTACACCCGTGTTGCGTCTATCTTCAAGCGTGCGAATGTTGAACTGGCAGACCTGACTCATCCTGTTGTGATTAACGACGAGAAAGAGCAAGTACTGCTATCTAAACTGCTTCAGTTTGAAGAAGCGGTACAGTCAGTGGCGCGTGAAGGTCAACCACACCTAATGTGTGCTTACCTGTTCGAGCTAGCGGGTATCTTCTCAAGCTTCTACGAAGCCTGTCCGATCCTGAACGCAGAAGAAGCCGTGAAGCAAAGCCGCTTGAAACTGGCGCTATTGACGTCGAAGACCATCAAACAAGGTCTTGATCTACTGGGTATTGAAACCCTAGAGCGTATGTAATTTATTACTGACGCCCTCAAAGCGATCAAAAACAAAAGCCTTCTCTTGTGAGAAGGCTTTTTTCTTTTTCAGCCACCGGTATCCATCGAGCATTCACGGCATCCAACAATCACTGATTTCGCACTGACACTGTTTTGCCTCACTGGCCAAAACGCTGACCGCCTTTCAGTAACCAATGCAACTCTTCTTCCGTCGACAGACGCCCATACACGGCATTGCGATGTGGAAAGCGCCCAAACCGTTTCACGACATCATGATGGCTAACAGCATACTGATAGAAACCATCAAAGATTTCAGCCTCTTCAGATGTCACTCCTTGGCGCAGGCGCTCAAAACGAAACACGGCTTCTTCTTGATCCTCTATTGCTTCAGAATGCTCCAACGGTAAATAGAAAAACACCCGCTCAATGGGCGTTAATTGCAAATCTTGATTCTTTGCCAGCCCGCGACGACACAACGCCAATGCCAGTGCATCGTAACGAAAAGCGGCACTCAACCCACGGTAGATATTACGGGTAAATTGGTCGAGCAAGATGATCAATGCCAGACTGCCTTTCGGTGACGTCCCCCAATGACTGAGCGCCCCTGAACCCGCCAGACTCACCAAATGCTGAAAACGCTGCGCAATCAACGCGTCTGTTTCCACATCCCCTTTAAACCACAGTGCATGACGGTCAGAAAGTGGGGTGTCGTTATTCATGTCACCGAACCAAAAGTCCAACACCTCTTGATATTCTGTTGTCATAAGCATGCTCCTTACCTTGAAATCACGCTAATCGATACCTTACCGGTTAACGTTTGAGAAACGGCCAATACCAGCCTCTGCATCATCCATACTTATACCCGTAGCAAATACTCCTCGCTAAAAAGGAGAAAATATTGCTACTGTCCTTTAATCACACTATCTTACTGACATCCATGCAGTTCCTGACTGTTATATCCTAACCCACCCTGCGATACCCGTAGGGAGTAATGTCCCAGCCTGTGAGCTGAATAATACAATTTAGGAATATTACGATGCACTTTACACTCCATCCGAGACTGGCCGCAGATACCACGGTACTGGGCAACTTTCCACTTTGTCAGGTGCTTCTGTCGAAAGAAGCCTTGGGGCCATGGTTAATTTTGGTGCCACGCAAAGACGCCCTGACTGAAATTCACCACCTGTCACACGAGGAACAGTGCCAACTGATGCGTGAATCCAGCACAGTAGCCGCCCTACTCGAAAACGATTACCAAGCGGACAAAATCAACATCGGCGCATTGGGTAACTTGGTACCACAGTTGCACGTACACCATATCGCGCGTTTTCAGTCTGACATTGCTTGGCCGGGGCCGGTATGGGGAAATACGGATGGCACACAGCGCAGCGAGGCCTTGCAGCAAGCACTCGCCGAAGAGTTACAGGCGGAGCTTAGCCATACTGACGGCTTTTTCATTCCGGCTTAATCTGCGCAGATGAAACTGGCGCAAAAAGACCATATATAAAAAAGGCAACCCGAAGGTTGCCTTTTCCATACAGAGAGAAGCGTTAACTACGCATCACGGTGACAGACAGTTCGTTATCTTGCAGACAACGGTACCAAATGTCTTTGGCGCTTTGGCAACAGCCATCGCTGCTGCAGCCAATCAGTTCTCGACCAATCTTTCCCTTACGGATCCAGATATCCAACATCGCTTCCACACCGTCTTCTGACATCCCAAAATGGTGTGCCAATGACGAACGGCTAATGCGTCCTTGTTGTTCAATATACTGTTTTAGCTGCTGTAAAATCATAATGCGGTCACCAATGTTTGTGCTTGTTTTCGACCTTGATGCTTAAATATCACGATCAAACCAATATTCAACAGAACAAAGAAGCCGATCCACAACATACTGGTGACGGGGTGATCCATAAAGTGCGCCACTTGGTACCACAACGTCGCAAACGTATACGCCAGCAACATGGTCCAACCGGCAATAAATGCCGCAAACTTCTGACCAAACTCACGCACGTACGCCCCCATCGCCGCCGCACACGGTGTGTACAGCAAAATGAAGATCAAGTAGGCCATGGCAGCCGCAGAACTCACAAAGTGGGCCTGAATATTCCCAAACAACGAAGCATCAACTGCTTGCTCTTCCGCTGCCTCGTCCAAATTCTTTAACTCACCGACCGTGATACCCAGTGGATCAGAGTAATTAATATCAGACAGGTTCGCGCCGATTGAGCTCACCGCTTCTTGCAAGCTCGCCATCAAATCGTATTCACCGCCGTTTTCTTCTTCTGCCGGCGAGTACAGGCTGTTCAAGGTACCCACAACCGCTTCTTTGGCAAAGATACCAGTAATGATACCAACCGTCGCTGGCCAGTTATCGGCATTCACGCCGATCGGCGCCAATACCGGTGTCACCACCTGTGCTGCTTTCGACAGGACGGAGTTCGCGCTGTCTTCGTTCCCGAACGATCCATCGGTACCCAGTGAGTTGAAGAAGCTCAATATCGCCACCACCACGACAATCGTTTTACCGGCACCGAGCACGAATCGCTTCAGCTTCTGCCAGGTTTTGATCCCCACGTTACGCATCGTCGGCAATTCATAATCCGGCAGCTCCATAATGAAGCTGTCGCTACTGCCCGGGTAGAGCGTATGACGCAGGATCAAGCCGGTCATCACTGCGGCGGCAATACCGAGTAGGTACAGGCCAAACACCACATTCTGGCCGCTTTCAGGGAAGAAGGCCGCCGCAAACAGCGCATACACAGGTAAACGGGCACCGCATGACATAAACGGGGCCATGGCCGCCGCAAGCTTACGCTCACGCTCTTGCTCTAGTGTACGCGTGGCCATGATAGCCGGTACGTTACAGCCAAAGCCCAGTACCAATGGGACAAACGCTTTTCCTGGCAGGCCGATCTTTTGCATCACTTTGTCGAGCACAAACGCGGCACGCGCCATATAACCCGAGCTTTCCAGCATCGCCAAGAACAAATACAGGCAGGCAATCACAGGAATAAAGGTCGCGACGGTCTGAATACCACCACCAATACCATCGGCTAACACGGTCACCAACCAAACGGGCAGATGGCCATCCATTAAGTAGTGCCCACCATCAACCAAGATCGCACCGACACTGATATCAAAGAAATCAATGAACGCGCTACCAATGTTGATGGAGAACATGAACATCAGGTACATCACAACGAAGAAAAAGGGGATACCAAAAGCACGATGTAATAATACCGAATCAATTTTATCGCTCAGGCTACGGCTTAATTTACCTTCCTGACGACGGACTTTCTGACACAGCGCATGCAGATAGCTATAACGCACATCCGCCACTTGGACATCTGGGTCGACCTGATCCATCAGCTGGCTACGAACGGCACAGGCTATGGTTTGATCCGCATCTGACAATGTGCGGATCACTAACGTGTCATTTTCCAGAATACGGATCGCTTGCGCCCGCGCCTTCAGCTCGGTATCGCTGACTAATGGCTCAAGCTGCGTGATCGCTTGCTCAAACGCATCACCGTAATCCAAAGACAGATCATGCACAGCAATGCCTTGCGCCAACATTTTATGCAAGTGCGTTTTGAAGGCTTCCACTTGCTTCAAGTGATGGGCTGACAAGGTCATCACGGGGCAACCCAGTGCTTTTTCCAAGCCTTTCACATCCAACACCTGACGCTGGCGTTCCAGCACATCCATCTTGTTCAGCACGACCACCATTGGGCGGCCCAGCTCACGCAGTTGCAACGTCATGTACAGACTACGCTCAAGGCAAGACGCATCCACAACGTTGATGATCACATCCGCGGCGGTGGTTAAAATCGCACGTGATGCAATGGCTTCATCCAAACTGTTCGCATCGTTCGCGCTGTCCAGGTTATAAATTCCGGGTAAATCGGTTAGCGCAAAATGGTCACCCGCACACTCATAGTGACCGGTTTTCTTCTCAACCGTCACACCAGCCCAGTTACCGACCTGTTGTTTGGCACCGGTCAAGCCATTAAAAAGTGTGGTTTTACCGCTGTTTGGGTTGCCCACCGTAAGGATGTTGTACTGCATTACTTCAACTCCACATCAATGCTATCCGCCAGTGTCTTACGTAACGCAAGATCAACGCCACGCACTCGCACCTGAAGCGGGTCGCCCAAGGGCGCGACACGCACAACACTGATAGGCGTATTGGGCAATACCCCCATCACCATCAATTTTTTACGCGTTGCAGCCGCAAGGCCGGACATACCGGTCACTACCCCTTCTGCACCACATGACATTTCTGAGAGTTTCATTCTTAATTGCCACCTTAAATAAGAATAATTAGCATTACCTTTAACATTGTTACAGATTGAAACATATTTCATCTTGTTTTAAATCAATTAATAGACCCCATTAATGGGATCATTGTTTACGTTATTGACAATGTTCGCATTATTGCTGCGTATTGTTGCAAATAAGTTTCATATCAACGCATTTGACAATATTAACGTCAATTAAACGTCACTCTTATTCGGGGATGATGAAATATGGCGAGAAATCACAGTGAACTGGCGGCAATTTAATCACCCTCCCTCTCAGATAACGTTAATATAAACACTATCGAATTGGAGAGCAGTTCATGCAGTGGACATGCTCGATGATAGACCCCATTCCAATGGTTGGTGGTTCCCCCACTAACCAGCAGCAAGCGAAGGTGCCTTTGGTACCCGTGATATGGTCGAGAGACCATATCACGTCATTTTTTTTCTCCGCTTTCTCAACCGAATCCCTCAATACAACAAAACACCGTCTCTGTTGGGCTACCCCCTGTACGCTACCCAACAACGCCGTGAATACCCTCACCCATGCCAAAAATCCGCAACCTGTAGTGCTACACCTCTAAGCGCGATCTTCGCATTCATAACCCGCAACTCGACACTCAATACCTTACATACTCACAAACAAAAAAGCCCAGCGGCTAAGGCTGGGCTTTTCAATTGTGATTTTCTGTCATCGCGCTTTACGTCAATAGACCGCTCAGCGTTGTTCGGCGTCCTGATTCACAAATCCGCTGGCAAACTGCGTGGGGGTTTGTCCAGTATGCGTTTTAAATCGAACACTGAAGTACGACGGATCGTTAAACCCACAGGCCAAGGCGACATCCGCCACCCGATCCCCTTGCTTGAGCATCAACGCCGCTTGGGTGAAACGGAACTGGGTCACATAGTCTTTAAAGGCTATCCCAAACTCTTGTTTAAACTTACGTTGTAAACTGCGCTCTGACATGAACAACGCCTTGGCTGCGGCAGATGTACCAAAGTCTGGATGATGGAAATGCGCGGCCACTAGCGCCTTTACACTGTCACGCCAAACCGTATCAACGGCTTCTTCATTACCGTCTGTTATCGCCTCTTTCAGGCTGTGCAGCAAGCGGCTGACCGCGACAAAGGCTTGACTGGTATCTAACGGCTTGGTCAACACTGCATGCGCCCATCCGGCCATCAAGACTTCACCGTGATCCACCTCATCGCCTTCCGTGACCAAGATCAGTCTTGGTTGATAATCGAAAGGCAACTCCTCCGCCAAACGTTGTAACAGCTGCGTCCCGGTTAATCCCGGCAGGTGCAAATCGGCAATCAACATCTCGGGGGCATGATCCTGCATGGCGATCAATGCATCATAGCCATCCGCCACAAAGTGCAACTGGTAGTCAGCATTCAGTAGCGATGACCATGTCTCTTTTTGTGACGTATCGGCACTGGCAATCAAAATTTTCAGTTTGGTTTCCGACGCATCCACGGCCTCTAAGGCATTATCGAGCCCATGGATCTCCGAGCGATAAATCGGCAGGCGGATAATGAATTCACTGCCGACCCCTTGGTAACTGATCACCGAAATGTCGCCTTCATACAACTCCACCAGCTGTTTGACTGTACTCAGTCCCAACCCAAATCCGGCCTCCGGACTGAATATCGGCTCTTCCTGATAATAACTTTCGAATAAGTGGGCCTTGGTTTCTTCCGTCATCCCGCGTCCTGTGTCACTCACCGAGATAACCAACTGAGATTTCATTTCACGCACATTGACGGTGATACCGCCTTTACGATCGGTGTATTTCAAGGCATTAGACAGCAAGTTCCCTAGCATGATTTCAAGGTGATACGGTGCCAAGAACACGCTGACCTTCGCGGTGCTGTCTTCCAAACACAGGGCTATTTGCTTTTTCTCCGCTTCAACCTGCCAACTGATGCAGCAAGCCTGAATAATGGGGGCGACACGTTGTTCACAACGTTTATCCGGCTCAATCAATGCCAATGCATCACACGACAACAGCTGCTCGGCCACATGCAAAGAATGTGCGATATTTTTCTCCACCACCTCTAACTGGCTCGTTGGAGGAAGCTTTTCTTTCAACCCTGCCAACATACCCTGCGCTAGACTCAGCGGCGTGCGTAATTCATGCGACAATTGCGCCATCAAATTCTGACGAATTTCCAAAATACGCTGCAACTGCATATTGCTCGCATTGAGCTGTTTTTTCTGCAATTCGATTTTAGCCGTCTTCTGGTATACCGCTTGTTTAAGCTGCTGATTTTGCTCATTGAATGTGCGACTTCGCCAGTACAATGTCGTCAGCACGATACCCCCTAGCACCAATAGCACACCGCTGATCAAGAACGTCGATAAGAACCAAGGACGCTCAACACTGAAGGGATAACGCACCACTTCACCGCCATCAAACAGGCTATCTTTCACTTCGAGCAAATAATTACCCGGCGACAACGGTTCCAATAACAAAAAACGGCTATTAATGGTTGTCCACTCCGTTGGGACATTGCTTTCGTTCACCACTCGGTAATCAAAATGCGGCTGCCCTTTCAGTGCAGTGATATTGAATTCAAAACTCGCCATGGCACCATACGGCAACAGTAAGGGTTCACTCGCCAGTCCCCCCAACTGATGCAGCGTATTGTTCACCCGCACTTCGCTCAGCGCCAAGGGCGCGATGGCTGTTTTGCTGCTTAATAAAGTACGAGGCTCAATCTGTACCAACCCTTCGCGGCTACTGAATAACAACCTGCCGGTATCGCTTCGCTGGCACATCTGATCGGCAAATTCATTGGGCACTAACCCTTCGGTGTCCGTGAAGTGACGTCTTTGATGGGCATTAAAGGATAAATAGCTCAAGCCACTCGTGGTACTGACCCACACCCCATTATTATCGCCCACAATACAGAAGGGGTATGCTCGCCCACCTAAGAGCGAGATCGGTTGCAACGACAGTGGCGATAACGTTTGGGAGTACTGTAAGCCGTAATGATGGGCGATCCAAAGTTGGCCCATGCGATCCTCATACAGATCACGCACGCCGCCTTGTGATGCGGTATTGTTGACGAGGTATAGGTGGCCCGCTTCAAACTGGTACAAACCATAATCCGTTCCTACCCAAATCTGGTATTCGCTGTCTTCATAGATCACGGTGACGCTTTCATCACCCATCGGATCTTTCAGCCAATGCTGGCCAAATGAGATCCACTCTTGGGTATCCGGCCAATAGCGATAAAGCTGCGATCTCATACCCAACCATAGCGAACCATAATGATCCACTTTTAAGCTGGTAATGGCGTGATCAGCAGAGCCATGCGGTAACGCAAGGGGGCGCCAGGTATGCGTTTTGCGTGAATACACCCGCACCGTCTTATCGGCCAGCAACCACAGTTCTTGCTGCCAGACACTGATTTTATCAACATGGCCTAACGTGGGTTCATGGCGTAGGATTTCCAGTGACGATGACAACTCGAACAAACCGTTATCCGTCGCCAGCCAATAACTGCCATCACTGGTATACACAACATCATTAATGCGGTGTGCCTTGATTTGATCGACGTCACCGCCAAATCGCACCCGGTTAAAGAGTTCTGTTCCTTGAGGAAGATAACTGATCCCCTCTTCAGTCGAGATCCATAAGCCCCCCGCTTTATCACGCTCTAAGTCCAAGATACGCTGTCCCGGCAACGCATAATCATTGTGCTTAGACGGCAAATATTGCCGCTGTTGCTGCGTCTCGAGATCGATAGAAAACAACCCGTGCTTCGAGCCTACCCACAATGTCTTATCTGTTTGCTGTAACGTCGAGACGGGCAGGTCAAAACGGCCGCCAATGAACTCAACAGGCTTACCATCACGCCCTTTAAATAGCCCATTCAACGAGGCAAACCACATGGTGCCTTGGGTATCAAGAAAGACATCGGTGATATGTTGCTGTGGAAAGCGTTTTTGAAAGACCGTTTGATCGGCAGAAGGTAACTCATACACGCCACTTTGTGCGGCGACAAACACAGAGGATCCCTCGATGTGTAATCCTCTGAGCTTCAACGGGTGTTGGAAAGGGATAAAGGCGGGCTGTAAATCATTTTCCTGCATCTTGTACACGCCACGCCGGCTGGCAAACCAAATGGTATCACCTTGACTGGCAACGTATTCCATCGGTATTTGGCTAATAGTCAGACGCAATAGTTCAGTGGTCGCCGGTGCGTAGTAATAGGCATCATCGCCCCTCACCAACCATAGCTTCGAACCGGCCATGGCTGCATCTTGCACGTTATCAATGGCGTGCCCTTGGCTATCAAGGGCCAATTTAAGGGTGAGTCCATCATAAAAATATAACGTCCCTTGCACATCGACGATCCACAAACCGCGTTGCGTATCTTGCAGTATTTTACTGGCGACAACCATCCCCCCCGGTTTTTCAACCGGTAAAGGATAAAACAAAGGCGTGGATGCAAAAGCACGCCCCCCGATCAATAAGAGCAGGAGCGATAATACAATGGAAGCCGTAAACCGTTTAAACATAGCCGTTGAAATACACCACAACCAGAGCCATAAGAATATAGGCTCATTATGCAATATCAGGGCATTGAATATAAGTTGGCATTTATAAAATGAGGCAGGATGCATAAAAAAACGTACCAACGTACGTTTTACACACAAAAATTAGTATTAAAAATGCTTTTACGTCAGCGATTTATTACAAATTGACGCCTTGTTTTTTTGACACGCCGCCATGTTGTTGACGACATGGCGGGTGTCAAGCTAATTAGGCACGCAACACAATCGCCGCGTTATTGTAGGCACGACGCAAAGCGTTGACCAAGTTGGCGTAAGAACTGCGGGTAACCGTCAGCGCCTTCCTGAATATCTGTGGCCATTGGGTCCAACACGCCCACTTTCACATCAGTGCCGCGTACCACGCTGTTAACCACCGCCGGCGTAAACTGAGGCTCACTGAACACACACTTCGCTTGGGCATCTTTCAGCGAAGCGCGAATGTTAATCAAGGTTTTTGCCCCCGGACGACGATCCGGCTCGACCGTAAAGTGGCCTAAATTGTTCAACTGAAATTGGTCTTCAAAGTAGCCGTAGCCATCGTGAAAGACAAAGTAGCCGTTTTCTTTCAGTGGCTTCAGTGACTGCTCAATCTCTTTCACCGCCACGTTCACTTCACCATTAAAGGTGTGCAAATTCGCTTGGTATTGCGCTTTATGGCTTGGATCCAACGCGATCAGTTTTTGCGTGATCACATTAGCCGCTTGCAACGCCGTTTCTGGCCCTAGCCATACGTGCGGATCAATCCCATGATGATCATGGTTGTGGCCGTGCGCCTCGTCGCTGTGCTCATGGCCATGGTCATGGTCAGCATGCGCGTCTTCATCATGGTGGTCATGCTCATCATGCACCCCAGCAGAATGTTCATCACCCTGTTCTGGCTCACCGTAATGGCGAAAATCAATTCCCTTCTGCGCCGTCAAAGCAAACGCATTACTCTGACCATCAAGGATTTTCGTCAAAAAACGCTCTAGCTCTGGCCCCACCCAAATCACCAAATCAGCATCATGCAATTTGCGGGCATCCGACGGGCGTAACGCATAATCATGGGGAGAGGTACCTGTCGGTAGTAAGGTGTCACTGGTCGTCACATCCTTCGTCAGCGCTTGGACGATCATGCTTAAAGGTTTCACCGTCGTCACCACGTTAGGTGCTTCAGCTTGCACATAAGAGGAAAATAACAAGCCAAACGAGCTGCAAGATAGAAGTAAACGGCGCATAATGGATCCCCAAAAAAATAGTTCTGAATGACAACAACGCCAAAGATGTTATATTATAACATCTCACTTTGGCAAATCCCAAAAGCAAAGAAACCATGACTTCCTTAGTTGAATTACAAACCGTCACCGTCACATTCGGCGAACGCCATGTGCTCGATCAAGTCTCGCTCAAGCTCGAACGGGGCCAAATCACGACCCTGATCGGCCCCAACGGTGCCGGCAAGTCGACCCTTGTCAAAGTCATTACCGGACTTCAAAAAATCTCGGCGGGTAAATTGCTACGCCAAAAAGGGCTACGTATCGGCTACGTCCCTCAAAAGCTTGCTCTTAACAACGCAATGCCACTGAATGTCGACCGCTTTATGCGTCTTGCTGGCCGTTATAACAACGACGACCGCTTAACAGCGCTAGAGATGGTAAACGGTAAACACCTGCAACACAGTAATATGCATTCCCTTTCTGGCGGTGAAATGCAACGCGTACTGCTGGCTCGTGCCCTGCTGCAAAAACCAGACCTTTTGGTGCTGGATGAGCCGGTGCAAGGGGTGGATGTCAATGGCCAGCTGGAACTGTACAGTTTGATCCAATCACTGCGGGATACGCTTGATTGTGCCATTTTAATGGTTTCACACGATCTGCATTTGGTGATGGCCAAAACAGATAATGTGATTTGCTTGCAACACCATGTGTGCTGTTCCGGTGAACCTGAAACCATTGCGAACCACCCATCCTACGTGGCGCTGTTTGGTTGCAAGCAAACCGAGCAACTGGCGCTGTACCACCATCATCACAATCATGAACATGCCATGTCAGGCAGCCCGATTGGCCCTTGTCAGCATGATCATCACACCGATCACCAACACGAGAAACACGATGCTTGAGTTTTTATTACCGGCTTTGCTTGCCGGTGTGGGGATCGCCCTGCTTGCGGGGCCGTTAGGCTCCTTTGTGGTATGGCGAAAAATGGCGTACTTCGGCGATACCCTTTCACACGCCTCGTTACTCGGCATCGCGCTAGGTTTTCTGTTCAATATTAATTTGAACCTGGCGCTGATCATCTGCTGTTTGGTATTAGCGGTAATTCTGGTTACCCTGCAAAAACAAAAAGTGGTGGCGACCGATACCTTACTCGGTATTTTGGCGCACAGTGCCTTGTCACTGGGCTTAGTGGCCGTCAGCTTTCTCGACAATGTCCGTATCGATTTAATGTCGTACCTGTTTGGTGATCTGCTCGCTGTCACGACGCATGATTTGTACTGGATTTACGGCGGCGGTGCGATTGCACTGGCAATGCTCATTGTGCTGTGGCGTCCGCTCTTGTCGATGACCATCAATGAAGACTTGGCGCAAGTTGAAGGTGTCAATGTCGATTTAATGCGTCTGTTATTGATGCTGATGGTCGGTTTAGTGATTGCCGTGGCGATGAAGTTCGTCGGGGCGCTGATCATCACGTCACTGCTGATTATCCCTGCTGCGACTGCACGACGCTTTGCACACAGCCCAGAAGTGATGGCGGTAATGGCCTCTGTTATCGGTATTCTCTCGGTGTTTGGTGGCTTGGCGATGTCATGGCATTACGATACCCCTGCCGGCCCTTCGGTCGTTGTCGCGGCAGCCGCCATTTTCATGTTGAGTCAGTTTAAACGCTCTGATGCTTAACGCCTTGCGTTAATGAGTGCCTGAGTTATTCAGCCCTTGCGCATCAGGCACAAATACAGACGCGATGATCTGAAAAACAAAAACCCGCCATTGGCGGGTTTTTTTATGGTCTTTCATACTCGGTGATAAACCGTCGCTTACCAGTTCGTGACATCACGCAAGGCTTTACCGATATCAGCCAAGCTCTTCACGGTACGTACACCCGCCGCTTCCAGTGCTTGGAATTTATCTTCTGCCGTGCCTTTACCACCGGAAATGATCGCACCCGCGTGACCCATACGTTTACCCGGAGGCGCTGTCACCCCCGCAATGTAAGAGACAACCGGCTTAGTGACGTGATCTTTAATGTACGCGGCCGCTTCTTCTTCTGCGGTTCCACCGATCTCACCGATCATCACGATAGCTTCTGTTTCTGGGTCTTGTTCAAACAACGCCAGAATATCAATGAAGTTAGAACCAGGGATCGGATCCCCACCAATACCGACGCACGTTGACTGGCCAAAGCCTTCATCCGTGGTCTGCTTCACCGCTTCATAGGTCAAGGTACCAGAACGCGAAACGATACCCACTTTACCCGGCTTATGAATATGACCAGGCATGATACCAATCTTACAGGCATCCGGCGTAATCACCCCCGGACAGTTAGGACCAATCATGTGTACGCCCGCTTCATCCAGACGCACTTTCACATCCAGCATATCAAGCGTTGGAATACCTTCGGTGATGGTCACAATCAGCTCAATACCCGCATCAATCGCTTCTAAGATTGCGTCTTTACAGAACGGTGCAGGGACGTAAATCACCGTCGCAGTGGCACCTGTTGCTTCAACCGCGTCACGTACCGTATTGAAGACAGGAAGCCCAAGGTGCGTGGTGCCGCCTTTGCCCGGCGATACCCCACCGACCATTTGTGTGCCGTAAGCAATCGCCTGCTCAGAATGGAATGTGCCCTGCCCGCCCGTAAAGCCCTGACAGATCACTTTGGTGTCTTTATTAATGAGTACAGACATTATTTACCCTCCGCAGCAGCAACCACTTTTTCCGCTGCTTCCGTTAGGGAAGTTGCAGCAATAATATTCAGACCACTTTTCGCCAGCGTCTCGGCACCCAGTACCGCATTGTTACCTTCGAGGCGAACCACGACAGGCACTTCTACGCCCACTTCTTCGACCGCACCGATAATGCCTTCTGCAATCAGATCACAGCGCACAATACCGCCGAAAATGTTCACTAATACGGCTTTTACATTGCTGTCTGATAGGATGATTTTGAACGCTTCTGTGACGCGCTCTTTGGTGGCGCCACCGCCCACATCCAGGAAGTTGGCAGGTTGGCCACCATGCAGGTTAACGATATCCATCGTCCCCATAGCAAGGCCCGCACCGTTGACCATACAACCGATGCTGCCATCTAACGCGACATAGTTCAGTTCCCACTGTGCCGCATGGGCTTCACGCTCATCTTCTTGTGAGGCATCGTGCATTTCACGCAGCTTAGGCTGGCGATACAGGGCGTTGGAATCAATGTTGATTTTGCCATCAAGGCAAAGAAGATCGTCGTCGCCGGTTACCACAAGAGGATTAATTTCGAGCAGGGCGAGATCGTAATCGGCAAACATGGTTGCCAATCCGAGGAAAATTTTAGTGAATTGCTTGATTTGGTCGCCTTTCAAACCCAGTTTGAAAGCCAATTCACGACCTTGGTATGGCTGTGGACCCACTAGCGGATCAATTGCAGCCTTGTGGATCAGCTCTGGCGTTTCTTCTGCCACTTTCTCGATTTCCACGCCACCTTCTGTCGAGGCCATGAAAACGATACGCTGTGTGGCACGGTCAACAACCGCCCCCAAATAGAGCTCATTGGCAATATTCGAGGCTTCTTCCACCAGAATTTTACTGACAGGTTGACCATTGGCATCGGTTTGATACGTGACGAGGTTTTTCCCTAGCCATTTTTGGGCAAACGTCTTAATGCCGTCTTTGGTGTCGTGCAGCTCTACCCCGCCCGCTTTACCGCGGCCGCCGGCATGGACCTGACATTTCACGACCCACTTATCACCGCCGATTTTCCCTGCTGCTTCTGCCGCTTCTTGTGGCGTATCACAGGCGTAACCTTCAGGAACAGGTAAACCGTACTCGGCGAACAGCTGTTTCGCTTGGTATTCATGCAAATTCATATGTTCTATCCATTTTATACCCCAATGGGGCTTGTTATATCCATATGAAATACTCTTGGGTATTTCCTCTTCATGTACTGTTGCTGTACCACCAAGACCGAACGTTGAGCCTGTCCGGCCTTGATGCCATCTTACTGTTGGTATAACCGACGTGTGTGCTTACACGTCCAGTCGATTACACATCCAATAGCAGACGGGTTGGATCTTCAAGTAAGTCCTTGATGGTTACTAGGTAACCCACTGACTCACGGCCATCGACCAAGCGATGATCGTAAGACAGCGCAAGATACATCATAGGCAAAATTTCCACTTTGCCGTCTACCGCCATTGGGCGGTCCTGAATTTTGTGCATCCCAAGGATCGCTGACTGTGGTGGGTTGATAATCGGTGTCGACATCAACGAACCAAAGACGCCGCCATTGGTAATCGTGAAGTTACCACCGGTCAAATCATCGACCGTTAGTTTGCCGTCACGCCCTTTAATGGCTAGCTCGCGAATACCTTTTTCAATTTCTGCCAAGCTTAGCTTGTCGCAATCGCGCAGTACCGGTGTTACCAAACCACGCGGTGTTGACACGGCAATGCTCACATCAAAGAAGTTGTGATAAACAATATCATCACCATCAATAGAGGCATTCACTTCTGGGTAACGCTTCAGCGCTTCAACCACGGCTTTCACGTAGAAAGACATAAAGCCAAGACGGATACCGTGGCGCTCTTCAAAAATGTCTTTATATTGCTGACGAAGATCCATGATCGGTTTCATGTTCACTTCGTTAAACGTCGTCAGCATGGCTGTGCTGTTCTTCGCTTCAAGCAGACGCTCTGCAACGCGCTTACGCAAACGGGTCATCGGCACACGTTTTTCGCTACGGTGTGCCAGAGGCGCTTCCACTTTCGCTTCAACCGGTGCAGCCACTGGTGCCGTTGGGGCTGCGTCTTTCACGAACGCTTCCACATCTTCACGGGTAATGCGACCGCCTACCCCTGAACCTTTCACCGCAGACGCTTGAATACCGTGCTCGCTCAGCAAACGGCGTACCGCTGGGCTCAAGGCTTCGTTCGTTTCTTCGCCCAATGCCGCGGTATTGCGTTTATTCGGGGACGCTTCTGCCTCAGCCGGCACATCTTGCGTCGGTTCACCCGCGACAGCACCCGCTTTGATTTTGCCAATCAATTGCTTGGTTAAAACCGTGGTGCCTTCCGCTTCAAGAATTGCTTCAAGAATGCCATCTTCCGGTGCGGGTACTTCCAACACCACTTTGTCTGTTTCGATATCAACCAGAACTTCATCACGTGTTACAGCATCGCCTGGCTGCTTGTGCCAAGTCGCTACGGTTGCATCGGCAACGGATTCAGGTAAATCGGGAACCAGAATTTCGATCGTCATATCGGTTTTGTCCTTTTTGTTCCAGTTCTTACTGCGTTATTGTTAATGCGTCTTCTACTAACGCTTTTTGCTGTTTCAGGTGAACCGACATGTAACCTACCGCCGGTGAAGCAGAGGCGGGACGGCCTGCATATTCCAACTGCGAACCCACGGGTAACGCTGAGCGGAAGTTATGCTGACTGGAGTACCATGCCCCTTGGTTTTGTGGCTCTTCCTGACACCAAATGTAATCGGTGACATGTTGGTAGTCGGCTAACGCCGCTTCTACCTCTTCTTTCGGGAAAGGATACAGCTGCTCAATGCGCACAATCGCAACATCGGTCTGTTCGTTCTTACGGCGCTGCTCGAGCAAGTCGTAATAAACTTTGCCTGAACAGAACACCACGCGTTTTACTTGTTTCGGATCCAATGGGTCGATCTCACCAATGGCGGCCTGGAAATTACCGTTGGCCAATTCGTCCATGGAGGAGATACACAGTGGATGACGAAGCAATGATTTCGGTGACATCACCACCAGCGGGCGACGCATAGGACGTACCACCTGACGGCGGAGCATGTGATACACCTGCGCAGGTGTCGATGGGATCACAACCTGCATATTCTGCTCAGCACACAACTGCAAGTAACGCTCAAGACGGGCTGATGAGTGCTCAGGACCTTGGCCTTCGTAGCCGTGCGGTAACAGCATGGTCAAGCCACACATACGACCCCACTTCTGCTCACCGGAGCTGATGAACTGGTCGATCACAACCTGTGCCCCATTGGCAAAATCACCAAACTGCGCTTCCCATACGGTTAAACCGCTAGGCTCTGCCGTCGCATAACCGTATTCAAACGCCAATACCGCCTCTTCGGATAACACAGAGTCAAAGACCTGGAAGGTGCCCTGCTTATCATGAATGTTGGACAGTGGAATGTAGGTGCTGGCATCGCCTTGATTATGCAATACCGCATGACGGTGGAAGAACGTACCGCGACCTGAATCTTGACCGGTAATACGGATGCGATTGCCTTCATCCACCAAGGTGGCGTAGGCCAAGGTTTCCGCCATGCCCCAATCGAGCATCTTGTCACCCGCCGACATTGCAAGACGGTCATTATACAATTTCTGTACCCGGCTTTGCAGTTTGTGGCTATCAGGGAACTGACACACACGTTGCGCCAATTCTTGCAAACGCTCCATGTCGACTTTGTTCGCCCAATCCACCGTCCAGTCATGACCCAAGTAAGGGGACCAATCCACCGAATGCAGTTTCATCGGACGCCATTCTTTCACCACGCACTCTCCGCGATCAAGGGCATCACGGTATTCGTTGATCAGCGATGTCGCCGTTTCCAACTCAATGGTGCCATTGTCGGTCAGCGCATCCGCGTAAATCTTACGTGGCGTCGGGTGTTTTTTGATTTTCTGGTACATCAACGGCTGCGTCGCGTTCGGCTCATCCGCTTCGTTGTGACCATGACGGCGGTAACACACTAAATCGATCACCACATCACGTTTGAACGTATTGCGGTATTCCAATGCAATGCGCGTCACAAACGCGACCGCTTCCGGATCATCCGCGTTCACGTGCAGGATCGGGGCCTGTACCATTTTTGCAATGTCAGTACAGTACTGCGTCGAGCGGGTATCCGTCGGGTTCGAGGTGGTAAAACCAATTTGGTTGTTCACCACAATACGTACGGTTCCCCCTACACGGTAGCCACGTGACTGTGACATGTTGAATGTCTCTGCCACTACGCCCTGACCGGCAATCGCCGAGTCACCATGAATGGTAATAGGCAACACTTGCGAACCATCTCGGTCGCCCAAACGATCTTGACGGGCACGTACCGAACCCACGACCACTGGATTGACAATTTCGAGGTGAGAAGGGTTAAACGCCAACACCAAGTGAACATCACCACCCGGCGTAGCAAAGTCCGCCGAGAAACCTTGATGGTATTTCACATCGCCGGTTCCCCATGACTCACCATGCTTACCCGCAAACTCATCAAACAAGTCTTGCGGCTTTTTGCCCAAAACGTTGACCAGCATGTTCAAACGGCCACGGTGTGCCATGCCAATCACGACTTCGCGTACCCCGTTGCTACCCGCATAGCGGATCAGCTCTTTCACCATTGGGATCATGGCGTCGCCACCTTCCAAGGAGAAGCGCTTCGCCCCTGGGAACTTCGCCCCAAGATAACGCTCAAGCCCCTCGGCGGCGGTCAATTCATCAAGAAACGTCAGCTTTTCTTCTTGGCTGAAATTGCCTTGGCCCACCACAGACTCAAGGCGCTGCTGCAACCAGCGTTTCTCTTCGGTATTGGTGATGTGCATGTACTCAGCACCGATAGACCCGCAATAGGTCTTTTTCAGTGCGTCATACAACGCAGACAATTTCATGGTTTCCTGCCCAATGGCAAAGGAGCCCACATTGAAGGTTTCATTGAAATCGTCTTCGGTCAGGTTGTGAAACTCAGGGTCGAGATCTGGCACGCGTTCTTGTTGCCATAAACCTAACGGATCTAAATTTGCGTGCTGATGCCCACGGAAACGGTATGCGTTAATCAACTGCAAGACCTTAACCTGCTTGGCATCAACGTCTGGATCGCTGACGGCAGCACTTAAATAGGTTGTTTCTTTCGCGAGACGTCGGAAATAGTCACGAACACGCGAGTGAGGTTGCTCAACGGCATCTTCACGCACCACCGGCAAATCACTAAACACGTGACGCCATTCTTCGTCTACTAATTCTGGATCGCTGAGATACAACTCGTAGAGATCCTCTACGTAAGTTGCATTGGCGCCAGCCAGGTGTGAAGACTCCATCCAAGTCTTCATAACGCCGTTCTGCATTGTTTTCCCTTAACCACTAGTTATCGCCATTCTTGCCCGAATAAACACCGGACTTAAAGCAGACTCTTCGCACAATACGAACAAGCCTGCATATCGATAATGCTTTAAATTAGACTGCGCGCTTGAGTAACATCGATTTGATGTGACCGATCGCCTTTGTTGGATTTAGCCCTTTAGGACAAACATTTACACAGTTCATGATGCCATGGCAACGAAAAACACTAAATGCATCGTCCAAATCGGACAAACGCGCATCCGTTGCGGTATCGCGACTATCAATTAGCCAACGGTAGGCCGCCAACAACCCTGCGGGACCAATAAACTTATCCGGGTTCCACCAAAATGATGGGCATGATGTGGAACAACACGCACACATGATGCACTCATACAGGCCATCAAGATGCGCCCGATCTGCCGGCGACTGTAAGTTTTCACGGGCAGGCGGCATGGCACCGTCATCAATCAAAAACGGCTTCACTTTGGCGTAATTGGTGTAGAACTGCTCCATGTCGATGATCAAATCACGCACCACCGGCAAGCCCGGCAACGGGCGGATCACGATGGTTTTCTCACCGGTCAAGGCTGATAGCGGCGTGATACAGGCTAACCCATTCTTACCGTTCATATTAATACCGTCGGAGCCACATACCCCTTCACGGCAAGAGCGACGAAACGCCAGACTTGGGTCTTGCTCTTTCAGTAAGATCAAGGCATCGAGCACCATCATGTCGGAGCCTTCCGGCACCTCGAGCGTGTACCCCTTCATATGGGGCGCGTTATCAACATCAGGGTTGTAACGATAAATAGAAAAACTTAATTTCATTTTGTTGTCCTCCCCTAGTAGGTACGCGCTTTCGGCGGAAATGCATCACGATGCACCGGTGCCATGTTCACACCACGTTTGGTCATCGCTTCTGTTTCCGGGTTATAGATGGAATGGCACAACCAATTCGCATCATCACGCTCAGGGAAATCAAAGCGGGCATGGGCACCACGACTTTCTGTGCGATAGTTCGCGGCAACCGCCGTCGCAAACGCCGTTTCCATCAGGTTTTCTAGCTCAAGGCATTCGATACGCTGGGTATTAAATTCAGAGGACGTATCATCCAAACGGGCGGTTTTAAGGCGGTCGCGGATCACTTTCAGCTCTTCCAAGCCTGTCGCCATCGCCTCTCCTTCACGGAACACCGAGAAGTTATTCTGCATGCAGGTTTGCAGATCTTTACGGATCTGTACGGGGTCTTCCCCTTTCTGCGTGTTGTTCCAACGGTTCACACGCGCCAATGACGCTTCAATGTCAGACTCGGTTGCCGGACGCGCTTCGGCTTGCGCCAACAACGTTTCCCCCAGATGCAGACCCGTTGCGCGACCAAAGACCACTAAATCAAGTAGGGAGTTCCCGCCTAAACGGTTAGCACCATGTACCGAGACGGATGCAATTTCACCACAAGCAAACAGGCCTTGTACTTCTACGTCATCGCCCATCGCATTTTGTTTGATCGCCTGCCCTGACACTTGTGTCGGCACGCCACCCATCATGTAGTGACAGGTCGGGATCACTGGGATCGGCTCTTTCACCGGATCAACATGCGCGAAGGTACGGGACAATTCACAGATGCCAGGCAGACGTGATTCAAGCACGTCTTTGCCTAAGTGATCCATCTTCAACTTAAGGTGTGGCCCCCACGGACCATCACAACCGCGGCCTTCACGGATTTCTACCATCATCGAACGGGCAACCACATCACGGCCAGCCAAGTCTTTGGCATTCGGTGCGTAACGCTCCATAAAGCGCTCGCCGTCCTTATTGAGGAGATAGCCCCCTTCACCGCGACACCCTTCTGTCACCAGTACCCCGGCACCGGCAATGCCGGTTGGGTGGAACTGCCACATTTCCATGTCTTGCATCGGTACGCCCGCACGGAGCGCCATCCCCACACCGTCACCGGTATTAATATGGGCATTGGTGGTTGAGGCATAAATACGCCCCGCCCCGCCTGTCGCCAAAATCGTCGCCTTCGATTTGAAGTAACACACTTCACCGGTTTCCATGCACAGCGCAGTACAACCGAGAATGGCGCCATCTTGGTTTTTCACGAGATCCAGTGCATACCATTCTGAGAAAATGGTGGTTTTGTGTTTGATATTCTGCTGATACAAGGTGTGCAGCAAGGCGTGACCGGTTCGGTCTGCCGCCGCGGCCGTACGGGCCGCTTGCTCACCACCAAATTCTTTAGACTGACCACCAAACGGACGCTGATAGATTGAGCCGTTATCAAAGCGAGAAAAAGGCAGCCCCATTTTCTCTAGCTCAATCACTGACTTCGGTCCGTTTTTACACATGTATTCAATGGCATCCTGATCACCGATGTAATCCGACCCCTTGACGGTATCGTACATGTGCCATTGCCAGTTATCGGGATGGGAATTGCCCAATGCCACCGTGATCCCGCCTTGCGCGGAAACCGTGTGGGAACGGGTTGGGAATACTTTTGACAACAGCGCACATTTAAGGCCCTGCTCAGAAATTTGTAGTGCGGCACGCATTCCTGCGCCCCCCGCACCAATCACGACCGCATCAAACTCACGAACTGCAATGCTCATTTACGCACCCCACACAATAAAGAAACCTGACAACAGGTACACAAACAACACCGCAACGACACCAAACTGCAGGCCTGCACGCAGCGCCGCCGATTTAATGTAATCCGTGAGGACTTGCCACATGCCAATCCAGGCATGGATCAAGACAGACAAAAGCGCTAGCAGGGTAAACACCTTGGTGCTCAATTGCCCCCAGAACGCGGCCCATGTTTCGTAGGTCAGTTCCGGTCCGAATGCGAGGAAACCAACCATATAAAGGGTGTATAAAGTGAGTATGATGGCCGTTGCGCGGATCAGAATGAAATCATGAATACCGTTTCGACCAACGGTAGAGACGTTATTTACCATACCAAGCCTCCTGCAAAGAGAGACAGCACGGCCACAATGGCGAAACTGACTTTCGCACTGGCGATACCGGTTTCCATTTCTTCAAAATATCCCATGTCCATCATCAAATGACGGATTCCGACGACAATGTGATAAAAGAGCGCGGTTAGGATTCCCCACAGCACAAATTTCACAAAGAAGCTGTCGACAATGCTTTGGGCACTGGCAAAACCTTCAGGAGAGGATAAAGAGATGTTCAGCAGCCATAATAGGATGGCGACGGAAACAAACGTGATCACGCCGGAAACGCGATGGATGATTGACGCTATCGCTGTCAAAGGAAAGCGAATCGTCTGTAGGTCGAGGTTGACGGGTCTTGGCTTATTTACTTTCACGGTGATTGCCCACTCAGCTCCATTTGATGGAAGCAATTTTATAGTTATGACTCTCCGCTTCTTACTCAAGCCGCCCGCTTAACATTCGCGCAACATAGTGTTGCATATTTGTTTCTCTAAACGTAAAGACAAGCGCTTTTCTTCACGTACTCAGAGAGGGAGGAACGTCGTGTAATTGCATTAGGCATCAGCAGAATCAGAGACCTAACGCGAGTATACGCCCCGTAACATTCAAATACAAACGCCGTTACATGACCGCAAACACGCTTTTAGAAATTTATACTTTTTAATTCAAAGTTATTAACAAGCGCACAGTTGAGAGTACAAAAATTGACATTTTCAGCAGCCAGCGGTACAACAATCATACATCCGCCTTGGATTAGGATTATAAAAATACAAAGGAGATTGTTATGGCAGACAAGAAAGCGACTCTTCACATTGAAGGGGAAGCACCCGTCGAACTGCCGATTATCGGGGGCACTGAAGGGCCAGAAGTCGTTGATGTACGCCAACTTGGCGCTAACGGTTACTTTACTTTTGACCCTGGTTTTCTAGCCACTGCATCATGTGAATCTCAAATTACCTACATTGATGGTGATAAAGGTATTCTGCTTCACCGCGGCTACCCTATTGACCAACTGGCCAATAACGCTGATTACCTCGAAGTCTGTTATATCTTGCTGTACGGCGAAGTCCCTACCCGTGAGCAATATGAAACATTCCGCACAACCGTGACGCGTCACACCATGGTGCATGAGCAAATTTCCAGCTTCTTCCATGGCTTCCGCCGTGATGCTCACCCTATGGCTGTTATGTGTGGGGTGGTAGGTGCACTGGCTGCCTTCTACCACGACTCACTGGATATCAATAATGATACCCACCGTGAAATCACGGCATTCCGTCTGTTGTCAAAAATGCCAACCTTGGCGGCAATGTGTTACAAGTACTCGATCGGTCAGCCGTTCATTTTCCCAAGAAATGATCTGGATTATGCCGAGAACTTCCTGCACATGATGTTTGCAACACCATGTGAAGAGTACGAAGTGAGTCCTGTGGTTGCCCGCGCGATGGATAAGATCTTTACCCTGCATGCGGATCATGAACAAAACGCTTCTACGTCAACCGTGCGTCTTGCGGGTTCTTCGGGTGCGAATCCTTTCGCCTGTATTGCGGCAGGTATTGCTTCACTATGGGGGCCGGCACACGGTGGCGCCAATGAAGCGTGCTTGAAAATGCTGGAAGAAATCGGCAGTGTGGATGCGATCCCTGAGTTTGTTGAGCGCGCAAAAGACAAAGATGATCCTTTCCGCTTAATGGGCTTTGGTCACCGCGTGTACAAGAACTACGATCCACGTGCAACCGTGATGCGTGAAGCCTGTCATGACGTTCTGAATGAGCTGAACATTCAAGATCCATTATTGGATGTGGCGATGGAGCTTGAGCGAATTGCCCTGTCGGATGAGTACTTCATTGAGAAGAAACTGTACCCGAACGTGGACTTCTACTCTGGCATCATTTTGAAAGCGATCGGCATTCCAGTTTCTATGTTCACCGTGATCTTCGCCATGTCGCGTACCATTGGTTGGATTGCACACTGGAACGAAATGCATGCGGATCCGGCCAACCGTATCGGCCGTCCTCGTCAGCTTTACACCGGTCACTCGCAACGCGAATTTAATCCGTTACATGAACGAGAGTAATGACGTGACGTAATGATTTAGCACTTTGTGCATCATTCAATGATGTACAAAACAATTTGAGAACAATAAAAAAGGGCCTTTCGGCCCTTTTGCTTTTTTACGTGCTGCCACTCTCGACAGAATATCGAGACTGAACCCCTACACCGGATTATCAATATCAATAAAGGTCACATCAAAGCCATGTTGCTGAGCAAGATGCTCCCCCAGCGCCTTAATACCGTAACGCTCGGTGGCATGATGGCCGGCACTGAAGTAATGGATCCCCAACTCGCGCGCTGTGTGCACGGTACGCTCAGAGATCTCCCCAGAGATAAACGCATCCAAGCCTTTCTGGGTCGCCAGTTCAATGAAGTCTTGCCCGCCTCCCGTACACCACCCCACGGTTTTAATGTCAGCCGGACCATTGTCACCAATGTGCAACGGCTCACGTTGTAGTGTCATCGCAATACGCGCGGCAAAGTCTGTTCCACTCATCGGTTGCGCCAATTGGCCGTAAATCGCGACGGAATTGCTCTTACCCGGTTCTAGGCCACCCAATACTTCCAGCCCTAACAGCTGCGCCAGCATGGCGTTATTACCCAGTGTCGGGTGTACATCCAACGGCAAATGGTAGGCGTACAGGTTAATGCCATTTTCAATCAATGCCTTAATACGGCGAAACTTCATGCCGCGAATTTCGGCGGGCTCTCCTTTCCAGAAAAAACCGTGATGGACTAAAAGCGCATCGGCTTTTTCTTCAATCGCACGTTCGATCAATGCTTGGCACGCGGTCACACCGGTGATGATTTTTTTAACTTCGGGTTTGCCTTCCACTTGCAAGCCGTTCGGGCAGTAATCGTTGATCAAATGCGGACTCAGAATGTCATTGAGCACCGATTCCAATTGCATATTATTCATGTCTTTTTCCTTCTCGCGGGATCCCTTCATTCTAACGTGAAACCCACAGGATAAAAGCCACAAAACAGTGGGTTTTCATTGAAGATCACCCCGCATTTTGGCCGATGCGACGCTGCACGCATACCGCGCAGCCTGTTACAATGCATCATCACCACCTAATCTAGACGCATGACCGGAGCGAAAATCGGAATGGATAACATGGATGACAAATCAGGTGACATCGTGATTCAGATACCTTCACACATGGCATTGCCGCCTTGTCTGCAAGCATACTTTGAGGCGGTATTAAACTTCCCCCCCTTGCTGGCAGGCTCCTCTCTGATTGCCGATCAAGCGTGGTTGGATGCCTTTCGTCAACGTGCTGTCTTACCACACGGTCTGCGCTATGACGGCAACACGCGATTGGGTTTTTTCTATCAATGGTTATGGGCGCAATTGATCCACCATCATCCTGACTATGATTTGGTCGCCGAAGAGATCCAGTTACATGTTGAGGGCAAAACCCTTGGTGCCATTGATTTTCTGGTCGCAAACCGCCGAAGCGGCGAGTTAGAACACTGGGAAGTGGCGATCAAGTTTTATCTGGCGTGGGAGAAAAATTGGCCGGGCCCCAATGCAAAAGACAACTTGGAAAAAAAAGCCCACCGTATGCAGAGTCATCAGTTGCTGTTGTCAGAGACACCGGCTTATCACCAACAATGCGCTCCTCGCTTTGGTCAGCCGACGGTGAAACGCTTGATCATGCAAGGTCGCCTGTTTACGCCCGCTTATCGTAACGACACGGGCTCGAGCCTATCCATTAATCCGTCGGCATCATTCGGGCAATGGTGTTATGCCAACGAATGTGAGGGATTGGCTCTGCGTGCTATCACCAAAATAGACTGGATTGCCCCGCCACGTTACGCCTTTTTGTCACCCACCCCGTCGCTTTCTACTGTGACGCACCCGATCATGGCCGTCGCACCGAATGAACAGTTATGGTTTGTGATGCCTATGCACTGGCCGCAGGGACACGCCTAGGCATAAATGGCAGGCATAAAAAAACGCCCGCATAAGCGGGCGTTTTCAATGAGCATGTGGTGACTGAAACAAGGCTTATAGGCCTGCGTCAGCAAATACCTTACTCACGATTTCCTGTGCTTCTTGTTCGATCAACGCAAGGTGATCTTTACCTTTGAAGCTTTCACAGTAAATCTTGTAGATATCTTCCGTGCCTGATGGACGTGCCGCAAACCAACCGTTCGCTGTCGTCACTTTCAAGCCACCGATTGCCGCGCCGTTACCCGGTGCATGCGTCAAACGTGCCGTGATCGGATCGCCAGCCAGCGTTTCTGCCGCCACCATTTCTGGAGATAGCTTGCTCAGGATCGCTTTTTGCTCACCGTTTGCCACCGCTTGTAGGCGGTTGTACTCAGACGCACCGTGTTTCGCGGCCAACTCGTCATAGTACTGCTGCGGGTTTTTGCCTGTCACCGCCGTGATTTCAGCCGCTAGCAAGCAAAGTAGGATGCCGTCTTTGTCGGTAGACCACGGTGTGCCATCCATGCGAAGGAACGATGCCCCTGCACTTTCTTCACCACCAAAGCCCAGCTCACCGCTGTATAGACCATCAACGAACCACTTAAAGCCAACAGGCACTTCGCACAGCTCACGACCCAAATCAGCCACAACGCGGTCAATCAGGGCGCTGGATACCAAGGTTTTACCCACGGCAACCTGCTGGCTCCACTCTGGACGGTGACGGTAAAGGTAATCAATACAAACCGCCAAGTAGTGGTTCGGATTCATCAGACCCGCCGGGGTCACGATGCCGTGACGATCGTAATCCGGATCGTTACCGAACGCTAAGTCGTAGTTGTCTTTGTGTGCTAACAGACCCGCCATCGCATAAGGCGATGAACAGTCCATACGTACCACACCGTCTTTGTCTAGCGACATAAAACGGAATGACGGATCAATCGATTCATCCACCAGCGTAAGATCAAGACCGTAATGCGCAGCAATCTGACGCCAGTACTCGATACCAGAACCACCCAGTGGATCAACACCGATCTTCAAGTTAGCTTGCTGGATAGCCGCCATGTCGATCACGTTAACCAGGTCGTCCACATACGGGGCCACCAATTCACGCTCTTCAACAAAATCACTCGCTAAAGCGTCAGCAATAGAAACACGCTTCACATCCACCAGACCGGCTGCGATGATCGCATTGGCACGGCTCTCGATCGCTGTCGTCAGCGCACCTTCTGCCGGGCCACCGTGAACAGGGTTGTACTTAATACCGCCGTCCTGTGGTGGATTGTGTGATGGCGTGATCACGATGCCATCGGCTTTCGCTTCATTGGCAATGTTATGGCACAAAATGGCATGGGAGATCCCTGGGGTTGGTGTGTAACCACGGCCCGTTTGGATCACCACGTGTACACCATTGGCCACGAGCACTTCTAGCGTAGAAGTGAACGCAGGCTCTGACAACGCGTGTGTATCTTTACCCAAGAAAAGTGGCCCAGTGACACCATTGGCTGCACGCACTTCGGCAACAGCTTGAGCAATCGCCCAAATATGATGCTGGTTAAACGTCCCTTTATCCGCCGTACCACGGTGACCCGAGGTACCAAACGCCACTTGTTGCTGGAGATCTTCCGCGTTAGGTTCAATTAGAAAGTAATTAGCCACTAACGCGGGAATATTATACATATCTTCTTGCTGAGCACGCTGCCCCGCACGAGGATGAATCGCCATTAACCTGTCCTTGTATGAAGTTAGGCAAAACGCCTATTTAGATTTCACCGCAAACTTTTTCAATGATGTCTGAACCGAAGTGCATCTTAACCATCAATTGTTCGATCATCTGACGTTTACGATCTGTATTCGTATTGGTAATGACCCAAAACGGGGTTTCAGGAATTGACTTCGGCTTTGTCGTTTTACCACTGGCTAACAACGTTTCTGCACTGTCGGCAAAATAAACGCGTGTACGCCCTTTGATGGCAGCCGCTTCTGTAAAGCCTTGCGGATCGATACGATAAAGCGAGGACAACACCAACATAAAGCGACCAATCGCTTTTTCTTGTGCGGCAAATTCATCAGAGATCAGCAGTGAACGCATTTCTTTCACGCGATCGGTATGAACAACATTACCCGCATCTTTGCTAACCACGATCCCTTTAGGACGCACAGGCATGATAATGTCATGCGGTAACGTTTCTAATGTTTGATCTGGCATCATCAACAAGCGACGCAAAATATCAGATGCGCTCTCGCCGATGTGTTGGGTTTGGCTAGCGATATAACGATATAGCTCTTCGTCTACCTCAATAGTCTTCATCGTAGTGTTCATTATCGTTCCGTTTAAAAATCACGGTGAGATTATAACGTGATCCGAAGGTATACTCTACGATAAAGCGTTAACAACAAGAGAAAATAGTCAGTGAATCTTCATTACCACGTCGAGGGAGAAGGCGATGCGATCGTGCTGATCCATGGCCTATTTGGCAGCGCCGACAATCTGGGGTTGCTCGCCAGATCGTTGAAAGATAACTACAAAGTGATCAGTGTCGATCTGCGTAATCACGGTCGATCCCCGCACAGCGAGACCTTTTCCTATCAAGCGATGGCACAGGATGTGTTGCAAGTGATTGATCATCTTGATCTGCCTCGCTTCTCGCTAATTGGTCATTCTATGGGCGGTAAAGTCGCCATGGCCCTCACCGCCCTCGCCGCACCGCGTATCCGTCATCTGTTAGTGCTGGATATCGCCCCTGTTGCTTATCACGAACACCGCCATGAAAATGTGTTTGCAGGGCTGCAAGCGGTCAACCAACACAGTGTCAGTAAACGCAGTGAGGCCGACCAGTACCTTGCCCTGCACGTGATGGATCCGGGTGTGCGCCAGTTTCTGCTCAAGTCATTCGCCAAAACGCCGGAAGGCCATTATGCTTGGCGATTCAATGTTGATGGCTTGATTGCCAACTACGCCACCATCATGGGTTGGCCTGAGATCCCCGCTTTTCATGGCAACACGTTGTTCATGAAAGGGCAGCTTTCCGATTACCTGCTTCCGGCACACCGCGAGGCCATTCAACGCCAGTTTCCTACCGCCAAAGCGCACCAAGTGGCGAATACAGGACATTGGCTGCACGCAGAAAAGCCTGAGACGGTCAATCGTATCATTTTGAACTTCTTACAGACGGCTTAACGTTAACAGGCTGGTATTGTCTGTGCTATAGTCGCGGCTAGCTCAGTGTTAACACAGGCCGTAGGGAGACGCACATGTTGTACGAGCATATGGACTTGCTGGAATCCATCGGATTGGATTTATTGTTTGCCGCTATTTTTTTCTTTATCGGTATGGCCATCCGTGATGTCCTCAAGCAAGGCAATGTCCCTCCTTTTGGTCGTAAGATTGTCTGGCTCGTGCTCTTTCTTGGCTGTGCGGGCTTTATTACCAAAGGGGTGATCCAGATAAGCTGGGAAGGTGCTGGCCTCGGTTAATGGGTTTAATGGTTTCATCTGAAACCAACAGCTCCTCTGTTAACACTGAAACCTATTTTTTCTTATGTTCATTACGCGTATGCGCATAAGATGCTTGGGCTTGCTCCAAGCGAGACATTCTGTCTATCGTTAACACTTACGTTAACGGTCAACAATTAATACGGGTAATTTCTACTATGGCGAGTGTAGGACTCTTCTTTGGTAGCGACACAGGTAACACTGAAGCAGTCGCTAAAATGATCCAGAAACAACTGGGCGACAAGCTCGTTGAAGTTAAAGATATTGCAAAAAGCAGCAAAGAAGATATCGATAACTTTGACCTATTGCTACTGGGTATCCCTACTTGGTATTACGGTGAAGCACAGTGTGACTGGGATGATTTCTTCCCTGAACTGGAAAATGTCGACTTCTCTACCAAGCTAGTGGCTATCTTCGGTTGTGGCGATCAGGAAGACTACGCAGAATACTTCTGTGATGCGATGGGCACCGTACGTGATATCGTTGAAGGTCGTGGTGCGACTATCGTCGGTCACTTCTCAACAGAAGGTTTTGAGTTTGAAGCGTCAAAAGCCTTGGTTGATGACAACCACTTCATTGGCCTATGTATCGATGAAGATCGCCAGCCAGAACTCACTGCAGCGCGCGTTGAAAAGTGGGTAAACCAGATTTACGACGAAATGTGTCTGGCTGAACTGGCTGACTAAGCACACAGTATATTGCACGCCAGGCCTCATGCCTGGCGTTTTTTTCACCCTTATGCGAAGTGAGTACGATTAGCATTTTTATTCCACCTTTGTAACGTTCATCGCATTGCAACACACCAAAGCGCTTACCGCTCTCTCTCGGCACCGTCATAAAAAACAGACATAAACAGGGAAATTTCCAGCCCACCTCTCACTCTTGCGCATTACAATCTTCAATTTCACCGCATTCTGGCTAAAAATAGTAACGGTATGCAGGCAGCCATCTTCGCCAAGCTTACGCATACATATTTACAACACTTGCATAACAAAAAGAAAAGTTAGATATCAGCAAGATTGACCTGTTTTATGGTTTATTGTTACCTTGTCGTCACTTATAATGTGGAAAGAAGAGAAAGACTACCGCATCATGTGGGTGCGGCTAGCCAATAGGAAACTCGAATGTCAGATAATAATCACGCACTCAAACAAGCAGGCCTAAAGGTGACGCTTCCACGCCTTAAAATTCTGGAAGTGCTCCAGCAACCAGACTGCCAACACATCAGTGCTGAAGATCTTTACAAGAAGCTCATTGATATCGGTGAAGAAATTGGCTTGGCGACAGTATATCGTGTACTTAACCAATTTGATGATGCAGGTATTGTTACCCGTCACCACTTTGAAGGGGGCAAATCAGTTTTTGAACTGGCTACCCAACACCACCACGACCACCTTGTGTGTCTTGATTGTGGCAAAGTGATTGAGTTTTCAGATGACGTCATTGAAAAGCGTCAAAAAGAAATTGCCGCTAGCTTCAATGTTCGCTTGACCAACCATAGCTTGTACCTTTACGGGCATTGTATGGAAGGCAACTGCAGCGAAGACGAAAGCCTGCACGACCGCAAATAATCCGCCTTCAGAATAACGGGGAATCCTCTCGCTCATCATTCCCTGTTTGATTTTCAGTGATTATATTGCAAAAAAAACCAGCCTATCGGCTGGTTTTTTTATTGGCTTTCATTGGCAAACTCGACTTATTCGCCGATTTTCGCCCATGTATCACGCAGACCAACAGTACGGTTAAATACCAAGGCATCTGCTGATGAATCTTTGTTATCCGCGCAGAAGTAACCCATACGCTCAAACTGGTAAGCCTTTTCTGCTTCTGCTGATACCAATGCTGGCTCAACAAAACCGTTCAGCACAGTCAGTGATTCAGGGTTGATCACAGAAACGAAGTCTTCTGCCGCACCTGGGTTCGCCACGGTGAACAAACGATCGTACAGACGGATTTCAGCCGGGATGCCCTGCTCTGCAGATACCCAGTGGATCACGCCCTTCACTTTACGGCCGTCAGTTGGGTTTTGACCCAACGTTTCGTTATCGTAAGAACAGAAGATGGTTGTGATGTTGCCTTCCGCATCTTTCTCGATACGTTCTGCTTTAATCACGTAGGCGCCACGTAGACGCACTTCTTTACCCAGCACCAAGCGCTTGTACTTCTTGTTGCCTTCTTCACGGAAGTCTTCACGTTCGATGTACACTTCACGCGTAAACGGCACCTGACGCGCACCCATTTCAGGCTTGTTCGGGTGGTTCGCGATGGTCAGCATTTCTGCTTCACCGGTGAAGTTTTCAATCACGACTTTAACCGGATCAAGCACAGCCATTGCGCGTGGTGCGTTTTCGTTCAAATCATCACGAATACACGATTCTAGTGAGCTGATTTCAATGGTGTTGTCTTGCTTGGTCACACCAATACGCTTACAGAATTCACGCATAGATGCAGGGGTGAAACCACGACGACGCAAGCCAGAGATTGTAGGCATACGTGGATCGTCCCAACCAGATACCAATTTCTCAGTCACTAGTTGGTTAAGCTTACGCTTAGACATCACGGTGTATTCCAGGTTCAGACGGCTAAACTCGTACTGACGTGGCTGGCAATCAATGGTGATGTTTTCCAGTACCCAATCGTACAGACGACGGTTGTCCATGAACTCTAGCGTACAGATAGAGTGCGTAATGCCCTCTAGCGCATCAGAGATACAATGCGTGAAGTCGTACATTGGGTAAATGCACCACTTGTCGCCCGTCTGATGGTGACTAGCGAAACGAACACGGTAAAGCACAGGATCGCGCATTACCATGAATGGCGATGCCATATCAATTTTCGCACGAAGGCACATCTTGCCTTCTTCAATTTCACCGTTCTTCATTTTGTCGAACAGTGCAAGGTTCTCTTCTACGCTACGATCGCGGTAAGGGCTGTGCTTACCCGCTTCAGTTAGCGTACCGCGGTACTCGCGCATTTGCTCTGGACTTAGCTCATCAACGTACGCTAAGCCTTTATTAATTAATTCAATAGCAAACCCGTGCAGCTTATCGAAGTAGTTTGATGAATAGCAAATCTCACCGCTCCACTCGAAGCCCAACCAGTTAACATCGTTCTTAATAGACTCAACGTACTCGATGTCTTCTTTCTCAGGGTTTGTGTCGTCGAAACGTAAGTTACATTGACCCTGATAGTCCTGAGCAATACCGAAGTTCAAACAAATAGATTTCGCATGGCCGATATGCAGGTAGCCATTCGGCTCTGGCGGGAATCGGGTATGTACGCTGGTATGTTTGCCACTGGCTAAATCCGCATCAATGATTTGACGGATAAAGTTTGATGGACGAGCTTCAGATTCACTCATCTAGTTACACCTCGTGTGCTGACAGGATTTTTAAGTTCTCTATCATCCATAAATCGGGGGCACTACTCAACAAATAGTATGCATTGTTTGTCGATATGGATAAAAAAACCCCGCAAAATGCGGGGCTGGAAATTATCGGCCTGTAAGAATGGCCTTCTGGATCACTGACTCACCGACACTGACCCAAAAAATGGCCGCCGGTGACGAACTGACGGCATCTGCCACCAGTCCGCCTATACCGTCAATTACAGTGTGATCACGCGGCTGTAGCGCTGACCGTCCGCACTCACTGCACGCACTGACACCTTGCCAGAAACCGCAGGTTTGGCTTTCGCGTTATACGTTGACCAGTTGTTGCCACCGTTAGTTGAGTACTGTAGCGGCAGACCCGGCATACTCACGTTCATGTGCAATACGCCGTTTTTAATCTTCGCACCCGGTACCGGTACACGGTATTGGATACCCGCGGCATCCAATTTCGCCAACTCACGCTGACCCAATAGGTTCGCAAAGCGTGACCAGTCGTCGTGTAGCGCAACTTTGTTTACGTGGTTAGTCTCTTGTGAGAACTCCAGCCCTGGCTGGTAATCACGCTCCCACTCACCTTTGTGCCATGCACGCTCAGCAGCGGCCAGTACGCGAGGGAAAACCATGAACTCATACTGTTCGTCAGTACGTACGGTTTCACTCCATAGCTGTGCAGATAGACCGTAGAAGCCTTTACGTGGCGTTGCTTCACCCTTACTGGTGAAACCGTTACCGTCACGGTCAACAGAGGTTTCTGCGTTCTGAGGCAAGTTTTCTGGTGCAAAACCAAACATCTTACGTGTATCGGTCGCACGGGTTGCCCAGTAGTAACCGCGCTCTTCAGGATCCACTTCGTACGGCATGTCCATGTACACGTAATCTGGGTTAGAGATGATCATGTCATACCCTTTTGCAGCCCAGTCGTACGCGGATGCACCGCCGCCCCAGTACAAGGTATCCCAGAAGTTAACACGCACGTTGTCGGTCGCGAATGCTTGTGCATCTTTCGAGTACTTCAAGCCATCCTGCCATGCTTGGAAGTTTTCAATACCTTTGGCTGCCACCACTTTGCTGACTTTCTCAGCGAAGTAGCTTGGTAAGTGGCCGTAATCAGACACGACACCTTTAGCAATGGCTTTCTGACACATTGGAGACTGTGCAAATGGCTTGTCTTGCTTAGACAGATCCAGATCGCCTTTCCAGTCCACTTTGTCAGCGGCATTCACGTCTTGGAAGCCTGCGCCCAGTTTGATGTTTTTCGCTTCATCACCACCGAAGTGCCATGTGTTCAGCGGCATACCGACTGCACGGTGCATCGCAGCCACTTCAGAGATCACTTTGTCGACAAAGTTCAGCGACGAATCCATACATGGGTTGATGAAGCTACGCTTATCGTAGAACTGTACCGTGGTCACGTTCGAGGTATCTTGTGGATCCATCAGACGGTATTCATTAGCGGCAGCCAAGTCGCCCGCTTCTGCCAAACGCTTGTAACGCGCTTCCATCGCCACAACCGCGGCACGTGAGTGCGCAGGCATGTCGATTTCAGGGATCACTTCAATACCACGCGCTTTCGCGTATTTCAGGATATCCAAGTAATCTTGTGTGGTGTAGTAGCCTGAACCGAAGTTATCGCTCTCTGGGCCTGAACCTAGCTGAGGCAACAAACACGTAGTTTCAGACAGATCGTGACAACGCTTGCCACCGATATCCGTAAGCTCAGGCAAGCCCGGGATCTCGATACGCCAGCCTTCATCATCCGTCAGGTGGAAGTGGAATTTGTTCATCTTGTACGCGGCCATTTGGTCTAACGTACGAAGAATCGCCTCTTTTGAGTGGAAGTTACGGCCAACATCGACCATCACACCACGGTAGTCAAAGCGCGGAGCATCCACCACTTTTAGCGTAGGGATCGTCTTGTCTGCGCCCGTGCTTGCCAATGACATCAAAGACTGCAAACCATAGAACGCACCGTCAGCATCGTAACCCACGATCAACGTAGAACCGTCACGCACGTCTAGCTGGTAAGCACCTGATACTTTAGTTTCTTTGCTAAAGCGGCTTGGGTCTAAGATCACTTTTACCGGGTACTGACCGTTGGTCTTGATGCCCAATGTCGCCATACGGCTGACAGCAGCATCCAGCTTCTGAGCAGTCAGTGCTTTGTTTTCAATACGGATACCCTGTGCCAACGACACAGTGTTGCCCGTTAGTGTGGTGCTCAATGGCGTAGGGACAATCGTACCGGCCAACGTTTCTGATGCGATCAAATCCACATCGCTGTTTTTCTCAAAACGCGATTGGGCTGTCGCCAGAATGTTGTTATCCGTTGGGGTACGCTTCCAGTTATCGCCATCAATCGGATCCAAGTAAGCAGATGGATCTTCATGATCAAGGCTTTCTAGTGTTTTTGGTGTCGAGTCACCGGCAATCACATAGGCACGCGGCATAAAGTCATTTTCAAACAATGTCCAGTATTCACCGATATAAGGGATCACCACCTTTTCACCTGCCGCGAAGCCTTTAAACTTCTCAGTCGGTTCTAAGGTATGAAGGTCACCGGTAATGTGTGTGACTTTGAATTGATCATTCTGTACATCCAAAATCATACGAATACTGTGGAAGTAGATTTTCCAATCCGTGTTGTCAACCGCTGGACCGTTGTTTGTCAGCGTCAGATTAATCACATCACACGATGCCCATTCTGCTTGTAGCTGACGACATTCCAGGCCTTCATTGGCACCATGGTTGGTAATGACTTTGTAGTTCACGCCCAAGTTAGCCGCTAACGTATCAGCGACTTGCTGATCTGTCATCACGGATGGACTTGGCGCATTTGACGCACAGCCTGTTGCCACGAGGGCCACAACTGACGCCAATAAACTTAGCTTAAATGTTCTCACGAGTAACTCCTTTCCCGAATAACCCCAGCCAGCATCAAAGATCCGCACCGAGGCAAAATAAAAAAACAAATAATAAACAAAACAATAATCTGAAACTGCAGACACAACTTATCGCCCTTTGATTCAGGCAGCGCCTGAAAGGGGGATAGTGTTCCAGTAAGAGTGTTGTAGTAACAGATGATTGTTCAGTCGAGGGGATCATCGGCCTTCGCGAGGAAGGCCGATGTATTACGATTAATTATTTAGCGTGAAATAATTAAGGCAGTTTTACTGAAGATAGGTCTTCAGATGGAGACACTTTCTTCATCTCACCCGCTACGATTTCAGCCAGTGGGCCAAGAATCACCTGCAGGTTGTTCGAACCTAGTTTAACCACACCCATCGCACCCAGTGCTTTCAGTGTTTTCTCGTCAGCTAGGCTGCTGTCTTTCAGTGTTAGACGTAGACGTGTGATACATGCATCAATGTTTTCTAGGTTAGATACGCCACCCAGTGCTTTGATGTATTGCTTCGCTAGTTCGCCCGTTTCTTTTGAGCCTTTCACGTCGCTCACTGTTTCGTCTTCGTCTTCACGGCCAGGTGTCTTCAGATTGAACTTCACAATCACCGTACGGAAGATGGTGTAGTAAAGACCGAAGAATACAAGACCTTGAACAATCAGCATGTACCAGTTAACCGCTAGTGGGTTACGCGTAGATAGAACCATATCTACTAGACCTGCTGAGAAACCGAAACCTGCAATCCACTGCATGCTTGCTGCGATGTAAACAGATAGACCTGCTAGCGCGGCGTGAAGCACGTATAGGCCAGGTGCTAGGAACATGAATGAGAATTCTAGTGGCTCAGTTACACCCGTGAAGAATGATGCGAAGCCCGCTGCGATCATGATAGAAGCAACTTTCTCTTTGTTCTGAGGCTTAGCAGTGTGGTAGATAGCCAGTGCCGCACCTGGTAGACCGAACATCATGATTGGGAAGAAGCCCGCCTGGTACATACCTGTTACACCAACAGTTGCCGTACCTTCAGCGATAGACTTAGCGCCACCAAGGAAGTTAGGAATATCGTTAATGCCTGCCACATCGAACCAGAATACTGAGTTCAGTGCGTGGTGTAGACCCACAGGAATCAATAGACGGTTGAAGAATGCGTATAGACCCGCACCAAACTCGCCCATGCCCTGAATGCCTTCACCAAATGTCACTAGGCCGCCATAAACTGCAGGCCAGATGTACATCAGAACGAATGCAATGAAGATACCCGCGAAAGACATCATGATTGGTACTAGACGCTTACCAGAGAAGAATGACAACGCTTTGTGCAGCTCAACGGTTGAGAAACGGTTGTAAATTTCTGCTGCAACGATACCAACAAGGATACCTACAAACTGGTTATTAATTTTACCGAATGCAGCCGGAACAGCGCTAGCGTCGATGCCCTGAATTTGAGCAACCGCACCTGGTGCTAGCAACGTAGTAACGACCAAGAAGCCAACGAAACCAGAAAGTGCTGCTGCACCGTCTTTGTCTTTAGACATACCGTACGCAACACCTACCGCGAAGAGTACAGACATGTTATCGATGATTGCAGCACCGGCTTTGATCAAGAAGGCTGCCAGTGCGCTGTTCGCACCCCAACCTGTTGGGTCAACCCAGTAACCAATACCCATTAAGATAGCGGCTGCTGGTAGCGTTGCTACCGGCACCATCAGTGCTTTACCTACTTTTTGCATATATCCAAGAATGTTCACCCTATAGTTCCCCCTATGGTTTTCTTAGACGCGATGTTGAGTCACTTTTTTTAGTTACTCGATTAAGTTATTTGCAGTTTAAGAAATTAATTTCGCCCCGCAAATTAAAAGGTCATCATTTGTGATCTTTATCACCTGTAAGGGCAATAAACAGGCGAATTTGCTAGCTCGATCATAAAACTTATTTTATTATCCAAAACAAAGGCGATAACACGCTAAGATTTTCCCGTATTTTAACTTGGAATGAGGTGTCACCGTGAGACTAATCCCACTCAATGAAGCTAAAGATGTAGGTTTGTGGTCTGCTCGCTATATTGCTGATCGTATTAATAAATTCGAGCCATCTGCCGAGCGTCCGTTCGTGCTAGGCTTGCCAACCGGTGGCACTCCGCTAGCAACCTACAAGCGCCTAATCGAGCTTTATCAAGCAGGTGAAGTAAGTTTCAAACACGTTGTGACTTTTAACATGGATGAATATATTGGCATTCCTGCTGATCACCCAGAGTCATACCGCAGCTTCATGTACAACAACTTCTTCAATCACATTGATATTCAAGAAGAAAACATCAACCTTTTGAACGGTAATGCAGAAGATCACGCGATTGAATGCCAGCGTTACGAAGACAAAATTAAGTCTTTCGGTCGCATCAACCTGTTCATGGGTGGCGTGGGTAACGATGGTCACATCGCCTTTAACGAGCCTGCGTCTTCATTGGCGTCTCGTACACGTATCAAAACACTGACGGCTGACACGCGTATTGCTAACTCGCGTTTCTTCGACGGCGACATGAACCAAGTACCAAAGTACGCACTGACTATCGGTGTAGGTACATTGCTTGATTCTGAAGAGATCATGATCCTTGTAACAGGTCACAACAAAGCATTGGCACTAGAAGCAGCGGTAGAAGGTTCTGTGAACCACCTATGGACCGTTTCTGCGCTTCAGCTTCACCCTAAATCACTGATCGTATGTGATGAGCCTTCTACGCAAGAGCTAAAAGTGAAGACAGTGAAGTACTTCCAAGAGCTAGAAGCTAACAACATTTCGCACCTGTAACGAAGGATTGATCCATGTACGCACTGACCAATTGCCGTATTTTTACCGGTAGCGATGTGCTGAATAACTACGCCGTCATCATTGACGGCGTAAACATTCATGCCGTCTGCCCTGTGGCAGAGCTACCTGCCGACATTGAAACACGTGACCTTGACGGTGCCAATCTGGTACCGGGCTTCATTGACCTTCAGCTCAATGGCTGTGGTGGCGTGATGCTAAACGATGAAATCAATGCCGACACCATTCACACCATGCACCTGGCGAACCTGAAATCAGGCTGCACCAGCTTTCTACCTACGCTAATCACCTCTTCTGACGAAGACATGAAGGCGGCGATTGTCGCACAGCGTGAGTACCAAGCCAAATACCAAAACCAGTCACTGGGTCTGCACCTTGAAGGGCCTTACCTGAACGTGATGAAAAAAGGCATTCACTCGGTTGATCACATTCGTCGCTCTGATGACAACATGATCAACACCATCTGTGAAAACGCCGATGTCGTGACCAAAGTAACACTGGCACCTGAGCAAAACCCACATGCACATATCGAGCAGTTGGTTGATGCAGGTATCGTCGTGTCTGCGGGCCACACCAATGCGACCTACGTGGAAGCACGTGAAGGCTTTGCTGCCGGTATCACGTTTGCAACACACCTATTCAATGCGATGACACCAATTGCAGGGCGTGAGCCTGGCATGGTCGGTGCGATTTATGATACGCCAGAGGTTTACACTGGGGTTATCGCAGACGGTTTCCATGTCGATTACGCCAACATCCGTATCGCTCAGCGCATCAAGGGTGACAAACTTATTTTGGTTACCGATGCAACTGCACCTGCAGGAGCGGACATGGATCACTTTATTTTTGTCGGTAAGAAAGTATATTACCGTGATGGTAAGTGTGTGGATGAAAATGGCACACTTGGTGGTTCGGCACTCACGATGATTGAAGCAGTTCAAAACAGTGTCGAACATGCAGGTATCGCCCTGGACGAAGCGATTCGTATGGCAACCCTTTATCCTGCTCGCGCGATTGGCGTGGACAAGACATTGGGGGCTATCAAAAAAGGCATGGTCGCTAACCTGGCTATTTTTGATCGTGACTACCATGTTCGGGCGACTGTTGTTAACGGCGAATACGAGCAAAATTAACTATGACTGGCGGACAAATTGGTAATGTAGATCTGGTAAAGCAGCTGAACAGTGCAGCGGTTTACCGGCTCATCGACTTGCAAGGCCCTATCTCACGTATTCAGGTTGCTGATGTGAGTCAGCTTGCGCCTGCAAGCGTTACTAAAATTACCCGCCAATTGCTTGAGCGCGGCCTGATCAAAGAGGTCGCGCAGCAAGCATCTACCGGTGGTCGACGTGCGATCTCTCTGACCACAGAGTCGACCCCGTTCCATTCGATAGCGATCCGCTTAGGACGTAACTACATCGAAATCACGCTCTATGATTTGAGCGGCAAATTCATCGCAGGCAGTGCCCATCCTTTCAGCTATACCAGTCAGCAAATGTTAGTGGATGGTCTGCTTGAGCATATTCGCCAATTTATTAGCGAAAACCAAACCGCAATACGCGAACTCGTCGCCTTTGGTATCACCCTGCCCGGCTTGATCGATCCTGAAAAAGGGGTGGTCGAATACATGCCGACCATTGATGTCGATAACTTGCCACTGGCGGATATCATCACCGATAAATACGGCGTGGCCTGTTTTGTCGGCAACGACGTGCGCGGCCTTGCGCTGGCGGAACACTACTTTGGTGCCAGCCGCGATTGCAAAGACTCCATTTTGGTCAGCGTGCACAACGGTACCGGTGCCGGCATCATTGTGAACGGTCAGGTCTTCCTTGGCTTTAACCGCAATGTCGGTGAGATTGGCCACATCCAAATTGATCCCCTCGGTGACAAATGCCAGTGCGGTAACTTCGGCTGCCTTGAAACCGTTGCGGCTGATCCTGCGATTATTCGTCATATTCAAGATCTGCTCGATCAAGGCTACCCAAGCAGCCTGCAAGATCTCGAATCGCTGACCATGCCCGCCATTTGTGACGCGGCCAACCACGGTGACGAACTGGCCAGCCAAGCCCTGATCAAAGTCGGCAATCAGCTCGGCAAAGCCTTGGCCATGACGATCAATTTATTCAACCCGCAAAAAATTGTCATCGCCGGCAATATTACCCATGCCAAAGACGTGATTTTCCCAGCCATTCGCCGCTGTGTGGAAACCCAATCACTTTCCACGTTTAATAAAGATTTGCCGATTGTGGTGTCAGAGCTGTATACCCAGCCGACCATCGGTGCCTTTTCGATGATTAAACGTGCCATGCTCAACGGCGTCCTGCTGCAGCGTCTCTTAGAAGACTGATCGCAAGAAGGCCGAGCGCAGCGATCATTTACGTTACGCTAAGTCACTCAATTTGTAACAAATTCAAGGGGCATGTTCCAGACAGGAACATGCCCCTTATGCTATATTCCTGCCTCAATGCGCAGAGGTCCCCCCTCTTCACTCAGTAAAAGGATGTTAGCCAGCAATGGAACTTGTCTATATCATCGCCGCATTTTTGGCCGGCTTTATTGCCCTTCGCTGCAAGCTCCCCCCGTTAGTGGGCTTTTTAGTGGCGGGCTTTGCCCTCAATACCGCCGGTTATCAATCCACAGAAACCTTAACGACCCTGGCTGATCTCGGCGTCACCCTGCTGCTGTTTTCCATCGGCCTAAAATTGGATATCCGCACCTTATTGGCCAAAGAGATCTGGGGCGGAGCGACGTTACACAATGTCTTAACCACCGGTCTGTTCACCTTGGTGTTACTGGTACTCAAGCAATTGGGTATCGGCATGATGGCCGATCTCGATCTCAGCCAATTAGCCTTGATGGGCTTTGCCCTGTCGTTTTCCAGTACCGTATTTGCCATTAAAGCACTGCAGGAAAAAGGGGAATTAAACGCCACCTACGGCACCCTGGCGATTGGGATCTTGGTGATGCAAGATATCTTTGCCGTGCTCTTCCTGACCATCTCCACCGGTAAAGTGCCTGAAGTGACCGCTCTGGCGTTGTTTGCCCTTCCCCTGTTGCGCCCTTCTTTGTTCCGCATTCTTGATCGCGCAGGCCACGGTGAAATGTTGGTGTTGTACGGTATTTTCTTGGCATTGGTCGCAGGCTCGGGCTTGTTTGAAGCTGTCGGGATGAAAGCAGACTTGGGCGCACTGATCGTCGGTATGATGCTCGCCGGTCACCCAAAAACCTCAGAAATGTCAAAATCACTCTTTAATTTGAAAGAGTTACTGCTGGTCTGCTTTTTCCTTAATATCGGCCTGTCAGAAGAGCCGACCTTCGACGGCTTATTCATGGCGCTCATTTTGCTGGTGCTGCTGCCGCTTAAAGGCATTCTCTATTACGTCATCTTCAACTTGTTCCGCTACCGCGTGCGTACGTCGCTGCTCGGCACGCTGACACTGTTTAACTACAGTGAGTTTGGGTTGATCGTCGGTGGCCTCGCCTACAACATGGGCTACCTACCCGGTAATTTCTTGGTCGCCATCGCGATTGCCGTGTCGCTCTCTTTCCTGATCGCCGCCCCACTCAACAGCCTCGGCCATCGCTTGTATAAAGACGCCGCCAAATGGCTGAAAGAATTTGAGCCCGACCGCCTTAACGCCAACGATCGCCTGATTGACTTAGGTGACAAGAAAATTTTGATTTTAGGCATGGGGCGTATCGGCAGCGGCGCTTACGATGAACTGGTCAGCCGCTACGGTGAGCAAGTGATCGGCATTGAAACCCGCGAAGACTCCGTCGCTTTACACCGCGAACAAGGCCGCACAGTGATCCACGGCGATGCCACCGACCCCGACTTTTGGGCGCGCGTGATCTCAAAGCACAACACGCAGCTCATCTTGTTAGCCATGCCCCACAGCCAAGCCAACAGCTTCGCTCTTGAGCAAATCCGTGAACGCAACTACAAAGGGCAGATCGCGGCCATTGCTAAGTATGATGATGATGAAGAAGCCTTATATGCGCTGGGCGTGGATGCGGCTTTTAATATTTACCATGAGGCCGGTAGCGGGTTTGCGCGCCATGTGTGTGATCACCTCACCCCTCCCATCGACCCTATCTAACGGGCGCTAAACGCTCTAACAGACATGCGCTTTATTTCTTTTCGCACTAACGGCAGCTTCGGCTGCCGTTTGTTTTTCTGTGCAAAAAACCGACCTAACATAGAAAATATTTATTAAAACCAGCAAAAACCGAACAAAATTCATCATTAGACCTTTTTGTGTATTGATTAGAGATTAAAGGTTGCATTTCATTGTTGAATACGCAATTTTAACAAACAGGAAAGCGAAACCGGTGTTGTGGCCAAGTTCTATCTGCTTCGAACCTTTTTTAGCCACGCACTCTCGCGCCTGTTTGTGGAAAGTCATAATCATAATGTTGGGGTAGAAAGTATGTGTTCAGTATTTGGCATCTTAGACATCAAAGGTGATGCAACCGCCTTGCGCACCACCGCGCTGGAAATGTCGAAAAAAATGCGCCACCGAGGCCCAGATTGGTCCGGTATTTATTCGTCAGACAAAGCGATTTTGGTGCATGAGCGCCTTGCGATTGTCGATCTGAACAGTGGTGAACAACCATTGTATAACGCCGATAAAAGCCACGTACTGGCCGTCAATGGTGAGATCTACAATCACAAAGAACTCCGTGCTGAATTTGCGCCAGACTACCCGTTCCAGACGGAATCAGACTGTGAAATCATTCTCGCGCTGTATAAAGAAAAAGGCCCTGAACTGCTGGATTACCTCAACGGGATCTTTGGTTTTATTCTGTATGACGAGCAAGAAGATGCGTACCTGATCGGCCGTGACCACATTGGTATCATCCCGCTATACCACGGCTACGATGAGCACGGTAACTACTACGTGGCCTCAGAAATGAAAGCCTTGGTACCCGTGTGTAAAAGCATCAGCGAATTCCCTCCAGGTCAATACTTGTGGAGCAAAGTCGGTGAGCCCGTACGTTATTACAAACGTGACTGGATGGAATTTGATACGGTTGCTGACGCACAAACGGACAAAGTCGCACTGACCGATGCGTTAGAAAGTGCGGTAAAACGCCAACTGATGACCGACGTACCTTATGGTGTCTTACTGTCAGGTGGCCTAGATTCTTCCGTTATTTCTGCTATTACGAAAAAATTCGCCGCACGCCGCATTGAAGACGATGAACAGTCACAAGCATGGTGGCCGACCCTGCACTCCTTCGCCGTGGGCTTAGAAGGCGCGCCGGATCTGAAAGCCGCAAAAAAAGTGGCCGATCATATCGGTACCGTACACCATGAACTGACCTACACCGTGCAAGAAGGGCTGGACGCCATCCGTGATGTGATTTACCACATCGAAACCTATGACGTGACCACCATTCGTGCTTCTACGCCAATGTATTTGATGTCACGTAAGATCCGCGCCATGGGGATCAAAATGGTTCTTTCCGGTGAGGGTGCCGATGAAGTCTTTGGGGGCTACTTGTACTTCCACAAAGCGCCAAACGCCAGAGAGTTCCATGAAGAAACCGTGCGTAAGCTACTGGCACTGAACATGTTTGACTGTGCCCGTGCCAACAAATCCATGGCGGCATGGGGCATTGAAGCGCGTGTGCCGTTCTTGGACAAAGAATTCCTCGAAGTGGCCATGCGCCTGAACCCTGAAGACAAGATGTGCGGCAACGGCAAGATGGAGAAACACATTCTGCGTGAATGTTTCGGTCATTACCTGCCTGAATCTGTGGCATGGCGCCAAAAAGAGCAATTCTCTGATGGCGTCGGGTATAGCTGGATTGATTCTCTCAAAGAAGTCGCCGAAGCTAACGTCTCTGAGCAACAACTGGAAACGGCCAAGTTCCGCTTCCCATACAACACCCCAACAACAAAAGAAGCGTACGTTTACCGCGAAATCTTTGAGGAATTATTCCCGCTGGAAGACGCCGCGAAATGTGTACCAGGGGGGCCTTCCATTGCCTGCTCCAGCGCCAAAGCCATTGAGTGGGATGAGAGCTTCAAAAACTGTGCAGATCCATCAGGCCGTGCGGTTGCAGCAGTGCACAATGAAGCATACGGTGCGGGCAAATAACATGGCCTCGAGAGCTAACTGACTGAATTTACGACTGTCATAACGACGTGTAGAAAGCACTCTGGCAAACAGAGGCAACAATAAAAAGTACAGAAAGTACAAACAACAACATCACTAACGACAAACAGCGAGGCCGATAGGCGCTCGCTGTTTTTTTTACTGCCATTTCAAACGGCTAACCGGTGTCGATTAGAAGTAGAAACGGGTACCAAACACAAAGCGGGTAAAACTGTCTTCGACTCCGTCTTTGCTGACATTAATATCGTCAGTCGAAATGTTGTAATTCACTTCCGCACTGATCGCGACATTTTTATTGATGAAGTATTTCACCCCGCCGGACAGCTTAATGTTCAGTGCGGTGACATCTTCAACATCAAAGTCTAAGTCACCGTCATCACTCGATAAGTTTGCCAACTGTGCGGCCGCCCCAAGGTAAGGCACCCAGTTAGAGGTATTGGTAAAGTTATATTCGGTAAAACCACCAAACTGGAACTGCTGATTACTGTCACTCATGCTGACATCCAGCACCGCACCGATTTCCCAATCGTCGTAGATAAAATATCCGTATGAGGTATTCAATACAAACAAATAGTCATCGACATAATCGAGGTCGAGACTCCCCTGCAAGCCAAATTCTTGCGTCCCTTCAGGTAAATCTACCCCTGCCCATAATGCCGGGGTAAAAAAAGCACCCATTAATACTAAAGCCACTGCATTTTTCTTCATATTCTTCTCCACTTCCTTATTGATGTAGCAAAAATAAGCGTAGATGCGGAAAAGGTATTTTTCTAACTATTTGCAGGATAAATAATGGCTATTTTTCACTCATTGGTCACAGATAACGCAAAAAAGTACTCATCCTTACGTCGATGCACACTGCCACAAGCAAAAAAAAGAGAGCCACAAGGGCTCTCTTTTCTCTGTATGGTTCAAGCATCGGCGAATTAACGCTCCCAGTATGCTTCTTCCAGGCTGTCTTCACGCTCCGGCAAACCACGAGACAAACGTGGTGAGTGCTGCGCCAATACTTCATAACTTACACGGTTAGAGTACAGACAGATCTGAGAGAATGACGAGTACGTCAGGAAGTCAAACTGATGTTTGCTCGACTTTGGCACGTTCTCTTTATGGTAGCGATTAGCAGACATGTCATGCAGCAATGCTGACAACGCACCGTCACCGGCACCGTTGGTGTTCTTGATACGCTCAGGGCCACCCATGTATGGGGCAATGTGCGAGTACACCTTAATTGGCGTATCACAATCGGCTTTCAGCATTGGACGGCTGAATTCAAAACGGTTGAACTCAGGAATATCACCCGGCAGCAAGTGCAGGCTCGTCTCACGCTTCGCGTCATCGTCAGTATAACCGGCTGTATACAGGCCAACAGGGCCCGCTGTACACAATACCAAGTCAACCCACTCCAAGGTTTTCTCAGAGGCCATCAACGGATCCGTTTCACCCGTTAGCGCTTCTGCTTCGTCTTCGTTCATCGCAACAACCGTTACGTGATCACGCAAGAAATCACGCCACCACTGCGGATCGTCTTCGATGACAAACTTCGTGCCCAGGGTCAACACCACTGGAACGTCGTATTTTTTCGCGTATTCGATCGCTTTCATGGTCGCAGCAGGCATTGGATCACCTTCTTTACAGCGAACCAAGTACGCCGTCAGCACCAATGCCGATGCGTTTTCAAATACCGCTTCAGGAATGCTTGATGGATCAAGCTGGTTCATGCGACCTTCGTTGATGGCAAACGTACGTTCACCTTCTTTTGAGATCAGCGCAAAACAGCGACCAATCGGACCGTCTACCGCTTGCAGGTAGTTCATGTCCATACGGCTTGACGTATTGCAAAGGTAACGGTACGCGTAGCTACCGATTTCGATGTCTTTACTCATCACACCCAGCAATACTGACTTATCATCTGCCAATACGGAGTAGTTGTGCAACGTGTTACCAATGGTACCACCCGCAAACTCATGGCTGATCAGCGCGTTTTCTTTCAGCTCTTGGTACAGTGCTTCGGCTTTTTCATCGGTGATCACCAATGAGTGGCCTTTACTAAGCCCATAGCGCTCTAGAAATTCATCATCCACACAAGCTTCAATATCAACCAAGGTTTGATCAATACCCACAATGTGTGTGCGAGTTAGTCGCTTTTCTTGTTTGGTTTGACTAAGAAGTGGATCGCGAGCATGTACTGGAAAGTAATGCTTGGATTTGCGTTGGCCGGGAAATTTCATGTCAATGCGCTATCTGTTGAGAAATTTTTGCGAATTCTATCACAGAATATAGAACAGAAAAGCAAAAGCTCTCATTGAGAATGAGAGCTTAAATGCCAAAATCACTGTCTATACCGAAAAAACAGCCAATTTGTCCCTACACCACAAGTGGTTACCAGCCTTGGATATGTTGCTCGACCAATGCTGCCATCACACCAATATGGGCAGGATCATCATTCAAACAAGGGATCAAACGGAAACGCTCCCCGCCGGCCGCCAAGAAGACCGCTTTGCATTCTTCGGCGATTTCTTCCAGTGTTTCCAGGCAATCGACCGAAAACGCCGGGCAAATCACATCCAAGCGTTTAACGCCCTTCTCCGCCAACGCTTTAATCGTGCCTTCGGTGTACGGTTTCAGCCACTCTTCACGGCCAAAGATAGACTGGTAGCTCATGCTCATTTTTTCCCGTGGCATCGCCAGCTTTTCAGCCAGTAATGCCGTGGTACCATTGCAATGTTCCGGGTACGGATCGCCGTTGTCCGCATAGCGTTTCGGGATCCCATGGTACGAACACAACAGATAATCGGCCTCGCCATGCTCCGCCCAAAACGCCGACACTGAGCCTGCCAGCGCATCAATATAGCTTGGGTGATCAAAATACTGATTCACGAACCGTAATTCAGGGATGTCCGCCTGAGACTTGAGTACCTTGGCGACCTTATCAAACACCGCCGCCGTGGTGGTACGTGAATACTGCGGATACAACGGCAGCACCAACACCTTGTCACACCCTTGCGCTTTTAACGCAGCCAAGCCAGAGGCAAGACTTGGGTTACCGTAAGTCATCCCCAATGCGACAGGCACATCCAGCATCTGGGCTAATTGCTGCTGTTGGCGCTTGGAGTACACCATGAGCGGTGAGCCCTCGTCCATCCAGACCGACTGATACAGTTTGGCCACTTTGGGGGCGCGCACGGGTAAAATGACCCCATGCAACAAAGGACACCACAGCCATCGTGTCATGTCGACCACACGATGATCATGCAAAAACTCAGACAAAAAACGTTTCACGCCCGCCGGGGTGGGCGCATCCGGGGTGCCTAAATTCACCAGTAATACGCCATATCGGGCGCTGGCTGTTGTCATTGTTGGGCTTTGTTCGCTCATAGCATCCTTCATACGTCAGCGGGTACAGTGTCGTACTCACTGTATCAGTTTATTTTCAGTCGGTTATACCTGACTTAAAAGCATAACGATCATCGCGTCATCACGCCAGACATAAAAAAGCGGGGTGATCGTTATCGATCACCCCGCTTTTAATGTTTGTCTAGCAGACTGGTAATTACGCCAGTGCTTCTTCTAGCTCAGCGCTTACTGTTGCAACTGGCTTAGTACCGTCAAACTTCAGGTACTTCGTGTTACCTGCTTCTGCTTCTTTGCCGTAGTAAGCAATAAGCGGTGCAGTTTGCGTATGGTAAACCGTTAGACGTGCACGTACGGTTTCTTCTTTGTCATCTTCACGGATAACAAGATCTTCACCGGTTACGTCATCTTTGCCTTCAACCTTTGGTGGGTTGTAAACAGCGTGGTAAGTACGGCCAGATGGTAGGTGAGCACGACGGCCCGCCATACGCTCAACGATCACATCGTCAGCCACATCGAACTCGATCACGTAATCAACGTCAACGCCCACTTCTTTCAGACCATCAGCCTGTGGGATAGTGCGAGGGAAACCGTCTAGTAGGAAGCCTTTAGCACAGTCCTCTTCAGCGATACGCTCTTTAACCAGACCTAGGATAATGTCGTCAGACACCAGCTGGCCCGCATCAATAACGGATTTTGCTTGTTTGCCTAGCTCTGTACCTGCTTTGATCGCAGCACGTAGCATGTCACCGGTTGAAATTTGTGGAATACCAAATTTCTCCATGATGAATTGTGCCTGAGTACCTTTACCTGCACCTGGAGCGCCCAGAAGAATGATGCGCATCTTGATCCCCTTAAATGTGAATGGTGTTTTCAACCATTTTTAAAAAATGGAAAATACACTGATTAGCGTTTAGTCGCAAGCCCGACACGGCTGTCATCATGCGGTCACTACGGGATTACACCTTGTATCAGCATACAATTAGAGCGAGCACGAGGGCGATTAGACCTTAGTCCTACCGCCCTCGTTACATTGGCCTTATGCCAGCAGCTTGTTCATTGCCGCCAAGAACTGTGATGGATCATCCATCGTGCCTTTCTCAGCCAGCATCGCTTGACCTAATAGCATCTCTACCCAGCGGCCGAAGACTTCTTCATCCGCTTCGTCTGCCATCTTAGTGATCAGTGCGTGCTCAGGGTTCAGTTCAAAGATGTACTGCACTTCTGGCGCATCATGGCCGGCAGCGGCCAACAATTTCGCCATCTGCGTACCCATTTCGTTCTCATCGGTCACGACAACCGCTGGGGTGTCTTTCAACTTGAACGTGGTACGTACGTCTTTCACACGATCGCCCAAGTACTGCTTGGTGCGATCCACGACAGATTTGAAGGCTTCTTCGGTTTCTTTGTGCTTTTCTTTTTCAGCGTCATCTTCAAACGCAGACAGATCCAGATCCGCTTTGGTGATTGCCTGGAAGGCTTTGCCTTCAAACTCAGGCAAGTGACCCATTAACCATTCGTCGATACGGTCATGCATCAAGATCACTTCAAGGCCCTTCGCGCGGAACTGCTCAAGGTGCGGGCTGTTTTTCGCCGCAATAAAGCTGTCAGCGGTCAGGAAGTAAATCTTCTCTTGGCCGTCTTTCATGCGTGACACGTAATCGCTCAGCGATACGGTCTGCTCCAGCGTTTCTGCGTGGGTTGACGAGAAGCGCAACAGTTTGGCAATTTTCTCACGGTTAGCAAAGTCTTCTACCGGGCCTTCTTTCAGCACTTGGCCGAACTCGTTCCACAAGGTCTGGTATTTTTCTGCGTCATTGTTTGCCAAACGTTCCATCATGGTCAGCGCACGCTTGGTGCACGCTTTACGCAATGACTGCGTCACTTTGTTGTCTTGCAGAATTTCACGCGACACATTCAGTGGCAAATCATTCGAGTCAATCAAACCGCGCATGAAACGCAGGTAAGACGGCATGAACTGCTCAGCGTCATCCATGATAAACACGCGCTGCACGTACAACTTCAAGCCGTGCTTGCTGTCGCGGTTATACATGTCCCACGGCGCTTTTGACGGGATGTACAGTAAGCTGGTGTAGTCTTGCTTGCCTTCTACGCGGTTATGGCTCCACGTTAGCGGCTCTGCAAAATCATGCGATACGTGGTTGTAGAACTCTTTGTATTCTTCTTCGGTGATGTCTGACTTATTGCGCGTCCACAAGGCTTGGGCTTTGTTGATTTGTTCCCACTTACGGCCGGTTTCTTTGCCTTCTTCATCGCGCTCGATGGTTTGGATCTGCACCGGAATACCGATGTGATCCGAATACTTGCTGATGATGTCGCGCAGACGGTATTCGCTCAGGAACTCTTTATCGTCTTCACGCAGGTGCAGAATGATTTCCGTACCACGGCTGGCTTTTTCGATGTTTTCAACGGTGTAGTCGCCTTCACCCGCTGACTGCCAAGACACCGCTTGATCGGCAGGTACGCCTGCCGCACGGGTGTTCACCGTCACAGCATCTGCCACGATAAACGCCGAGTAGAAGCCCACACCAAACTGACCAATCAACTGCGAATCTTTCGATTCATCTTCGTTCAGTTTTGCAAAGAAATCTTTGGTACCGGATTTCGCAATGGTGCCAAGGTGCTCAATCACGTCGTCACGGCTCATGCCGATGCCGTTATCCGAAATCGTTAGTGTGCCAGCTTGCTCATTGAAAGACAGCTTCACGCCCAGCTCGGCATCGCTCTCGTACAGATCCGGCTGTGACAAAGCACGGAAGCGCAGTTTATCGGCCGCATCCGACGCATTTGAAATTAACTCACGTAAAAAAATCTCTTTATTTGAATAGAGAGAATGGATCATCAACTGAAGTAATTGCTTCACTTCAGACTGAAAACCACGGGTTTCTTTATTGTTGTGGGTTTCTTGATCGTTATGGATAGTATGCTCGCTCATTTCAACTCCGAAACTGGACACTAAAACAGACAAGGAAAGACGTTCAAAATAACGTCCCACAGCCCCTCCGGCTGTCTTTCCTTCTTCATTACCCATAGAGATAAGGGCGAAGCGGGAAAATTCAACCTAAATGCCATGTTTTTTATACACTCGCGACCTCAACAGACCGAATTCAGAGTAAGCCCAGCCGCGTAAAATCGCTGAGTGACGGGTTTTATATTTTCTTTGCGCATTTTTAGATCTGTTTTTTGTTTTTTTATGTTCAGAGGGGATTCAGGCGAGGTGTGATACATATCACTAAGCTCAATGCCTGAAAGACGGACTTATGAATACAATCGAAACGAAATTTCTCATCGGCCAACGCTTTTTGTTTATCCCCCATGACAACAGCTTGATCGATCAAGATGAAGATGAAGAAATCACCCGACTTGGCAGCAATGAAAGCCGCGCCCTCTGCTTATTGATTGAAGCCCCGGGCGCTATTGTGACGCGTACACGTCTGCACGATTATGTGTGGCGAGAGCAAGGCTTTGAAGTGGATGATTCCAGCCTAACACAGGCGATTTCAACACTGCGTAAAGCGCTAAAAGATTCAACTAAATCCCCTGAATTTATCAAAACCGTGCCTAAACGCGGTTATCAGATGATTGCGCCCGTCGAGTCAATCACACAAACACCGGCCTCGGCATATAGTGCGACTAACCTGCATGGCACGGTCGAAGACGGCACTCATGCGCCATCGATAACGGAAAGCGAAGATACACAGCACGCAGCGATAGTGTCGGACGACGCCTCGTCAACACCTACCGATGCCGCCTTTTCTCACGCTCATCACGCATCAAAGACGCATCACCGTCCGATACACACGCCAGTGCCCTCACACGACGCGAACCCTCCTTGGTTGCATCGGGCTCGGTGGATAGGCGCAGGTATCGTCTTACTGATCGCTCTGCTGCTACCGGTATGGGTAAACCAAAGCCTGCCCCCTGTGTCTGCGGCTTTCACGCCAATCGAACACGTTGATGGTGTCCCTATCTTGGTGCCGAACCATAATCCGGACCTCACGCCGTGGCAGCCGTTGATCACCCAATGTGTTAAACGCTACATCGCCCACCATCCGGATGCTCTGCGCCCGGTAGAAGTGATTGCGACCGGCGGTCAGAACAGCCAGATTTGGCTCAACTATGTCCATACCAGCCAGCGTCCCAGTGAAAATGTCACGTTGCGTTTATTGACCAGTCAAAAGGACAACACCACGATATGTCAGTAACTTCTCTCTCTCCGTCTACGCGCAAAGGACTAGGACGTTATGCGGTCTTGATTGTGCTGGCGCTTTCGATGCTGCTAAGCGGCGGGATCTATTTTTCTGGGGATTATAAGCAGGCTCAACTGCTAATGTCACAGGAATGGCAAACCCGCAGTACCAGCCACATTGAGGCCACCGAACTCGATGATCTGGGCATGTTGCGCCGGGTCGATCAAAACAGCCATGTGGTGTATCTGCCGAATCACACGTATTCGCGGATCACACTGGTGCACCTGTTCAGCGATGAAGCACAGCCGCTCACGCTGCACATTTCTGAATCCGGCAAATGGGACATCAGCGGCGGGTATTTACTGACTGAGCCGGTCGAATTTAAAGACATTACCTCTGGTCAGAATCAAGATTTCAAACCGGAACATTTGGCGATCATTAAACAGATCTACCGGATGGATGCCCAACAAAGCCGTCGCTTAGATGTGCTCAATGAAAAGGCGATTTTGCTGACCAGCCTCACCTATGGGTCTAACATCTTGTACGCCCTGTAAAAGAGCCCTTCTTTATCTTGCCGATAAAAAAATCCCCATACAGAGCACCTCTGTATGGGGATTTTACGATCAGCCTATCGTGATCAGTACAGTCGCTGTCGACCGGCCAATGAATGCGACAACGTCGTGCCATCCACCAGCTCCAACTCCCCGCCGACCGGCACACCGTGCGCGATACGGGTAGCAGGAATGTCATACTCACTGCACAATTCAGCAATGTAATGGGCTGTCGCCTCCCCTTCCACCGTGGGATTGGTGGCCAGGATCAGCTCACTCATGGATTCACTTTGCATACGAAATTCCAGTGTATCCAAACCGATATCAGACGGACCGATACCATCGAGCGGCGACAAGTGTCCCATCAAGACAAAATAGCGCCCCGAAAACTGACCGGTAGACTCAACGGCCACAATGTCCGCCGGACTTTCTACCACACAGATCTGACCGTTTTCCTGTCGACGCGGATTGGCGCAAATCGCACACACGTCTTCTTCTGTAAACGTGCGGCAATCACGACAATGGCCAATGTCAGTCATGGCCTTATTCAAGGCATCGGCGAGTTGTAAGCCGCCTTGTCGATTGCGCTGTAACAAATTGAAGGCCATCCGCTGGGCTGACTTGGGGCCAACCCCAGGCAGACAACGTAAGGCCTCCATCAATTGTTCCAGTAAGTGACTGGTACGCATTAATTAGAATGGCATTTTAAAGCCAGCAGGCAAGTTCATGCCGCCAGTCACGCTTGCCATTTTTTCTTTCTGCGTTTCTTCGATACGGCGTGCCGCATCGTTGAATGCTGCCGCGATCAGATCTTCTAGCATGTCTTTGTCGTCTTCCATCAAGCTATCGTCGATGTCAACGCGACGTACACTGTGGCTACCCGTCAGTGTCACTTTTACCAGGCCAGCACCAGACTCGCCAGTCACTTCCATGCTTGCGATCTCTTCCTGCATTTTCTGCATGCGATCTTGCATCTGCTGCGCTTGCTTCATCATGTTAGCCATACCGCCTTTACCAAACATATCTTCTCTCTCTGTGGTCTGGTTAATTTATAAGGGTCTTACGCTCTCTTCATCCAAGATAGCGGCAAAGCGCTGACAGATGAAGTTCACGTTCGGATCAGCCTGCAAACTTTGCTTAGCCTGATCCAATTTTTGTTGATAAAGCGCTTCTCGCCATTCAAGCGGCGAACGCCCTTCATCACTCAATACGATCTGTAACGATACCGGCTCATGCAAACATGCCGCCAATGCCGTTTCAAGTTGTTCACGGGCTTTCGGGGTGTCTAAATGCTTTTGCGCCGGACGTAAATGCAATGTCACCGCCCCGCCGTCACGGGTGAAGGCAGAATTTAACGCCAACTGCTGCACCATACGACCCACATCAAGCTGGGTCACTGAATCCGACCAACTATCCTGTTTTGCCGCTTCATTGACAAGCAATTTCACCATCTCAGGTGTCTTTTCATGCTCCAACGCCTGTTTCAGCTTGGTGGGCGCAACGACCTGTTGTGTCTCATTGTCTTGCGGCGCAACAGTCGGTCGCCATTGGTATTCTTCCGGCGTATCTGATGCTTCAGACACGGACAGCGCTGCACCCGAGGTGCCCGGTACCGACATCGCATGTGGCGTCATCGACGCGGATCCGCTTTGCTTATTCGCAATGCGGTCTAACACATTGGTTGCGACTTTTTTCGCCCGTACCGGTTCAGCCTTTTTTCCGTGCGGTGATTCATTTCCGTCACGTTTACTTTGGCTACGTAGCTTATTACGCGCCGCTAACAAGCCGGATGCCGCTGACGGTGGCTGCGATACCGCTTGAGGTGGCACTGATGGCGCTGACTGGGCGTTATCATTCGGCGGATACACGGGTTGCTGAGCTGGCATACCTTGAGATGGCATGCCCTGAGGCTGCATACCGTGCGTCTGTGGCACAGGTTGTCCCATTGCAGGCTGATCAACATACGGTTGCTGTACCGGTGCTTGCTGTACTGGAGCCTGCGGCATGTGCTGAACCGTCGGTTGTTGCATCTGCGCTTTTAACGCTTGAACGCGCTCAATGCCTTGTGGGGCACCCTGACCTACTGGCGCACTGGGTGCTGACGAGGTCATCGGCTGGCTGACAACAGGCTGCGTCGCCGGTACCGCAATGGCTTGTGGTGTCATTGCTGTCACAGACACCGGACGGAATGCCAACATACGCAGCAAGACCATCTCTAAGCCAGTACGGCCATCAGGGGCAAAGGCCAAGTCTTGGCGCCCTTGCAGTGCAATTTGGTAGCAAAGTTGGATTTCTTGCGGTGACACCGCTTGGCTGAGCGTCATAATACGCTCGGCATCCGGCGCGCTCTCATCCAACGATGCAGGCAGAGCTTGGTGCATCGCGACACGGTGCAGCTGTGAGGCGAGTTCACGCAACAAGCTGTCCCATTCCACACCGATGCCCGCTAATTCTTCCAAGCACGCCATGGCAGGCTGCGCATTGCCTTGGGCGACCGCTTCCAGCAAATACAGGGCTTGCTCGGTATTCAACGTGCCCAACATGGTGGAGACGGCATCAACCTGCACCTGACCATTGCCTAACGCAATGGCTTGGTCGGTCAGGCTCAATGCATCACGCATACTGCCTTCGGCCGCACGGGCCAACAAGCTTAATGCACGGGCATCAAACGCCACTTGCTCTTGTGTCAGCACATGCTCAAGTTGGGTTTGGATTTGGGTGTTATCCAAATGTTTAAGATGAAATTGCAGACAGCGCGACAAAATGGTCACGGGCAATTTCTGAGGATCCGTGGTCGCCAGAATAAACTTCACATATTCTGGTGGCTCTTCGAGCGTTTTCAGCAAGGCATTGAAACTGTGACGAGACAGCATGTGCACTTCGTCAATCAGGTAAACCTTGAAACGCCCTCGCGCAGGCTTGTACTGAACGTTATCAAGCAGATCGCGGGTATCTTCGACCTTGGTGCGAGAGGCGGCATCGATTTCAAGCAGATCAACAAAACGGCCTTCATCGATCTCACGGCACGTTTCACACTGGCCACACGGTGACGCAGTGATCCCTTGCTCACAGTTCAAGCCTTTAGCAAAAATACGGGCAATCGTGGTTTTACCCACCCCACGCGTACCGCTGAACAAATAGGCGTGATGGAGACGGTTGTGGGCCAACGCATTCGCCAATGCCGTTAAGACATGGGATTGTCCCACCACATCGTCAAACTGGTGCGGGCGCCATTTACGAGCCAGAACCTGATAACTCATGTTAACTAACCTTACAGAATCAAGAACTCAATGCTAGCACAGGGAGGATTTCTGAGCGAGAGGGCGCCACGTCGAGCGCCCAATGATTAGCCAGCCACACCGCCGTTGCAGGTATAACTGGCTACAGGGAGATGAGATTAATGACCGTCGAAGTCACAAATGCTGAATACGTTTAAACCCAAGCCTTTTAGACGGGCTTCACCACCGATATCCGGCAGGTTGATCACAAATGCTGCATCTTCCACCACGCCGCCTAGACGACGCACCAATTTCGTGGTCGCTTCAATGGTGCCACCGGTAGCTAGCAAGTCATCCACCAGCAACACTTTGTCACCTTCGCTGATCGCATCAATGTGGATTTCCAAGGTGTCTTGACCATATTCTAGCTCATAGCTTTCGCCAATCACTTCACGCGGTAATTTACCCGGCTTACGTACCGGCACAAACCCCACGCCCAACTCAAGTGCCAGAGGCGCACCAAACAGGAAACCACGCGCTTCAGTACCGATCACTTTGGTGATACCGCTGTTTTTGTACTGCTCAACCAACACCTGCATGGTGGCACGGTAAGCCGCAGGGTTTTCCATCAGGCTGGTCACATCACGGAACAGGATGCCTGGTTTTGGGTAGTCAGGGATAGACTTGATGCTGTTGTAGATTAACGCGTGCTTTTCTTGAGTCATAATCTTTTCCGCGTTCCCTCTTTGCGTTAACAACCGGCAGGAAGGAACTCAATCTAAATAAAACGGCAGAACGTTTTCCGCCGACAAAATCCGGTCAAATAGTAGTGACTTTCGGCCAGAGGAGCAAGGATTGGCCACGATTGATCCCCCAGAGGATGATCGCAGTAACAGCGCCGCCCGCTCAAGCCGACGCAACGGGGCACAATATCACATTATGAGGGGGACGAGGCGTTCTCTGGTAAACGATTAAACCATACCAATAACATCGCCAGCATGCTCACTAAGAACAGTTTATGCCACCACAATGGCACCATATACACCGACAACGAAAAGCTCAGCACGATCATCACATTCGCTTTTCGCTTAATCGAGCGTGAGACCGCCCGATGCGTATACCAATCGTGCAACACGGGACCAAAACGGGGATGAGCGAGTAACCATGCATTCACGCGTGGGGAGCCACGCATAAAGCAGGCACTGGCGAGCAATAGGAAAGGCGTGGTCGGCAATAGCGGCAGAAACGCCCCAATAAGCCCTAACGCCACGCACACCCAACCACAGAATAATAAGAGTGTTTTTCTAATCATGCCGACACGATCCCCCCGCTTTTTATTGAGTGTACCAGCCCTTAAAAAAAGGGTCATCAGGGATCGCCGGGAAGGAGAGAATAAGAGGGCTTATCGTGCTTTACTGTGAAAACAGACCAAGCAATGTCAGGCTAGCAGGCAGCGTCGGCAGCCCTAATACAACGATTAAACCGAAAAAATACTTTGCACTGTAAGGATCTTTATATCCCTGTTCCATCCGATACGTCCTTGGTAAATGAAGGTGAAAGACACGCGAGGCATCAATATAGCGGATAAAGAAAGGGACAAAAACCGAGAGAAAATGCGGTTATTCGCTCATAACCCCGTATTTATTTGATTCAAATCACAATCAAACTCTAAAATCGTCTTAGACTAAAATGACCGACAACAATAATGATGATCCTATGACAACGTCAGATATCGCATTCGAGCAATTGCAGCAGCGTTTAGAGCTAGAACATGCTCAACAGGCGCATACGCTCAAAAATGAAATGTTACTTCATACCCTGGTACCGTCAGCCGACACCATCAATAACGCGGGGCTCAGTGAGCTCATCGTGATGGCAAAATCATCATTCATTCCCCATTTATTCGATCTAGCTGTCAGAATGGAAAAAGTCGATGCGGCGGTGTGCTCAGTGAAACTGGGGATGTACGGCCTGTGTGTGGATTGTGAAGAAGAGATCGCCATCGCCGATCTTAACGATGATCCGGCACAACCACGCTGCCATGATTGTCGCGAACACAGTCGCTATCACCATGATGCGTTGTGCGCCCAAGCGTAATATACCGCCATACCGTATTCAGCCGAGCTCACAGCAATGGGCGTCTTCATGCGCCCATTGCTGCGAGCCCCTCGTAAACACGAACCGTATTCTGCCGGCTTTACTTATTCGCTGACTGCTTCTGCGTTTCTACCCACTGCGCAAAGGCTGCTTTTTCTTCCGCGTCAGCTTTGGTGTACCACAGTTTCAGTTGCGCCAGCGCTTCACCGCTAATGTTCACTTTACCCTGCTCGGTCACTTCGACCACGGTTGCTTCTAAGTCGACCGCATAGCCTTCTTCAAAGGTGATACCTTGTTGGCGGTTATATTCGCCCACTAACGCTTCCATATCACTGTAAGCACCGAGGCCTTTACCGTGCAGCTCGACATATTCTAGCGCGAGTGACTCGCCATCGGCCAATGCTAATGTCCACTCAGGGCCACGCTGAAAATGTGCTTTCGCTTGTGACATAGTAGAAAAACGCGGTAGCGTAATTTCTACATTTTGTTCTGGTACATCCAATTCAAACAAGTACGGGCGAGTGGTGTAAATACGCGATTTCGCCCCATCTTTCAGTTCACCATCAAAACGCACCACAACTTGGTGTTTACCGGCTGGCAAATTGACACTCTCGGTTTCAGACCAGAAGGAAGACTGCACTTTTTTACCGTCCACAACCAGCAACTCAATGCCGTTACCAACGGCTAATTCCCCCGCCTGAACCGCAACCGGCAGCGCCATCAAGCCCAATGCCATGACCCAGTTTTTCATGTTATTTTTCCTTTTTTGATATTTAGTGTGACTACTCGCTATTCACACAGCCAAGATAGCAAAAAGCCGCCATAAAGGCGGCTTTTTCTGGAATTATCCTAAACGTCGAAACGAATTAGAATTTAACTTCCATACCCACTAGGAAACCTAGGTCGTAATCTGCTTTGTCAGCATCCGCCCAACCTAGCTCACCGTACACTTTCGCGTTGCTGTGAAGCTGGTGAGAGATGTTTGCGTATACGTTGTCAGTTGTGTTGTTTGCAACAGACTCGTCAGCGCGGTTGTAGCCTAGACCGAAGGTGTTTTTACCCATGGTGTAAGAACCCGCGATTTCAATTAGATCGTAATCAGTAGATTTGATGTTAGTACCAGCAAGCTCTGACTCAATCTGACCGTAAGACGCTGCGAATGCAAACTGACCCATTACGTATTCAGCTTCTAGGTTGAAACCTTCTACGTCAACAGTACCTACGTTGTCACCCACGTAGTAGTAACCACGTACGTCGAAGTCACCGAAACGTGCGCCAATGCGGCCGTCAGTTACAGTTTTATCGTTATTGCCCGCATCTAGATCGTGCGTGATACCGAAGTAGAACTGACCGTTATCGAATACGTATTTGATCGCATCGTCGCCGTCAGTGTTGATGAAATCAACTTGCTCAGTACCTAGCTCGTAATCTTTACCGATACCTGCATCATCAGTGATGTATAGCTGACGACCGAAAGTCAATGTACCGAAGTCACCGCTGAAACCAAGCCATAGCTCATCGTTTTGAACATCACGATCTTCAAACGCGAAACCGATACCAGAAACAACGTTTAGCTGGTCGTTTACTGCGATAGTGGTGTTCAGTTGTAGATCACCGTCGTCTAGACGAAGCTCTGAATCTGAATCTTTTTCCATGCTCTGGAAGTACTGAACTTCTACTGCGCCAGATAGGTCAACAGCTACGCCGTTCGCGTCATATAGGTTGATGCCTGCTTGTGCAGAACCCGCTGCTAGTACAGATAGTGCTAGAAGAGTCTTTTTCATGATATCCACTGCCTTTTCTTATATTGACGAGAATTCCGGTTTCCAGAATTCCTTTTCTTTTTTAATTTCTTCTCTCGACCCCATTCCTTACAAACATAAAGAACAATAAGAAAGTCCAAAGAAGCAGTAATTTGTGGCGCCATCCTGACAGAAGAATCCTCTAGCTGTCAAATTACCTAAAGCGAATCTAAAAAAACATCAAACAATTATAATATCAATGACTTATTTTGTGATCGGTACAACAATTAATCACTTAATCTATTTGATAGGGAACTCATTTACTTTTTTGATGTCAGTAAAAAACAGAATAAAACACTATAAAAATGCAAAACACACAACACCAACAGAGTAAAATACTAGCGTAGACCATACTTTGTGGTTATTTTTAGATTTACGAATATGCCGCAAATCACCCTGCCAAGAGTTCCGTTCTATTTCGTGAAGCATTTCGCATTTTTGGCTATATTTGAGCCGAAATTTGCGCCCGCTCACAATCAGATGTTCGTGCTATAATGCTTCACCCTGTCCTTATGAAGTTTCAAAAATGTTAAATACCCAGATAAAGAGTGATATCAAGCAGTGCTATGACAACCTCACCAATCAGCTCGATAACTTTATACCGCGACGGGCTCAAAACTATCTGGTGGCTGAAATCGCCAAAACATTAGGCGGGGAATACCACGCCAAGCACCGCATGATTGTGGCCGAAGCCGGGACAGGGATCGGTAAATCACTCTCTTATTTAATGGGGGCGATACCTTTTGCGGTGTTCAACAACAAAAAAGTCCTTATTTCGACCGCCACGGTGGCGCTGCAAGAACAGCTGATCAATAAAGACTTGCCGCTGTTCAATCGCATTTACCCTAAATCGTTCAGTTTTATCCTCGCGAAAGGACGACAGCGTTATTGCTGCCACCATAAGCTGGAAGCCAGCTGCAGTACCGATACTGATCAGCAGGTTAGCTTGTGGGAAGAAAAACCTAAAAAGGCAGATTTAGATCTTTTGAAGCGCATGATGACAGCCTGCGAGAGCAAAAAGTGGGACGGTGACCGCGACAGTTGGCCGACCACCATCCCCGATCGCGTCTGGCAGCAAATTGTCGCCGACAAGCACAGTTGCCATGCAGGCTTACCTAAACACCGTGATTGTCCGTTTGCCAAAGCCCGTGAGCATCTGGAAAAAGCCGATGTCATTATTGCCAACCATGCCTTGCTAATGGCCGACATTGAGCTTGGCGGCGGAGTGATATTGCCCGAACCAGAAAAAACCATTTATGTAATTGATGAGGCCCATCACCTACCGCAGGTCGCGCGCGACTTCTCTTCTGCCTCTTCCAGTTTAAAAGGGGCCTGTACGTGGCTGGAAAAACTCAACCAATCGGCAGGGAAATTGGCAGAGTTGGCCGACTATAAAAAATCGGGCCGCTTCCAAACCACACTAAATGAAAACATTGCCATTCTGATCCCTGCGCTACGCCAAATCGCCAATCACATCGATCCCGCCCAGTTTAATAAAGACGGGGTATATCGCTTTGAACACGGTGAACTGCCCGCTTGGCTGCAAGAAGAAGCCAAAGGCTGCAAAGAGGCCAGTAAAAAAGCCCTGCAATCACTCGGCAAAATCCATGATTTGATTTCAGAGCGCACCAAAGACAATGAAATCCAACAGCGACTTGGCGAACAAGCCCTAACAGAATCTGGCTTTTATCTGCAACGTTTGGAGAATCTGGAAAAAGTCTGGCATTTAATGGCACAGCCCAACAAAGACAAAGGCGCGCCGTTAGCACGCTGGCTTGAAAAAAGTCAGGAACGCGAAGATGACTACATTGTAGAAGTCTCGCCGCTGGAAGTCGGCCACCGTCTGGACCAACTGCTGTGGAGCCGAGCAGTGGGTGCGGTACTGGTTTCAGCGACCTTGCGTGCGTTGAACCAGTTTGACTACTTCTGCCGTCAGGCGGGGATTTTTGAAAAAGAGGCCACGCGCTTTCTTGCCTTGGCCTCACCGTTTGATTACCAGAACAACGCACGCCTCGTGATCCCAGCGTTACCGCTAGAGCCGCAGGCCGAGAAGTTTACCGATTTACTGATCGACATCTTGCCGGAGTATTTAGAAGGGGAAACCGCCAGCTTGGTATTGTTCTCTTCTTACTGGCAGATGAACCAAGTGGCCGAGAAACTGGCGCCACTGGCAAAGAAAAACAAATGGGCGTTACTGATCCAAGGGGAAGAAACCCGGAGTGTTATTCTAAAAAAACATAAAGAGAACTGTGAAAAAGGTAAAGCGAGCATTCTGTTTGGTACCGGCAGTTTCTCTGAAGGGCTTGATTTGCCGGGTAAATTACTGACTAACCTGATCATTACCAAAATCCCGTTTGCGGTGCCAACCTCCCCCGTGGAAGAGGCCCATGCAGAATACATTGAAAGCCGTGGCGGAAACCCGTTTTTACAAATTTCCGTGCCAGAAGCGAGTAAAAAGCTGATCCAGTCGGTCGGCCGCTTACTGCGTAAGGAAGAAGATTCTGGTAGAGTCGTCCTCTTAGATCGACGTGTGGTCACCCGTCGCTATGGCAAAGCACTGCTGGACTCGTTGCCGCCATTTAAGCGTGTCATTGAATAACCATAACAAAGAATAATGAATGATTGAGATGATTGAGCCGAGTATGTGGATTGTACTCGGCCTTGTAGCTTTTCTTGCTGGCTTTATTGATGCGGTCGCTGGCGGTGGGGGCATGCTTACCGTCCCCGCCCTGCTATCCATTGGCTTACCGCCCCACATTGCCCTCGGCACCAATAAATTGGCCGCCACGTTTGCGTCTTCCACCGCGGCGTGGACCTACTACCGCAAGCAATTATTCTCGCCTGCATTTTGGCGTCTGTCTTTTATTGCCACACTATTCGGTGCCATTGGTGGCACGCTGGTTGTGGACATGATCAGCACCGACTGGCTGGAAAAAGTCCTGCCACTCATTATTCTCGCTGCCGCGGTCTATACCATCTGGCATCCGCACCCTAAAGGGGATAACCATACCCTACCGACAAAGTGCCGTGCCCTCACGCGTAAGCAGTGGCTGCAAGGCACCGCTCTGGGTTTTTACGATGGCGTGGCAGGCCCAGGCACCGGTGCCTTTTGGACGGTGTCGAACATGGCGCTGTACAAGTTGGATATCCTGCGTGCTTCTGGCCTGTCAAAAGCCATGAACTTTACCAGTAACATCACATCACTGGTGACCTTCGCTATTTTAGGCCATATCAACGTTGCACTAGGCTTAACCATGGGCGTGTGTTTAATGCTTGGGGCATACATCGGCGCCCACTCGGCCATTCGCTTTGGCGCCGCTTTTATACGTCCCGTGTTTGTCACGGTCGTCATTATCTTGGCCGGTAAATTGGCCATCCAAGCTTGGTTTTGATCACGGAGTCACCCACACATGCCGGATTTAAGCCGCTTAGAACAGATTGTTTCACAACTGGCGCAACAGGCCACACAGGTCGATAAACAACGCGGGGTTGCCCGACGTCCCCTATTTGATGAACAACTGTTTCATTGCCGCAGTAAACAATTAATGCCGTGTATCCACGAGATCCGGCATGAAATCGAGGCCCTGCGCAGCGAACAAGATGCAGGGAAATTGCTTCCCGCCCGCACGCAACATGTGTGCGAGCGTATCGTCGCGCAAATTCAAGCGGTACAACGCGAACTCGCGACGCTCGACATTCGTAAAAATGAACCCAAACCCCAGCGTTCATGGCGTAAGCCCCTGCACGAACTGTATCAGGATCTCGCTCAGCACCAAGAATGGGAGCGACGATTGGAAGACATGGTACGCGACAAACATCAACAATTACCGCGTTGCGCCACCCAGCAAGAACAGCTACACACCCAGCGGGAAATCGTCGCACTTGAAGCACGCCTGACACGCTGTACCGCCGCACGGGTAAAAATTGAAGTCTCTATTGGCCAACGGGAACGCAAAGGATAAGAAGCAGGATAATGCCGACGTTAACCGCCCCCAGCACACGCATCTTGCCTTTGGTGTATCACCCATTGTATTCGCAATTGGTGCTGCCGGCTCAGCATCGCTATCCCATCAGCAAGTATCAACGGTTGTACCAGTATTTGGCTGACACCTTGCCGCTGACCGCCCATGCCGACACGGAGGCGCCGCTTCGGCTGTTTACCCCGCAGCCCATCGACATCGCACACCTGAAAGCGCTGCACCAGCCGGACTACATTGATGCCCTGCTCCACAACCAGCTGCCCGCCGCCAAAATGCGTCGGATCGGCTTCCCGTGGAGCCAGCCATTGATTGACCGCACCCTGATGTCATCCGGCGGCACCTTGCGCACCGTCGAATTGGCCCATGAATACGGCGTAGGGATCCACCTCAGTGGCGGCTATCACCATGCGCACCATGATTTCGGCAGTGGCTTTTGTTTGGTCAATGATCTCGCGTTAGCCGCCAAACATGCGCTCACTCTGGAGGGCATTGATACCGTCATGATCATCGACTGCGATGTGCACCATGGCGATGGCACGGCAACTTTACTGGCCGATGATCCCAACATCATTACGTTTTCCGTGCATTGCGATAAGAACTTCCCCGCCCGCAAGCCCGATTCGGATATCGACCTGCCGCTGCCCAAAGCCACCAGCACCGACGACTACCTCAGCGCCTTGGGCGGGATTTTGCCGCTCGCGTTGGCTCAGCACCAACCGGATCTGATCATTTACGATGCAGGGGTTGATATTCACCAAGACGATGAACTGGGTTATTTCAATGTGTGTACCCAAGGCATTTATCAACGTGACCATCTGGTTTTCAGCCAGTGTCAGCAAGCCGATATTCCGGTAGCGGCAGTGATTGGCGGAGGCTACCGCAGCGATCACCAATTACTGATTCACCTGCATGCGCAATTGATCCACGCGGCATTAGCGGTGCACGCAATCCCCGTACCGGCCGACGGCTCATCAAACTAATCCGGATCAAAGATGATTGACCCTGATCAGAGCAAGCCGGCATACAACGCCATCACATTCACATTCACATTCACGCGGTTTACACAGAGAACACACCATGTCTAACACAAACGAAAAAGATGAACAGGCACCAGCGGCCTCGCCACTGGATAATGCCCCTGCTGAAATAAAATTAGCGGTCGATTTGATTTATTTGCTGGAAAGCAACGAGATTGATCCCAAGGTTGCCTTAGCGGCACTGGCCATTGTGAAAAGTGATTTAGAACGCAAGATCGCACAAGACGACGCATAAACGCGTCAGCGATAAAATGCCTCAATCGCACAACAAGAGCACCATCTCAGACAAGCGCAACGCAAAAACCACACTGTCAATGCGTCATCATTTTGACGCATTTTCCTCTTCTGCTATATTCCCTAAAAAAATATAAATAATTACGAATATTTTATTCAGAACAAGTAGTTGCAGGCTTCCATTCTAAAAATATCGTTTTATTATGGCGCGATAATAATATAGACATCGAACACTGAATAATTAGACAGTGCCGATATTCCACACTATTGCCTTTTATTTCGGTATATCTTATGAAAATGGATTTAAAACTGACCGCGCTTGCCGCCGCCCTGCTGTTATCGGGCTGTGCTTCTGACTCCAACTCAACCGCCACGGTGACCCCGACGACCAATCAGACGGACACCACCCAAGAAGCGGCCTCTTTACAACAGTACATCGCCCAAGCAGAAGTGCGTATGGAACAAGCCCACGCGCAAGACTTGATGTGGCTGGCGTCAGAGTTAATGCAAGATGCAGAGAAAGCCTTGTCAGACGCGAAAGAGTATTACGCGGTGATTGAAAAAGATCCGACCCAAGCTAACAGCAGCAGTGGTTTTTTCAGCTCAACCACCAACTGGCAAGCGGCAAAAGACAGCCTGACGGCGTTTAATGATGCCGTTGATCAAGCACAAGCGCTGCAGCAACAGGCACACACCGTCTTAGCGGAAGCCTTCTCTTACCGCGTGCAACTGCGTCAGTTAAATGCTGCCGAGTATTTCCCGGATACCAGCCGTTCGTTGGACAATGAGTTCAAAACACTGATTGAGTGGATTGCAGAAGATGACGCCGAGCGCGCAACACAGGCCCAACCGGCATTAGTAACTCAACTGCGTGCATTTGAAGTTAAAACCGTGACGCACATTTACCTTGATGCGGCGAAGCAAGAATTGGCCAAGTTAAACAGCGCCAACGTGATCCAACATGCGCCTGATACCTTAGCAGCCGGTGCGGCAGCCGTGGTCGCCGCAGAAGCCTTTATCACCGCCGACCCGCGTGATATGGCCACCATCCAAACCAAAGCCGATGAAGCCATGTTTGCGTTGCATCACACCCGTTACATTGCCGAAGCCGTTCAGCAGCTGAAACTGTTGCCGGTGACAGACTACGAACGTTATGTCGTCAGCCAAGAAACCCTTTTGTTCAACATTTCTCAAGCCCTTGGCGCAGAAGACACCCGTGATCGCAGTATGCCGGACCAAGGCCAAGCCTTGGTCGCGTTCATCACGCAATACCAGCAGGATCTGGAAGATATCAAACAGCTGAACGCAAAACTGGCCGCCGCGACTGACAAGGTAGAGACACTGGAACATGACCTGAGCCAGTTGAACGAGCAGAACAGAAAAGTCGCTAAACTGGAGGCACAACTGGCAGCGATGCACACCACACCGGCAGCACCTGTTAACCCCAAAGCGATGACCGTTGCTACCCCTGTCGATGCCAAGACGGACACCCCAGAGGCGACCGCAACCACGCCAGTGACTGTCACTACAGAGGCCGCTGAAATGAATTCGACTGAAAATCGCCAGACAGACGCCGAAGCGACACCAGCCGTCGTAACGGAAGCAACGGAAGTAAAAGAGACCGAAACCGAAACAGCTGTCACTGATAAAATGATCACCGATAGAGTGGTCACAGATGAAGCCGTAACGAATGAAGCGACAGCAGCGGACACGGCAGAGACAGACACCACGGCTGACGCCACGATCACGCAATAAGCCGTCCAATCCGCTATTCGATAAGGCACTCGATCAATGAGGGCCATAAACGCCCTCGTTAATTCCGTGTTACCAATGACGTAGCCTGTGTGCTGCGTCTTTTTTTGCCTGCAATCCGCCCCTGACAAAAAATACCAGGGTGTGTCCCTTAATTATTTGCACCATCGTTATAGGTCCAAAATTCGTGAAAGCAATCAAAATGGCGATGAACATAGTGGTTCTATCTTCAAGCCATTTTGGGCAGATAGCGCGGATTTTGGCCATAACCCTTCGGGCTGCGCTATTTTCTGCGCATGGCTGCCTTAAAAATTGCTCATTTGGCCCACCAAATCACACATTTTTTAAGTTGTCCTGCTTGAAAATAGCAGCAGCGATGGACGCAACATAATTGAGGGACACACCCTAGGATAAACTTGACCTTCCCCCTAGGGAAAGGTTTACACTTTTTAGGCTTTTTGTCCGTTTTGGCAAATAACCGTCTTGAGTAGTGAAATGACGTACTGGCGAACAACACATCACTTGTTGCTCACGGTGTTAATGATGATCAGTCTCATCATAACGCCGATGTTTGCCATGTCTGCCAATCACTCAATGAACATGTTTATGGCGTCATCGAACAGCACTGTCACCGCCACAGACTCAACGTCGGTTATCTTAGCCAGCGATACCCCTGTTCATCATGATAAATCTGCCCCCCAAACTCACTGCGCTGAAACCAGCATGGCGACCACAACGGGGACAGGCAATAGCCATTGCGCCGCAATGGACAGCATGGACAATTGTCAGCACTGTGATGGCCAACATTGCCAATACAGCACGCTCACCGCGTTGTTCTCCACCCACGTGGATATGCGCCATCACGTCCCCCACCCAACAGCATTGGCAAATGCCCTGCTGACACGCCAAGAAAGCGTTTTACGCCCACCGATTCACTCACACTCATCTTGAAAGTCGGCTGTGTGTAGCACGCGCTACGCCAGCACGTTTTAATTTTGATGTAGTGAATACACCATGAAAAAAAGCATGATTTCCCGTGCCCTTGGCATGGCATTGATCATTGGCTTCGCAACGCCGTTTTCTTCCTTGGGTTACGCTCAGGAAAGTGCCGCTGCGATCCCGATGAATACCCCGTCGACCCTTCACCAGCTTATTCAGTGGGCGATTGAGCATGACGCCGGACAGCAACAACTCCAATACCAAGCAGACGCCATCATCGATCTGGGGGTGGCGAATAGCCAGTTGATGGATCCGAAAGTGAAAGTGGGTGTCGGCGGCCTGCCCGTGGATACGTTTTCCTTCGATGAAGACCCGATGACCAGTATCTCGGTAGGTTTGATGCAGCAATTTGGCCGTGGCGATACGCTGTCTCTTATGCAGAAACAAAGCCGCCAACAAGCCGATAGCCTGCATGAAAAAGCCGGCGTACGTCAGCTCGATGTCACCAAAACCCTCACCCAAGCCTGGATAGAGTTAGCCTACCTCAGCCAAGCCCGTCAGATCATGATTCAAAATCAACGGCTATTTCAGGAACTGGCACACTATCTGGGCACCAATTACGGCGTAGGCGTCAATCAAGCTCAGGATCTGATCCAAGCTGATGTGCAAATCAGCCGTATTGACGACCAATTGCAAGCCAACCAACAAATGCAAGATCGCCTGAAAGCTCAACTGTCCGAGTGGATCGGTCACCATGCCGCACAACTGAACGTTACTGACTACCCGCAGTGGATTGCCCTCAACACCTATTTAGCGAGCGAGCCCACGGATTTCTATCCCGCTTTGGCTGCGCACCCGGCCATTATGGCCACTGACGCCATGATCAGAAGCTCTGAGATCGGCATAGATATCGCGAACGAGGCATATCAACCCCAGTTTGGTGTGGAAGTCATGTATGCCCATCGCCAAGCGGATCGCATGGACGGCTCCCCCGCGCCTGACATGCTCAGTGCCTACCTGACACTGGATATCCCGCTGTTTACTGAAAAAAGGCAGGACAAAAAACTCTCCGCCGCCCAGCACCAAGTCGGCGCGGCCAAAACCCAGCGCGATCTTCTGTTGAAGAACATGCAGGCCAATATCCGCAGTGTGATGATTGATCGCCACAATACGCAACAACGTCTCTCCCGTTATCAGCAAAGTTTGCTTAAACAGGCTCAGGAAAAAACCCACGCCGTCGAGCGAGGCTATCAAAACAACACCAGCCAATTGGATGAATACATTCGGGCTGCCAGTGAGGAACTGGCCATCAAGCTCGAACAAGCCCGTTTAGAGGCGGATCGCCATCAGGCCAACAATAACCTCGCTTACCTGCTGAACAAATATTAAGGGATACCATGAAACAAACGATTACCGTTGCTGTTATTGCACTCGCTGTCGGTGGCGCGCTGGGTTATTACGCCAACATGCCTGATCACGCGGGCTCACCGGCGCTTACACACGCGGACGCCAAAACTCACGAACCACTGTATTGGGTCGCGCCGATGGATCCCAATTATCAGCGTGATAAGCCGGGCAAATCCCCGATGGGCATGGATCTCATCCCCGTCTACGCCGACGATGTGACGTCTAACACGCAAGAAACCGCAGGCACAGTCTCGATCAATCCTGCGGTGGAAAATAACCTTGGGGTAAAAACGGCGCTTGTTAGCCGACAACCTCTCGAACCCCAGATTGATACCGTGGGCTACGTGGCGTTTGATGACAGCCAGCGCTGGCAGATCAACAGCCGTGTCAGTGGTTGGATCCAAACCCTGAACGTCAATACCGTGGGCGAAAAGGTCAAAAAAGGCGATGTCCTGTTCGCGATCTATTCGCCGGAATTAGTACGGGCACAAGAAGAGTTACTGAACGCCAAACGCATTGGCAAAACCATTTTGGTTCAAGGGGCTAAAGACCGACTGCGCGCACTGGGAGTGGATAATGCCCAGATCAATGCGCTGCTGAGACGAGGCAGAACGCAGCAAACCATGGCGGTTAAAGCCCCTGCCGACGGGGTCATCACCGCCTTGAATGTGCGTGAAGGCGGCTATTTGTCACCACAGCAAACCGTGATCAGTGGCGGTTCACTTGAAAACGTATGGGTGGATGTGGAAGTCTTCGAACGCCAAGCCCATTGGATAACAAAAGGGACATCCGCTGCGATGCAGATTGACGCCTTACCCGGCAAAAGCTGGCAAGGTAACGTGGATTATATCTACCCTGTCTTGGATGCAAAAACACGCACCCAGCGCGTGCGCCTCACGTTCAACAATGACAACGGCGACTTAAAACCCAACATGTTTGCAAACCTGACCCTCACGCCACGCAGCGATGACAATGTTCTTGTCGTCCCTGAGCAAGCGGTTATCCGTTCAGGCAATATGGCACGTGTGGTGCTGGCATTAGGCAACGGTAAGTACCGTTCATCCCGCATCGACATCGGGCGCAGTGCCGGCGGCATGGTTGAAGTGACGCACGGCTTAGCGGCCAACGATACCATCGTTACCTCTGCGCAATTTATGCTCGACGCCGAATCCAGCAAAAGTGCTGACTTCAGCCGGATAGACCAAGAGGCTCATCCAGCGAACGCCGTGATGGTCAGTGGGCGGGTGAGAAATATCATGCTTGACCACCGAATGCTCACCATCGAACACCCTGCTATCTCAGAATGGAACTGGCCTGCCATGACCATGGATTTCACCGTGGCGGATGACAGTGATCTGAGCCAACTCATTGCCGGTCAAGCCATCCGGTTTCTGATCACCCAACAAGACGACGGACAATACACCGTCTCCGATATCGCATTAGACGACAAAGAAAGCATGAACCACAGCACAATGGACCATAGCTCGATGGACCACAGTTCTATGGATCATAGCACCATGGATCATAGCACCATGGATCATAGTTCTATGGGACATGCCGCAATGGATAACACCGTCGTGGATAAGACAAATAAGGTCGGTGCATTATGATTACCGCCATTATTCGCTGGTCGATCCAAAACCGCTTCATGGTACTCATGGCCACGGTCTTTTTGATCGCTGCCGGGATTTACAGTGTCAAAAATACCCCAGTGGATGCGATTCCCGATCTCTCCGACGTACAGGTGATCATCAAAACCAGCTACCCAGGGCAAGCCCCACAAGTGGTTGAAGATCAGGTCACCTATCCCTTAACCACCGCGATGCTCGCGGTACCGGGGGCTGAAACCGTCCGGGGCTATTCCTTCTTCGGGGATTCCTACGTGTACATCATCTTCAATGATGATACCGACATGTATTGGGCGCGGTCACGCGTACTGGAATACCTCAGCCAAGTCGCGCCCAAACTGCCTGAAAACGCGAAACCAACGCTTGGGCCGGATGCCACCGGTGTGGGCTGGATCTACAGCTATGTTTTGGTGGACAAAACCGGCCAGCACGACTTAAGCGAACTGCGCAGCTTGCAAGACTGGTTCCTGAAATATGAACTGCAGACCGTCAGTGGCGTCTCTGAAATTGCCACCGTGGGTGGCATGGTCAAGCAGTATCAGGTTCAGATCGATCCCGCAAAATTACGTGGTTATGATCTCACGCTGCAACAGATCAACATGGCCATTCAGGCCGGTAACCAAGAAGCTGGCGCATCGGTCATTGAAATGGCTGAAGCCGAGCACATGATCCGCGCGACGGGCTACATCTCCACCCTTGATGATCTCAAAAGCCTCCCGCTGAAAGTCACTGACAACGGCACCCCGTTATTGCTGGGTGACATTGCCGACATCCATATCGGCCCACAAATGCGCCGGGGCATTTCCGAATTCAACGGCGAAGGGGAAGCCGTCGGCGGCGTGGTCGTGATGCGTTTTGGTGAAAATGCTCAAGCGGTGATCAGCCAAGTCAAAGACAAACTGGCCGATCTGCAGCGCAGCCTGCCCGATGGTGTCGAGATAGTGACGACCTATGACCGTTCCGGCCTGATCGACAGCGCCGTCACGAACCTGTACGAAAAATTGGCGGAAGAGTTCATTGTGGTCGCGATTGTCTGCGCCCTATTCTTGTTCCATATTCGCTCATCCTTGGTGGTCATGATCAGCCTGCCGATTGGCATTCTTACCGCCTTTATCATCATGCATTGGCAAGGGGTAAACGCCAACATCATGTCACTCGGCGGCATCGCGATTGCCATTGGTGCCATGGTGGATGGCGCCATTGTGATGATAGAAAACGTGCACAAGCACATTGAACGCACGCCCCTGACCGACAAGAACCGCTGGCAGGTGATAGGCAAAGCCGCCGAAGAGGTGGGCACGCCCCTGTTCTTCTCATTGATCATCATCACCCTGAGTTTTGTGCCCGTGTTTGCCCTTGAAGGCCAAGAAGGCAAAATGTTTTCCCCGCTTGCCTTTACCAAAACCTATGCCATGGCGGCGTCAGCGGGCTTGGCCATCACCCTTGTCCCTGTACTGATGGGCTACTTGGTGCGTGGCAAGATTTTACCGGAACATAAAAACCCGGTGAACCGTGTCGTGACCGCCCTCTACCGCCCGCTGCTTACCCTTAGCCTGCAGTTTCCCAAGACGATCATTGTCATCGCCATTGCCCTCATGGCCTCTGCGTATTACCCGATCCAAAAAATGGGCAGTGAGTTTATTCCTCCGCTGGATGAAGGGGATTTGATGTACATGCCGACCACCTATCCGGGGATTTCTATCGGCAAGGCCAGAGAGTTACTGCAACAAACGGACAAGCTGATCAAAACCCTGCCGGAGGTAAAAACCGTCTGGGGCAAGATTGGGCGTGCCGACACCGCCACCGATCCGGCACCACTGACCATGATCGAAACCATTATCCAGCTCAAGCCCAAAGACCAATGGCGCGAAGGTGTGACCCCCGAAAGCCTGCGCCGTGAACTGGATAATCTGATCCAATTCCCGGGATTAACCAACGCATGGGTCATGCCGATCAAAACCCGTATCGACATGTTAGCCACGGGGATCAAAACGCCCATCGGGGTCAAAATCGCCGGGCCGGATCTCAAGCAGATTGAGCACATCGGTACCCAGCTAGAAACGGTATTGAAAGATGTTGACGGCACCGCATCGGTATATGCCGAGCGTGTCGCCGGTGGCCGCTATCTCACCATGGACATTAAACGCCGCGAAGCCGCCCGTTATGGCCTTAACATTCGCGATATCCAACAGGTGATCAGCACCGCGGTGGGCGGCATGAATGTGGGTGAGTCGGTAGAAGGCTTAGAACGCTACCCAATCAATGTCCGCTATCCTCAACGCTACCGCGATTCTTTGGACGCACTGAAAAACCTGCCACTGGTTACACCGAAGGGCGCCCGTATCGCCTTGGCTGATGTGGCCGATATTCGATTCGAAGATGGCCCGCCGATGATAAAAACCGAAAACGCCCGTCCTAACGGGTGGGTCTTTATCGATATTGAAGATCGTGATTTAGGCTCTTATGTGCAAGACGCCCAGCAAACCGTGGCTGAACAATTGGCCCTGCCTGCAGGCTACTCGTTGGTCTGGTCCGGTCAATACGAATACATGGAGCGCGCCAAAGCCCGCTTGAGTGTCGTTGTTCCGGCCACTATCGCGATCATCATGATGTTGCTGTACATGAGCTTCCGCCGTGTGGGTGAAGTGATGATCATCATGGGCACCTTACCCCTCGCCATGGTTGGCGGATTATGGCTGATGGAAATCCTTGGGTATAACTTCTCGATTGCCGTCGGCGTTGGTTTCATCGCATTGGCTGGGGTCGCGGTCGAAATTGGGGTGATCATGCTGGTCTACCTCAATCAGGCATGGGCGTTCCAGCAGCAAGATGCCGCACAAGCGAATACCCCGCTGACGGCGTCCCACCTTAACCTCGCGATCCAAGAAGGGGCCGGCCTCCGAGTCAGGCCGATCATGATGACCGTTGCCACTGTCATCATTGGCCTGATCCCCATCATGTTTGGGGCGGGTACCGGTTCGGAGGTCATGCAACGCATTGCCGCGCCCATGATCGGCGGCATGTCGTCAGCACTGCTATTAACGCTGGTGGTGCTGCCTGCTGTGTTCAAGATCTGGAAAAAACAGAGCCATCAACTTGGCCATTCCGAGGCATCCGTACCCAATAAACCGCGTGGATAAACCGTAACTTAATATCAGTAGGCGCACAACAAAAGCCGAAACATCCCCGTAACACACTCACCCCGCGCTCACTGGCACACTGTTGCCAGTGAGCGCTCATAACCCCTGACCCTGCCGCCATTTGGCGATCCAGATCACAGTTATCTCACGGCGGTTATTAAGCCGTTGCATCCTTTACCATTCTACCTACAATCCTGTATTTAAGCTGAACAAGCCCTCTTACATCGACAACAGGAATAAGGCTAGACCTGAATCTCCAGGCTTCGATATTCAACACGTCGAGATTCAGCCCTCGCCTATACCGGATACCATTCATGAGCGACACCACTGCTAATCAGTACAACCCCACCTTTTCTTTGTCTTTCTTGCACCCGAAACACTGGCTGATCTGGCTGGCGATGCCCCTTATCGTTTTGCTGGCCCTTCTGCCGCACCGTGTCCGCCGCGGTATTTCACACCAAGCGGCCAAATTTATCCTGACCCGCAAGCGTGGGGCGAAACGACGCGCATTGAAAAACATCGAATTGTGCTTTCCAGAATTAACGGTGCAGCAGCAGGAAGACTTGCTAGTGCGTACCTTCACGGTGGCAGGCTGTGTATTGTTGGGATTTGCTCAACCCTTCATTAAAGGCCGCCGCTTTGTGCTCGACAGCCATGACATCCACGGCGCACACCACTTAGAAGCCCTACAAGCTGAAAACAAGAACATCATCATGCTGGTACCACACAACTGGGCCATCGATTTCTCGGCGCTGTATTTTGCCGCCAATGACATGCCGATGGTGGCCATGATCAAGCCGCAGTCGAATCCTATTGTGGACTGGCTGATGAACGTGCAGCGCAAACAATTTGGTGGCCGTATTTACCAACGCAGCCAAGGGATCAAACCGTACCTGCGTTCGATCAAAGACGGTTACCTGGCTTATTACCTGCCCGATGAAGAGCACAGCATTCAGCAAAGTGTGTTTGCGCCTTTCTTTGGCAACGACAAAGCGACCGTAAAAGGCGTTGGCAAACTGGCCAAACTGTCGAATGCCGCCATCTTGCCGGTGTACCCCTCTTACAATCTTGAGACAGGTCGCTTTGAAATGGACATTCGCGCCCCGCTGGCCCACTTCCCATCGGGCGATGAGTACGCCGATGCGTGCTACATGAACCAGACCTTGGAATCAATGATCCGCGCCCAACCTGAGCAGTACATGTGGATTCTTAGCGTGTTACGTACCCAGCCTGATGGCACTAAGCGCTACTAAGTGCGAACGATGAATACGCGCCGAATCAACGCGTTCCAAAAGAAAGGCCTGCATCTGTGCAGGCCTTTTTTATGGTTCACCGTCTCGTGACGTGATCGCGCCATTGGCTATGCCGGTTCGACCACTTTCACCAGCATGCCTTCTTCCACTTGCTGCATGGCATCAAGCAATTGCTCAAGATCGATTTCTTCCGGCACATTGATCAGCAATTCCGCAAAGAACAACGCCTTGCCGAGTTCCGGCACAACAATACGGTTGTTTTCAATTTTCACGATGCCTATTCCGATATCATCGAGAATACGGCTGAGATCATGCACCAAGCCCGAACGATCATTCGCTTCGACTTTCAATGTGACAGGATGGGTGGGGATCATCTCGAGCGTCGATGGCGTCTCCATCACGCGAATATCGAGGGCTTGCTGCGCCATAAAGGCCTGTTTAAGCTCACTGACGGCGGTGGTGGGAATATCAATTTTAATGATCCCAACCACTTGGTTATCCAGCCGGTTAATTTTACTGATTAGCCACTTCCCGCCCAAGGCGTGGGTTTGGGCGGCCAGTACATTGATCAATTGCGGGTGATCGTCGCCCGCGAGGGTGATGGTGAGTTGAGTGTTCATACGCGTCCCCCTTTCAATAAAAGCCAGTAGAAAAATCCTTACTGCTTATATCCAGCCTAGCAAGCTCAGCCGACCACTGCCGTGATAAAGCTCTCCTCTAGGGTGACAAAAACCGCGCTTTACCTTGTGGCATCACACATTTCCCTTTTATCGCTTTGCGAAATAAAAACCATAAAAAAAGCCACGTCTCTCGACGTGGCTTTTCATGACTATTCACCGCACGGTGTCAGCCCCTAGGCGGACACGCTACTGTGATTAGATCCCAGCGCGCTTTAGCAGGCCAGCCATCAATGGCGAACTCGCTTTCACTTGCTTGGCTTTGTTCTTAAATTCACGCGCGAGTGAAGCGTCGTGAATTTCGTTGGCAATGTAAATCATGGATTGGTACATATCACGCGCAGTCTTAATACGTGCTGCATCGTTCAATGGGCTGATGATCTTCACCACATCACCCCCGGTTTTGCCGTTTTCGTTTGCGTACGTCAGGACAGAGTCCAGCAAGCGATCCAAATCAACGACAAAATCAGAATTCTCCATACCCAGCTTTTTGATCTCTTTCAGGTTACGTTTACGTACCTGATTGATGATAAAGGCTGGTTTGTTGAGTTTCTTGTAACCGAAATAACCGGCCAGAATCAACAAAGCAACACCACCTGCTACGTAGCCCCAGATAGAGCCAGAAGACTCAGCCACAGGCTGAACCACGTCGGCCACATTTGTAACAGATACGGGTACATCAGACATATTTAGTAACCTTAACACTTCTATGGAACGGAATACCGAGACATTATGCACTCAGACCACGCAGAACTATGCGTTTTATCAACTTTTGATTCGAATAGAGTGACCAACTTCAAGATTTGGAACTTATTCGCGCATAACTGTTCATAAGAAGAACGAGTGATCCCGGCCAATGGTATTTCATGATGATATGCACTACAGTGAAAAGCAGCATTATGGCACCCTCGTCCGGCATGACTCGGCAAAGGCACTCCCCCGCGATTTTCGTCATTCGACTCTCTGAACCGGACGGGGCGCTTCCTGTCGCGCTACTTTAACACCAAGGAGATGTATTGTGCACACACCGACACGTAAATTCGCTCTTCGTTCGAGCCTTCGCCCCCTTTCTCTGACACTGGCCACACTGCTGCTTTGCACGGGTACGGCGCAGGCGGCAGGCGGTTTCCAAGGGCCAAGTGCCAGTGACAACCTCAATACTGTGGCGGACGTACAAAACGCAGCATGGTTAACCGACGGCACCGAGGTCACGCTGATTGGTCACGTCACCCTGTCGTTGGGCAAAGAGCGTTACATGTTTGCCGATGACACGGGCAGAATGCCGATTGAAATCGATGACGATGAATGGAACGGTCAAACCATTAATCCCAATCACAAAGTGGAAATTCGCGGCGAAATTGAGAAAGACAGCTCTGCCAATGCGGTCGATGTCGACAGCATTAAGATCGTAAAGTAATTCACCGCCCCACCCGGATCAGCGAAAAACAGGCAAACGCCAGAAAAAAGCCCTCGTTAAAGAGGGCTTTCTCGTATCAGAATGTGTCTACTGTTATTTGAGAACGGTGCGCAGACGCTGGATTTTTTCTTCCAGAATCGATGCCGGACAACCAAGGTTAAGACGAATAAAGCCACGGCCATCGTCACCAAACCCGTATCCCATGGTCGGGATCACACCGGCTTTGTGCAAACGCTGCTCCAACTCTTCATCGTCCATGCCCATGCCGCGGCAATCCAACCACGCCAGATAGGTCGATTCCTGCAAACGGTACGTCACTTGCGTCAGTTCGCTGCCAACAAACTCCGCCAGACGCTGGTTATTCGCTTCCAAATACACCAAGGTGTCATCCAGCCACTCCCTGCCGTGACGGTATGCGGCTTGGTTGGCCAGAATGCTGAACGCACTGTACACGTCGATCCCGTAGGCCAACAGCTTAGACTTTAATGCCTCGGCTTCTTTCTCATTCGGGATCATGGTGTTGGTCAAACGCATCGACGGCAGACCAAACGACTTGGTCCCCGCAATGCACACCGCCATTTTGTCGAAGTACGTAGGGTCAACGCGCAGACAGCTAAAGAAGGTGTGACCACGGAACACGATATCCGCCCAGATCTCATCTGAGATCAAGTACACCCCATACTGATGACACAGCTGGCACACGCGCGTCACTTCGTCTTCTGTCCACACGCGACCACCCGGGTTGTGCGGATTACAGAACATCATGATCTTCACGCCGTCTTTGAACTGCTGCTCAAGATCATCAAAGTTAATGGTGTAGTAACCGTTGTCATTGATCAGCGCCGATTCGGCCACCGTGCGCTGCGTGTTCGTGATGGTACGGTAGAAGGCATGGTACACAGGGCTCAGTACCAACACCTTATCCCCCACCTGACTCCAACGCTCCATCAGCATCGCAATCGCAGGCAAACTGCCCGGCGTGGTGTGGAACCATTCTTTTTTCAGCGTCACCTGATGGCGCTCTTGCCACCAATCAATCACCGAATTGAAATACTCATCGCCACGCTCAGAGTAACCAAAAATACCGTGTTCAAGACGTGCTTTCAGTGGATCCGTAATAAAATCGGGCGCTTTAAAATCCCAGTCCGATACCCAACTTGGCAATGCCTCACCTTCCGGCACACCCAGCCACTTTTCCATGTAATCCCACTTCAAGCAGTCTGTGCCATAACGGTTGATTACGGTATCCAATTCGTGCGCCATATAAACCTCGTATAAAGCAGGAAGCGCTGACCCTCTCAACGCTTCCTGTGTTTTTTCTTCAAATGATAATAATGTTTCTTCTACATGACGCCGTCATGGCGCCGCGTCGTCATTCTGTTATGCCGTTGCAGGCTCGCCTTGGCGTACCTCTTTCACGGCCTTCGCGATACCCACCCCTGTCACCGCCCAAATCATGGCAAAGAAAATCGCAGAGTAGTTTTGAATCGCCCAAGGCAAGTAATCTAACGTTGATACACCCAGTGTCGCCGCCATAAACACACCGGCATTGGTCCAAGGCACCAACGGCTCAATCACCGTACCGGCATCTTCAATGGTACGAGACAGGTTCTTGGCATCCAGCTGCATTTTCTTGTACGTGTCACGGAACAATTCAGAAGGGATCAACAGGGCTAACTTACCGTCAGAGGTGGTACATACCACAGTAATGGTGGTCACAATAGTCGCACCAATCAGGCTCGCAGTGCCTTTAATGCCTTTCGCCATCGTGTTCACCAACACATTCAGGCCGCCAGTCAGCGCCAACGTACCGGCAAAAGAGAAGGCACAGAACACCAACAGCACCACACCCATCATGGATGTCATACCGCCACGGTTCACCAATGTCACCACATCAGAGACCAATGCCACATCCCCAAGGCCCGCATCCGCAAACATGCTCACTTTAAAGCCGCTCAGCATCGCATTCAGCGCCGTCACCAAGCTGAAACCTTGGAAGATCACACCGTTTGCCACACCAATCGCAATCGCCGCCAGCATCAATGGGATCGTTGGCAATTTACGGATTGCGCCCCACAAGATCAGCGCAGGTGGCAGCAACAAGAAGATATTCAGCGTGAACAGCTGCTCAATGTTAGCCAGAATCGCCAATACTTTTTCAGGGGTGTCAGCACTCACATCGCTGTTACCCGCAAAGAAGAACACCACCGACGCCAACAAGAAAGCCGGGATCGTTGTCCACAACATGTGTTGAATGTGTGAGTACAAATCGGTCCCTGCCACGACAGGGGCAAAGTTGGTGGTATCAGACAACGGTGAAATTTTGTCACCAAAGTACGCCCCTGACACGACCGCACCGGCCACTGCGGCCAAGTTCGCATCCATACCGGTTGCAACGCCCATCAACGCCACACCCACCGTACCGGCAGAACCCCAAGAGGTACCCGTACACAGTGAGACTAAACAGGTCACCAAAAATGCCGTTAGGATCAGGTATTCAGGGCTGATAATTTTTAGGCCGTAGAACACCAACATCGGAATGGTACCGCCGACCATCCAGCTACCGATCAAACCGCCCACCAGCACCAGAATGAACACCGCAGGCAAAGCTTTCGCCAAACGATCAATGATGGCCGATTGAATATCATCCCAACCGTAACCCAGTTTCCACGCCACGCCTGCCGCAACAACCGCAGACGCCAGCAATAAACTTTCGATTGGCAGGCCGTATATGCCGTAGCCAATCACTAAAAATCCCAACATAGCAATGATAGGGAGCAAGGCTAATCCTGCTGGCGGTGTCGTTATTGTTTTATTATTCATGTAATTTACATCCGAAACAGTGTGATGGTACAGAGAAATTTTGAAACAAAACCGGTTTAACTCAATGCGTGCAGAATAATGTGTCAGAAACGAGAGTTCTGTGATGGAATTCACCAATAAAAAACAATATTATCAGATGTAAATTACATGATTTAAAAATGAGATCTTGCACACACATGACCACGATTAATGATGTAGCCAAAGCCGCTGGCGTCTCGACCGCCACCGTTTCCCGTGTGATCAATCGCTCTCCGAATGTCATGCCTGATACCATTGCTAAAGTGGAAGCGGTCATGCAACAGATGGGCTATCAAGTAAAAGGCAATCGCCGCCTCACCATCAATCAGGGTCACGATACCCTCGGCTTGATCGTCAGCCGTTTTAACTCACCGTTTTACGGCCTGCTGACCCAAGGGGTGGAAAAAATCGCCCGCAAACACCAACGCAAGGTGATTGTTGCCAGCGGTGATTACGATGCCACCTGTGAAGAAGACGCGATTCAGTTCATGCTGAGCAAAGGCTGCCGCAACATTGTGATCCACAGTAAAGCGATGAGTGATGACGCCCTGATCCACCATGCGGAACAACTGCCCGGTTTCATCGTGGTTAACCGCCATGTGCCCGCCATCGAATCACAATGTGTGTGGCTGGATAACAGCGAAGGCACTTACAAGGCCACCCAGCATTTGCTTGAGCTGGGCCATACCCGCATTGCGTACTTGTCTTGTGAAATGGAAGTGGACGATAAATTCGACCGCTTTGACGGCTATCGCCGCGCCTTAGAAGAAGCCGGTATTGAGGTGAATCCTGACTGGATTGAAGAAGTGCCTTTCGGTGAGCCGGGCGGTGCATTAGCGGCGACGAATCTGCTCAACAAAGGGTTACCGGTAACGGCAATGGTGGCATTCAATGATTTCTATGCCGCCGCCGCGATGCAAGTTTTCAAAGAACACGGCGTGGCGATCCCTGAAGACTTGTCGATTGTCGGCTTTGATGATGTACTGCCGCAGTGCTATTTCAGCCCGAAGCTCACCACTATTCGCAGCCCGATTGAAAGCATGGCGATCAATGCCGCCCGTTTATCACTGGAAGGCACCGACAGTCCGCTGTCTCGCATTTTTCATCCCCTGTTGATCAAGCGTGATTCAGCCGTGACACCACAAACGCATTAAGCGCACATTCAACAAAGCGCGTCTAAAACAAAATCACCTGTTGGCTACCCAGCCCAGCTGCCGCCAACAGGTATTCGCACTCGTTATGCCACCGTCAACACAATCTTGCCAACGTGCTGTTTGGTTTCAAACGCCGCCTGAGCCTCATTGATGGCCGCCAACGGATAGCTTTTGGCCACCAGCGGCACGATTTTCACCTGTTCAATCAGTGACACCAAACGGCCAAATACCGACGGTTGCAATACCGTACAGCCAAAGAACGCCAAATCTTTCAGGTATAACGTGCGCACATCCAACTCGACGAGGGGGCCACCAATTGCACCGGATACCGCATAACGCCCTTGCGGGCGCAGCACGTCCAGATACGCCGGCCACTGTGGCCCAGCGACCAAATCGATCACCACATCCACGCTGTTTGCCCCCAGTGCCGTCAGCAAATCCTCGTCACGCAACACCACATCATCAGCGCCTATTTCGCGCATCGTCGCCTGTTTCGAGGCACTGGTTAGCGCCACAACCTTTGCACCGCGGGCTTTCGCTAACTGGATTGCGGCCGAGCCCACGCCGCCTGAGGCTCCGGTGATCAGTACACGATCCCCGGTCTGTACATTGGCACGAGTCAGCATGTTTTCTGCCGTTGAGTAAGAGCATGGAAACGACGCCAACTCGACATCAGAATAGGCACTCTCAACCTTGTAAGCATGACGTGCAGCCACCACGGTATATTGCGCAAACCCGCCGTCACACTCCGAGCCGAAATACCACGGCTGCGCCAGTGCTGCTCCACCCGCTTCCTGTAAACACGGCTCAATCAAAACCCGCTCGCCGATACGAGAGGCATCCACCTGCGATCCAACCGCCACAATATACCCGCACACGTCAGCACCTTGGATCCGTGGCAGCGACAGCGCATTGCCTGACCAACTGGCATCTTCCGCATCCCCGTCATGTTTGGAATACCACCCAATACGGGTATTGATGTCGGTATTGTTCACCCCTGCCGCCGCAACCTTGATCAGCACCTCGCCTGCTGTCGGCGTTGGAACAGCAATAGCATGGTTGATGTGTAACTGCTCAGGGCCTCCGTGGCCAATCAACTGCACCCCCATCATGGTCTGCGGTATGGTGTTTATCGACTCTGTTGATGCGTGCGTTACGGTTTCTGTGGGTAAAAAGTCTGTCGTCATGATCCTGTCCTTCTCTTCCTCGCTCGGTTTGTCCATTAACGGCCTTGTCGATACGAGAGCGTGTGATGATGCGGGATGTGATGTAAAACATGTACTTGTTACATGCTGGACTTACCGCTGCGTCGCCATCAATGTCATCGCAGCCGCTTGGGCAGATTGTGTCGCAACCTCCCCCAAAATAGGCCACGCCGATGCCGCCCCTTCGTGCAGTACAAACAGCGCTTCGCCAACTTGCGGAGTGGGACTCAACGCAATGAAATGTTCACGAATGTATTGCTTATGCCTCTGCACTGCCTGCTGGATCTCAGCGTTATCAGGAAACGCTGCCAACGCGTTCATCGACATACAGCCATTCGGTGCAGCCTCAGCCATCCACCGTGCCAATTGTGCAAAATGATGGAAAACAATCTCTGTCTCCCCTTGTGCGGGTGCACCGTCGGACAGCCACTGCACGTAACGGGTGTGGCGATGATTCAGCGCCCCAATCACCATCGCCTCTTTAGACGGGAAGTAACGGTACAGTGTGCGCAAACTCACCCCAGAGGCTCGCTTTAAATCCGCGACACTGGGCGTCGCAAACCCCTGCTGACTAAAGGTGGTTTCTAAACAGGCCGCAATCTCGGTCTCTGTCATCGGTACTCCTCATGCTGACGGTTCACACCATCCTCTGAGACCAAAAGGCCTCAGGTAGAATGATTATTCTACCTACCAAGGTAGAACAAACGCTCTACCTTCGTCAACCCTTACGATTTAATGGTATTCCGCGCCTGTTTGTTACACGTTATATTTACGCTTCAAATAATTTCGTTTTAATATTAACTTTTTATCAACCTCCTCCCTCTATGTATTAATGCAACGATTGTAATAAAGACTCACAACAGCATAATGGTGGATCCTTTCTTCTTTTATTGTCTTATTTCATCGTTTTCCATGTCATAAAAAACACAGCAAGGTCACCGTCTTGAACGATCACCTGGCTACTTTCCCTGTATCACTCGAGAAAATAACAACATAATTGATATTTTTGAGATAAAAAAGACCCAAAGCGATAAAAAAAAGAGTGTTCATACGCACACTTACAGCATGCTACTGTGCAGGTTGTAAATAGCCCTGTGGTATGGTCGCGAACAGAAAAAATATCAGTCTTGAATATTCATCTTCACACCCACTGACTTTTATTATTCATCGTCACGCAATCAAACGCATAGCCGCCACCATGAATAAGAGAAGCATTGAATATCCGCTTCTGTTTCTCAACAAATTTCTATCACGTGTAGAAAGCACATTGTTGAAATTGTTTTTCATTTTTTAACAATGTCATGACTTATCTTTTTACGTCACAACCTTTGTTTGAAATATGGCAAAAAGCACGCCATGTATGACCTCAGGGAGAGGACCATGCTTAAGAAAATCACCTTATCTTTTGTACTGACGTTAGCGGTATTAATCTCACTCAGTTGCATGGTGAGTTACCGTTACCTTGATGCCTGGAAAGATGTCAACGTATTAAAAGAAAACAACGCGGTCGCCAACACTTTGTTGGTTGCACTGGAGAATACCCTGCTCAGTGCCGAAACGAGCGTGACCGCCCTGTCTAACAGCTTTGCTGATTACGACTTTGACGACGAAACGCTGGCCATCATGGAAAGCGTCGTTCGCGATTCAAACGGCCGCTTCATGGGCGTGTATTTCAGTAAGCCAAGCGGTGAAACCTTCACCTATTCAGCGGAACTGAGCGGCATCATGCCCAACTTCAATGCCAAAGCCCTGCAACGCGAATGGTTTGTCGTGCCGATGCAAGGCCGCAATGTGATCTCCTCCCCTTATACCAGCTCCACCGGTGATACCATCATCAGTGTGGCCTCCCCTGTTCGAGATCGTAACCAGAAAATTGTGGGCGTACTGAGCATTGATGTCGATATCAGTGCCGACTTGGCACGCACCAACATGGAATACACCATCACCAGTAAAGATGGCCACGTGTTATTTGTTCATAACCAAACGGCGGACTGGAAGGGTCAGAATATCTACAGCATCCGTCCTGCCTTTAAGCAAGCCAGCGAAACACCGCTGCTATATCAAGACAGCCAAGACATCTACTACACGGTATCTAAACAAGACTACAACGGCCAGTACGATGTGTTCTCGTTCACCCAGCAAGAAGAAACCATCGCCAACCGCAACACCATGCTGATGATGTTCGTCTTCATTTTGTTGGGTGTCGGCTTGATCCTGGCCTTAGTGGTGTTCTACATCGTGAAAAAAGAAATCGACACCAACTTAGGTGAAGAGCCGGAAGACTTAGCCCGTAAGATTGAGCAATTTGCTGATGGCAACATTGTAGCGGTGCAGTTTGCCGCTTCAGGTTTAGTGTCCGAATCACTGCGTACCATGCAAAACCGCATTCAGACAATTTCGCAAACCACGCAATCTGTCACTGAGTCATTACAGGTGAACCAGTCACACATTGAAACCATTATTGAAGACAATAAAACGAACGCACAGAACGAGTTTTCAGAAGTGGAACAAGTGGCTGCGGCGATTACTGAACTGTCAACAACAGCGACCGATGTCGCACACAATGCGGCCATGGCAGATACCCAAGCCACGGAAGTGCTCAATGTGGTCTCCGTGGGATCTGAAACCATGGTGCGTGCCGAATCGATTTCAGTACAGGTGAATGATTCAATCAAAGAATCGGCGATGATCGTCAGCGATCTGCGTCTGTACAGCGACAAGATCAGCTCCGTGGTGGATGTGATCAACTCCATTTCTGAGCAAACGAATCTGTTGGCACTGAATGCCGCGATTGAAGCCGCCCGTGCCGGTGAGCAAGGCCGTGGTTTTGCGGTGGTGGCCGATGAAGTTCGCTCGCTGGCGGCAAAAACCCAGCAGTCAACGGTCGACATTCAAGCCATCATTAATGAGCTGCAAGAACAATCGAAGAAAGCCGATGAGTTCATGCTCAACAATGCCAGCTTAGTGGAAGAGTCTTACCGCATGTCGCAGGAGATCTCACAAGCATTCCAAAACATCATGGCAAAAGTCGAAACCATGAATGAAATTAACGCACTGGTGGCTACGGCTTCTGAGGAGCAATCTTCAGTAACGGCTGACATTTCTCATCGCGTGGAGAACATCAACCACACGGTACAGATCAGCTTGGAGAACGCCCTCAAGATCAGTGACGTCAACGTGGAGATCTCTGAGCGGATCGGCGCAATAAAAAATGAGATGGCGTACTTTAAGATCTAAGTCTTAAACGGTTAATCTGAAGCGCTCAGCCTGAAACAAAAAGGCCAGAAACCTGAAGATCCAAACAAAAAAAGAGACAAGCGGTAACGTCTACCGCTTGTCTCTCTATTTAGCGCCATTATTCACGACAGACCATTAACGGCTGATAATAAACAGCTGGTACTTAACGGCCGCCGATCAATCACTGCATGCGCTTTTTCAATCGCGCTAAATCAATCGCACTTGAACGTACCGTGAGTTTAATATGATCATATTCATACTCTTCTTTCACGATACTCATGCTTGAACGAATTTCGCCGATGATCCCTTTCGCGTCATAAGCGACAATGATCTCTTCTTCAATCATGTCGTGCTCAGCCACGCTCACGATGTATTGGTGCAGCTTTTTGATATCCTGCGGGTTACGCGTTGACATCATCATTGCATCAGGAAATTCTTCCAGTAACGCTTGTTGCTGCTCAGGGCTAAGCTGATCGGATTTATTCAACACCAAACGCTTTTTAATGCCCTCAACACCCACTTCTTCCAACACCTCATGCACCACCTCTAACTGCGAGCGGAAAGACGCGTCAGACGCATCCACCACATACAACAGCAAAGAGGCATCATGCGCTTCGGCGAGCGTAGAATGGAAAGACGCCACCAAATCGTGCGGTAATTTTTTAATAAACCCGACGGTATCTGACACCAAAATGCGCGGTTGTGTGATCGGCTGCAATGCACGTACAGTCGTATCCAACGTGGCAAACAGTTTGTTTTCACCTTCCACGTCACTGCCCGTAATGGCACGCATCATGGAAGATTTACCCGCATTGGTGTAGCCCACCAGCGCGACAGAGAACAACTCAGAGCGCTGGGTGCGTCGGCCTTTCATTTCCTCTTGCACGCTCACCAATTCACGGCGTAATTCCGCTAATTGATCTCGCACTTTACGGCGATCGAGCTCTAGCGTGGTTTCACCCGCCCCTTTCCCCATTTGGCGCTCTTTGTTGCCACTGGTCGATTCACGCAGTCGCGGCGCTAAATAGTTCAGACGGGCAATTTCAACTTGCATACGGGCGGTACGCGTACGGGCATGACGGCTGAAGATCTCAATGATGATCCCCGTGCGGTCAAACACTTCGACACCTAATTGGTTCTCGACATTACGCAGTTGTGACGGACTTAAATCACAGTCAAACACCACCACATCCGCACAGGCAAACGGCAGATCATCGGTCGGGATGTCCGAAAATTCCAGATCCTCAAATAATGCTTCTGGGTCGATTTCTTCTTCAATCGTCCCTCTGTTGCCTGTCAGACGGGCGATTTCCGCCAGTTTGCCTTCCCCCAGTACATTCATTTTCTGGGTCGAGCTTTGCTTTTGCGACTGTGTACCGACCACTTTAAACCCAAGGGTAGTGACCAAGCGTGCAAGCTCGGCCAGTGATTCGGTTGCTTCATCGCCTTTAAATTGCGGTGTGCAAATAGAGATAAGTAACGCGTGGTTAAGTGATGCTTTTTCTGTTATTTGCATAATTTTTTATGTCCGTGCACCTAAGCGCCGCCTGATTTTTTCGAAAGTGCCCGAATCGTACGCTGTTACTGCGGTGTTTTATAGCGAAATAGCATGTACCGTACGGGCGTTATCGTCATGGATCCCCGCATTCTCACCGTCAGGGGACGGTGGGGATCACAATGCCGCCCTGTTCGACCAACAAATACCCTGCCTTGCCCGCGCGTTTTACCGCATACAAGGCATCATCAGCATCACGGTACAACCCCGAGAAAGACGCCGTGCCTGCCACATCAAAACACACACCTACCGAGGCTGACACAGGGATCGCTTGCGTCATAAACTGCAATTGTGCGACCAGCTGTTTGGCCACCGTCACCAAATATCCCACTGACGGCACATGGGGCAGGAAAACCAAAAACTCATCGCCACCCAATCGGCCGAGAATGCCGTTATCACCAAACAGCGCCGCTAATTTCTGGCTGACATCGAGCAATAAACGATCACCGACCACATGCCCGTAGGTATCGTTAACCTGTTTAAAATTATCAAGATCAATCAACAATAATGCCGAGGGTGACGGCGACGCCGTATTGAGTTTGTCTTGTATGGCGGCTTCTAAATAATACCGGTTTAATAATCCGGTCAGGCCATCCACACTCGCCGTTTTATACACCTGCTCCAACGCAGTTTGGCGGTAGGAAATATTCATGATCACCACATAAAATACATCCTCATCAGCATGATAGGTGGCAACATCATGAATCCATAGCACCTCACCATTTTTGTGTCTTATGCGAAATTCGTAATCTAAAACGGTGCCTTCCTGTATTGATTTCCCCACTTTTTTCAATATCGGCGATAAGTCATCCATCACCAAGGCGGCAAAGCGGTCTTGATGCAGGCTGTGCATCTCTTCTCGGGTGTAGCCGGTTAGGGAATAAAATGCATCGTTCGCACGCACAATCGTGGAGTAAGGATCATTTTTACAAATAAGAAGGCCGCAGGCTGCCCCATTGAAAAAACGTTCATAATGCATCTTGTTTCTTACCTATCACTATCTTACCTACCACAGGGAAATAAATATTACTATTCAATTTTAATTTTAGTTAACACACCGTCATAACACAGGAAAAACGTCGACTGAGTAGATAGACGCAAGACCGTGAGACACCGAAAATTAAAGTATCCAGACACAAAAAATGATGGGAATAACGGCTAAGACGAAGAGCAGGATTTAATACAGAAATAACATCGCAAAATATGTCTCCCATAAAAATCGCGCGGATTATCCGGTGAAAATTATCACGTTCCAAGTAAAATTTTTCATCACATTCACGGCGTCATTAAATTGAATAAAATACCATCGCAGCCACACAGCCCTTGTCGGAATACTCCCACAATCAGCCACGAACACTGGTCACTGTATATACAACATGCCGTTTAGTCACCGTTGAGTATGGTAGGTAAGTAACCAGCGCCTATCAGGAAGATAATGCGATGCCACTATCCTGCCCACAGTAGTCCGCCGGATGGTCGTTATTTAACGGTAAGATCACACACATCCCCCCTGAAAGCCGCTTTCTTATTCCTCACCCACTTCCTTGCCTCCCGTATATTGCCAGCACAATAAACACTTTTATTGTGCATGCTGATTTTTACATTTATTAATTCCAATAACTTTTCAACATGTTAACGATAAAAAACCCTCAAAACATATTTAAAAGCTAAAATATACATTGGCCTATCTTCTTATCAGGAATAAACAGGTGTAGAGTGCGATCACATTCAACCTTCATCAATATGTAGATATAACAATGAAAACAAATAAATACACGACTATTGGTCTGCTAACTGCAGCCGCATTATTGACAACGGGTTATGCTCAAGCAGCCACTGCGCCGTTTACCTTCGACATTGCAAACTCAACCATTAATCATAACCTTTCTTCAGGCTCAGGCATGGTTATGCATAATGGACAGTTAATTGTCACCGGTGATGATTCACCGTGGTTATTTACGGTCAATCCTGATTTCAAGATTGAAAAGAAAGTGATGATTGATCACTTCCCGGTAAATAAACACAACCGTATTAACCATAAAACCAAACCTGACTTTGAATCGATGACGCTGATCCATTACAACAATCAGCCTTATTACTTTGTTATCGGTTCTGGCAGTAAAAAAACATTACGCGAAAATGCGTACCTCGTTCCTGTAAAAGGGGGAGACAACCAGAAACTGTCGCTCTCTCACCTGTATACAAAACTGCATCAGGCTGCGGGGTTCACCTCAGCAGAAAAAATCAACATTGAAGGGATCGCCAACACCGCCAATAAGATTTTCATCTTCAATCGCGGCAATGAAGGTAAGAATGCCATTTTTGCCATGAAGACGACGGATTTGATGCACTACTTAACGGGCCAATCCAACACCTTGCCGTCATTGAACGTGTATCAGGCACAATTGCCCACCATTAACGGCGTGCAAGCCTGTTTCTCGGGTGCCGATTACTGGAAAGACAGCAAGAGTTTGATTTTCACTGCATCGGTAGAAGGGAATAATCAGAGCAGTGTGAATGATGGTGCGATTCAGGGCAGTTTTGTCGGCGTGTTGCCATTGGCTACATTAGATAAAACGTCGAATCTCGATCTTATTCCTTACAGCCAAAAAGTCGAACAAGGCGGTAAAACCGTTATTACCAAGATCGAATCTATTGCGGTTGCCCAACAAACGCCACAGCAAGCCAAAGGCTATATCGTCAGTGATAATGACAACGGCACCAGCCAGTTCTTCACGTTTACGATTGATAAGTAATCGTCATACCGTCTGATGATATGATAATGTGAATATCTAAGTAACTCAAAGGCCGCTATTTGCG